>NZ_CP041335.1:308997-617994 GCF_008033135.1 Chitinolyticbacter meiyuanensis
GGCTGACGGCAGGGATGAGCGCGCAGTATCGCATGGTGCGCTGTGCAAGCCGCTGCGCGCGATGAAAGCAACAACTTCTGACCCAAAACAAATCAATAACTGACTTGTGTGTTAATTTTTTTCAGTCAATGATGTCTGGATATTGGCAATGCATGCTGATTTTGCTTTCTTTGCGCACTCCACCGAGCGAGCTGATCGTCAGGATTGGCAGCTTCTCACCGAGCATTTGCGTGGCGTGGGCGACCTGGCTGGCAGCTACGCGGCAGTGTTCGGGGCGAAACCGCTGGGGCAGATTGCCGGCCTGCTGCACGATCTGGGCAAATACACCGCTGAATTCCAGCTGCGGCTATGCGGCGGCGCGCGGGTCGATCATGCCACCTGGGGCGCCAGAATCGCGGTCGAGCGCTTCGGGTCGCTGGGCACGCTGCTCGCCTACGGCATTGCCGGCCACCACGCTGGCCTTGCCAATGGCCGCGACACCGCCGAACGCACCAGCCTGCAGGATCGCCTGCGCGCACCGCTGCCCGAGTTGAACCCGCAGTGGCAGCAAGACATCGCCCTGCCTGCCACGCCGTTGGCACCATCGGATGGCTTCAAGCCGAATCAGGCGCGCGGGCAGTTTCAGCTGGCGTTTCTGGGGCGGATGCTGTTTTCCTGTCTGGTCGACGCCGATTTCATCGATACCGAAGCGTTCTACCAAAAGGTTGAACGTCGCCAACCCACACCGCGCGGCAGTGCGGTGGCTTTGAGTGCATTGCGCGAGCGCCTGAACCACAGGCTCGCCAGCTTCAAGACCGATACTCCCGTCAACCGCTTACGTGGCGAAATCCTCGCCGGCGTGCGCAGCCACGCGGCTGATCCGACGGGGGTGTTCTCACTGACGGTGCCCACCGGTGGCGGCAAGACACTGGCCTCGCTGGCCTTCGCGCTCGACCACGCCATTGCCCATGGCCTGCGCCGGGTGATTTTCGTCATCCCGTTTACCAGCATCGTCGAGCAGACCGCCGCCGTGTTTCGCGATGCGTTCGGTGAGCTGGGCGAAGCGGCGGTGCTGGAGCACCACAGTGCTTTTGTCGAACCGATACGGCGTGATGATCCTGACTATTACCAGTCTGATAAGAAATTGCGTTTGGCGATGGAAAACTGGGATTACCCCATCGTCGTTACCACCTCGGTGCAGTTCTTCGAAAGCCTGTATGCCGACCGGCCTGCGCGCTGCCGCAAGCTGCACAACATTGCCGGCAGCGTGGTCATTCTCGACGAGGCACAAACCTTGCCGCTGAAGCTGCTGCGCCCGTGCGTGGCCGCGCTCGATGAACTGGCGCGCAATTACCGCAGCAGCGTGGTGCTATGCACCGCCACGCAACCGGCGCTGCATTGCGAGGACTTTGTGGGTGGCTTTGAAAAAGTCACCGAGCTTGCACCGGATCCGGAGCAGCTGTTCCGGCAACTGGAGCGTGTGACTGTCCGGCATGTCGGTGTGCTCGTCGATGCCGCTCTCGCGGAGATGCTGCGTACGTGCGAGCAGGCGCTGTGCATCGTCAACAACCGCAGGCATGCCCGTGCCCTGTTCGATGCGATTGCCGACGAGCCCGGCGCGCGCCATCTCACCACGTTGATGTGCGCCAAACATCGCAGCGCGGTGCTGGCGGACATCCGCGCCGATCTGAAGGCGGGCCGGCCGTGCCGGCTGGTGGCCACGTCGCTGATCGAAGCCGGTGTCGATGTCGATTTCCCGATCGTGCTGCGCGCCGAGGCTGGGCTCGATTCGATTGCGCAGGCGGCAGGGCGCTGCAACCGCGAAGGCCGGCGCAACGCTGCCGACAGCGAGGTGCTGATCTTTGCCACCGACAATCCGGATTGGGCGCCGCCACCCGAGCTGACGCAATTTGCCCAGACCACGCGCGAGGTGCTGCGCCGTCACGGCGCTGTGCCGCTGAGCCAGGCCGCGATTAAGGCCTATTTCACGCAGCTGTACTGGCAGAAGGGCGAAGCCGAGCTCGATGCGCACGGCCTGCTCGGTGCCATCGAAGCCGGCAAGCTCGCCGGTCTGCCGTACGAATTGCTGGCGAGCAAGTTTCGCATGATCGAATCAGCTCAGTTGCCGGTGATCGTGCCGTTCGACGACACCGCCCGCACAGCGCTGCGCGAGCTCGAATACGCCGAAGGCTGCGGCGGCATCGCCCGCCGCTTGCAACCGTATCTGGTGCAACTGCCGCGCGCCGGCTACCAGGCGCTGCGCAACGCTGGCGCCATTCAGCCGGTGCAGCCGGAGCGCTTTGGCGAGCAGTTCATGCAACTGGTGAACCCGGATCTGTACGACGACTGCTTTGGCTTGAGCTGGGAGAACCCGGCCTTCATCCAGGCGGACCGGCTGGTCTGGGCCAATTGATAACCCAAAGGGGAGGACGATGACTTACGGCATCCGATTACACGTCTGGGGCGAGCGTGCCTGTTTTACCCGGCCTGAGATGAAAGTGGAGCGTGTCTCGTACGACGTGATCACGCCATCGGCCGCCCGCGGCATCCTGGAGGCGATTCACTGGAAGCCGGCCATCCGCTGGGTGGTCGATCGCATTCTGGTGGTGAAGCCGATCCGCTTCGAATCGATCCGCCGCAACGAGGTGGGCGGCAAGCTGTCGGCCGCCAGCGCGGCCAAGGCGATGAAGGCCGGGCGTACCGATGGGCTGGTGGCGCTGGTCGATGAAGACCGCCAGCAACGCGCCGCCACCGTGCTACGCGATGTGGCCTATGTGATCGAGGCGCACTTCGAGTTGACGCCCAAGGCCGGGCCGGACGATAGCGAGGGCAAGCACCTCGATATCTTCAACCGCCGCGCCCGCAAGGGCCAGTACTTCCAAGCGCCTTGCCTTGGCACGCGCGAATTCGCCGCGCATTTCGAGCTGATCGAGAGCGATGACGCCCTGCCGCAGCCGCATACCAGCCTGCTGGAAGCACGCGATCTGGGCTGGATGCTGCACGACATCGATTTTGCCGATGGCATGACGCCACGCTTCTTCCGCGCCGCGATGGATCAGGGCTGGATCACGGTGCCGCCGTTCGAGGAGGCCGCCGCATGATGCTGACCGCGCTGAACGACTACTACCAGCGTCTAGCGGCACAGGACCAGGTGCCACGCTTTGGCTTCAGCACCGAGAAGATCAGCTACGCCTTGCTGCTGAATGCCGATGGCGAACTGGTCGATGCGCCGCACGACATCCGCGATACCAATGGCAAGAAGCTTCTGCCGACCGCATTGACGGTGCCGCAGCCGGAAAAACGCACGGTCGGCATCAAATCCAACTTTCTGTGGGACAAAACCAGTTACGTGCTCGGCGTCAGCGCCAAGGTCAGCCCGCGCACTGCCGATGAGCATGCCGCGTTCAAGACCTTGCATGAGCAATGGCTGGCCGATAGCGACGATCCGGGTTTGCGCGCGGTGCAGCTGTTCCTGCGCAACTGGACCCCCGAGCGCTTTGCCGACTTCCCGCCGGCCATTCAGGAAGGTTTGCTCGACGCCAATGTGGTGTTCCGCCTCGATGGCGAGCGCCAGTATGTGCATGAAACAGCGGCGGCACAGCAACTGCGCGCTCGCATGCTGGCCGATGGCGACGCGGCATCGGGTCGCTGCCTGGTCACCGGAGAACATGCACCGCTGGCGCGGTTGCACCCGGCGATCAAGGGGGTCAACGGCGCACAGAGTTCCGGCGCATCCATCGTGTCGTTCAACCTGGAATCGTTCACCTCCTACGGCAAATCGCAGGGTGAAAACGCGCCGGTGTCCGAACTGGCAGCCTTTGCCTACACCACCGTGCTCAATCACCTGCTGCGCCGCGACGAGCACAACCGGCAGCGCTTGCAGATCGGTGATACCACGGTGGTGTTCTGGGCGCAGGCGGCCACGGCGGCGCAGGCCGAGGTCGCCGAATTCACCTTTGCCAGCCTGTTTGATCCGCCAGCCGATGACGCGGGAGAAACCGCCAAGCTGCGCAGCGTGCTCGATGCGGTGGCCAAGGGCCGCCCACTGCGCGAACTGGGGCTGAATCTGGACGACGACACGCGCTTGTTCGTGCTCGGGCTGGCGCCCAATGCATCGCGCTTGTCGATCCGCTTCTGGCATACCGGGCGACTGGACGAAATGGCGCGCCGGCTGGCCGAACACTTCCGCGACCTGGAACTGCAACCGCTGCCGTGGCGCAGCGAGCCGGCGATATGGCGCCTGCTCTATGCCACGGCGGCGCAGGGCAAGGCCGAGAACATTCCGCCGCAACTGGCCGGCGAGCTGACCCGCGCCATCCTGACCGGCTGCCGCTACCCGCGCAGCCTGTTGACCAATCTGATCATGCGCATGCGCGCCGACGGCGACATCTCCGGCGTGCGCGTGGCGCTGTGCAAAGCCGTGCTCGTGCGTGACCAACGCCTGGGCGTTGCCGGCATCAACCTGGAGCTACCCGTGAGTCTGGACAAAACCAACACCGATCCCGGCTATCTGCTGGGCCGATTGTTTGCCGAGCTGGAAAACGCGCAGCGCAGCGCGCTGGGCAAGGACATCAACGCCACCATCCGCGACCGCTACTACGGCGCGGCCTCGGCCACCCCGGCCAGCGTGTTCCCCATGCTGCTGCGTAATGTCCAGCACCACCTCTCCCGGCTGCGCAAGGACAAGCCGGGGCTGGCGGTCACGCTTGAAGCCAGCATCGGCCAGATCGTCGATGGCCTCGGCAACGCCTTCCCGCGCAGCCTGCGGCTGGAGGCACAGGGCCACTTTGCCATCGGCTACTACCACCAGACCCAAGACCGCTTCAAAGCCAAGGGTGGCTCCGATGCCACCGATGATGAAATCGCCGAATAAGGAACCTGCCATGACTGCCATCGCCAACCGCTACGAATTCGTCTACCTGTTCGACGTGACCAACGGCAACCCCAACGGTGACCCGGATGCCGGCAACCTGCCGCGCCTTGATCCGGAAACCAACCAGGGCCTGGTGACCGACGTGTGCCTGAAGCGCAAGCTGCGCAACTATGTTGCTTTGGAAAAAGAGCAAGCTGGCAAACCAGAGCAAGGCTATGCAATCTACATGCAGGAAAAGTCGGTGCTGAATAACCAGCACAAGCTTGCATGGGAAGCGCTTGAGCTGCCGCCCGATGCAAAGGACGCATACAAGAGATTGCCGAAGGACGAAGCCAAAGCGCAGGAGCTCACGGCTTGGATGTGCAAGAACTTCTTCGATGTGCGCGCGTTCGGTGCGGTGATGACCACCGAAATCAACGCCGGCCAGGTGCGCGGCCCGATCCAGCTGGCGTTTGCCACCTCCATTGACCCGGTGGTGCCGCTGGAGGTGTCGATCACCCGCATGGCGGTCACCAATGAGAAGGATCTGGAAAAGGAACGCACCATGGGTCGCAAGCACATCGTGCCCTATGGCCTGTATCGCGCCCATGGCTTCATTTCGGCCAAGCTCGCCGAGCGTACCGGCTTTTCCGATGATGACCTGCAACTGCTGTGGCGCGCGCTGAGCAATATGTTCGAGCACGACCGCTCGGCCGCGCGCGGGGAAATGGCAGCGCGCAAGTTGATCGTGTTCAAGCACGACCATGCCATGGGCAATGCGCCGGCGCACAAGCTGTTCGAGGCGGTGAGCGTCACTCGCGTAAATGGCGAAACCGACACCCCGGCGCGCGGCTTTGCCGACTACCGCGTCGAGGTCAATGCCGCCGCAGTGCCGGCCGGCGTGACGGTGCAGGAACTGCTGTAAGCCGCAGCGGAGCGGGACCATGGACCTCGCCGACGACCTGATCCCGCTTTCCGCCTTGCAGCACTATTTGTACTGCCCGCGCCAATGTGCGCTGATCCACGTGGAGCAGCTGTGGGCCGAAAACCGACACACCGCCGAGGGCCGCGTCCTGCATGAGCGTGCCGATACCCCGGCGGTGGAAAAGCGGCGTGGCGTGCGCACTGTTACCGCCATGCCCTTGCAGGCGCCGGCGCTGGGTGTCGCCGGGGTGGCGGATGTAGTGGAGTTTCACGCCGCGGTCGATGGCGAGCAGGCCTATCCGGTGGAATACAAGCGTGGCAAGCCCAAGGCGCACCGGGTCGATGAGGTGCAATTGTGCGCGCAGGCGCTGTGCCTGGAAGCCATGCTCGGCCGACCCGTGCCAGAAGGCGCCTTGTTCTATGGCCAGACGCGGCGGCGGCAGGTCGTACTGTTCGATGCCGCGTTGCGTGACCTCACATTGAACATCATCACGGCGACGAAGGCGCTGTTCGAGCAAGGCCGCACGCCGTCGGCCGACTATCAGCCACGGCGCTGCGACGCCTGTTCGCTGATCGACTTGTGCCAGCCCAAGCTGCTGGGTCGGCGCAAGCCGGTGTCGGCTTGGCTGCGGCAGCAATGGGAGGATTGAATGCGGCGCCAGTTGAACACGCTGTATGTGACCACCGAGGGTGCCTGGCTGCGCAAGGATGGCGCCAATATCGTGATGGAGGTAGAAGGCGAGGAACGTGGGCGCCTGCCGGTACACATGCTGGAAGGCCTGGTCTGCATCGGCCGCGTACTGGTCTCGCCACCGCTGCTTGGTTTCTGCGCCGAACAGGGCATCTGCGTCAGCTATCTCAGCCCCAACGGCAAGTTTTTGGCGCGGGTCGAAGGCCCGGTCTCCGGTAACGTGCTGCTGCGGCGCGAACAATATCGGCGCAGCGACGACGCGGCGGGTTGCGCCGCCATCGTGCGTCATCTGCTGATTGGCAAGGTGCATAACCAGCGCGCCGTGCTGGGCCGGGCCTTGCGTGATCACGGCGATAAGCTGGCGGAACCGGCGCGGGCCGAGCTGGAACAGGCGCATCGGCGCCTGGCGCGGATCGCCGACAAGCTGTGGCTCGAACCGCAACTCGACGTGCTGCGCGGCCTGGAGGGTGAGGCCGCGCAATCGTACTTTGCCGTGTTCGACCATTTGATCCGCGTCGATCACCCCGCCCTGCGCTTTGGCGGCCGCAGCCGGCGCCCGCCACGTGACGCGGTCAATGCCTTGCTGTCCTTCCTCTACACCCTGCTAACCCACGATTGCCGCTCGGCACTGGAAAGCGTCGGCCTTGATCCAGCCGTTGGCTTCCTGCACCGCGACAGGCCAGGCCGGCCCAGCCTCGCACTCGATCTGGTGGAAGAATTCCGCCCGGTGCTGGCTGACCGTCTGGCCTTGTCGCTGCTCAACCGCCGCCAGCTGAATGAGCGTGATTTTCGCCAGATGGATAACGGTGCCGTGCTACTGAAAGACGACGCCCGCAAGACCGTGCTGGTGGCGTATCAGGAGCGCAAGCGCGAAAGCATGCTGCATGCCTTTCTCGACGAAAAAGTCGAATTGGGGCTGTTCCCCGCCATTCAGGCCCAGTTGCTGGCGCGCCACCTGCGCGGCGATCTGGATGCCTACCCACCGTTTCTGTGGAAATAGGGAGTTGCGCCCATGATGGTGCTCGTCAGTTACGATGTCAGCACGATGACCAAGGCGGGCGAAGCCCGCTTGCGCAAGGTGGCCAAGACCTGTCGGGACTATGGCCAGCGCGCGCAATTCTCGGTGTTTGAAATCGAGGTCGATCCCGCGCAATGGGTGTCACTGCGACAAAGACTATGCGATCTGATCGACCCGGAGCACGACAGCTTGCGCTTCTATTTTCTGGGCAATAACTGGCAGCACAAGGTCGAGCATATTGGTGTAAAGCCGGTGCTGGATTTGAACGGGCCTCTGGTGTTCTAGCACAGGAGCACCGCGCGAACCTCAAGTGGCTGGGATTTTCCTGGGAGATTCGCAGTCGCTTAATGCGTTGTTTCGTATGTTATTTTTCGTATTAACTCCTTGGTCAATATTCCCTGCGTGGCTTTGTCTGCGCGGTTCGCGCCGCTGCATCAATTTTCTTTTGTTCGGCAAAGCGTTATAAGCACCAGGTCGCGCCCCACGCGGGCGCGTGGATTGAAACAAGAACAAGGCCATCCCGGACGGTGAGCGCGCCAGGTCGCGCCCCACGCGGGCGCGTGGATTGAAACCTGCTAATTCGTCGTTTCGCTCGATGTGCTGCTTGTCGCGCCCCACGCGGGCGCGTGGATTGAAACAACAAGGAGCCTGAATCATGGCAAAGAATTTCAAGGTCGCGCCCCACGCGGGCGCGTGGATTGAAACACGGAACCGGTCACGCTCACGCCCAGACGGACGGGTCGCGCCCCACGCGGGCGCGTGGATTGAAACAAGCCAACCGAGGAAGAAAACTACGGCTGGCGCGTCGCGCCCCACGCGGGCGCGTGGATTGAAACGGCCGGGCGACGTAGATAGCACGACTGGGCGCAGGTCGCGCCCCACGCGGGCGCGTGGATTGAAACCCGGCATCGCGCAGCGTACGAATCATCGTGGCCGTCGCGCCCCACGCGGGCGCGTGGATTGAAACATACCGACGAGGGCGACCGCATCCACCTCAAGCGGTCGCGCCCCACGCGGGCGCGTGGATTGAAACTGCTACAGCTACATCCGGCTTGAGTGGGAGCCCGATGTCGCGCCCCACGCGGGCGCGTGGATTGAAACAGGAACTGCATCCACGCGAGATCTCGAAGGGCCAGGTCGCGCCCCACGCGGGCGCGTGGATTGAAACACCCCGATGTAGCTGACCTCACCATCCAACACCGGGTCGCGCCCCACGCGGGCGCGTGGATTGAAAC
The DNA here is from genome assembly GCF_008033135.1 of Chitinolyticbacter meiyuanensis. Classification (NCBI taxonomy): domain Bacteria; kingdom Pseudomonadati; phylum Pseudomonadota; class Betaproteobacteria; order Neisseriales; family Chitinibacteraceae; genus Chitinolyticbacter; species Chitinolyticbacter meiyuanensis. Next base: position 317,697 of record NZ_CP041335.1, read on the forward strand.
TTCGAGCCACAGCTTGGCGTCGAACTCCGACATGCGTCGCGCCCCACGCGGGCGCGTGGATTGAAACCTGATCGTCTTGCCGATCAGGGTGCCGATGCGCGGTCGCGCCCCACGCGGGCGCGTGGATTGAAACCACCTCGCTCAGGCCATGCAGGAAGAGCAGGGCGTCGCGCCCCACGCGGGCGCGTGGATTGAAACGGGATAGCCGCACACGGCCTGGCCATCTGGCATTGTCGCGCCCCACGCGGGCGCGTGGATTGAAACACCGGCAACGGTTCAGCGCAGCCGGCCCACTGGATGTCGCGCCCCACGCGGGCGCGTGGATTGAAACACGGCGCTGGCGGCGGCAAGGGCGGCGGCGGTAGGTCGCGCCCCACGCGGGCGCGTGGATTGAAACCCAAGCCCTAGCATCCTCCTCAGCCGGAATGCCTGTCGCGCCCCACGCGGGCGCGTGGATTGAAACTGCAGCGAGTGGTGCGCGGCCGCCCTCGGTCTACCGTCGCGCCCCACGCGGGCGCGTGGATTGAAACAGGTCGAGACGCTCCTCCACCCAGTCATCCGCCGGGGTCGCGCCCCACGCGGGCGCGTGGATTGAAACTACAACCCGCCGATGATCCAGTACGGCGTGCACAAGTCGCGCCCCACGCGGGCGCGTGGATTGAAACGCTACCTTATGACGGGGAAACCGTGATGGACCAGGTCGCGCCCCACGCGGGCGCGTGGATTGAAACCTTCCCAGGCCAAGTGCAGCCGCTTGGCACTGGAGTCGCGCCCCACGCGGGCGCGTGGATTGAAACATTCACGCAACGGGCGCGCACCACACGAAGGTGCTCGTCGCGCCCCACGCGGGCGCGTGGATTGAAACTGCCACCATCCGTCAATGCAGCGCGAGCCCAGCACGTCGCGCCCCACGCGGGCGCGTGGATTGAAACAGCGGCTGCTCGCTCAGGCAGGCGGCACTGCGCCCGTCGCGCCCCACGCGGGCGCGTGGATTGAAACAGGATCACAACCGACACCGACGCATCCGCGAAAGGTCGCGCCCCACGCGGGCGCGTGGATTGAAACTGCTGCGAGCTTGACCGCCCGCGCCACGCGCTCGGTCGCGCCCCACGCGGGCGCGTGGATTGAAACCAGTCGAAGGGGTAGTACGCGCCCCCCCCTCGCGGTCGCGCCCCACGCGGGCGCGTGGATTGAAACATCTTCGCGACCTCATCGGCCTGCTCGGAACTGGTCGCGCCCCACGCGGGCGCGTGGATTGAAACGGCGTCTGGTCGGGGTTGTGGAAGAGCACCGTCACGTCGCGCCCCCCGCGGGCGCGTGGATTGAAACTTTCACCCGTACATCAATGCGGGGGTCATGCCCGCGTCGCGCCCCACGCGGGCGCGTGGATTGAAACATCTCGTCGTTGATCATGGTCCGCAGCCGACGCATAGTCGCGCCCCACGCGGGCGCGTGGATTGAAACAACCGAGTGCGCTGCGGTGTCCATGAAGTACCGAGGGTCGCGCCCCACGCGGGCGCGTGGATTGAAACTCGCGCTTGGAGTCGAAGCCATCTGCGTTACGGGGTCGCGCCCCACGCGGGCGCGTGGATTGAAACAACGCTTTCAGCGTTTCCAATTCCCCGGGCTGGCGTCGCGCCCCACGCGGGCGCGTGGATTGAAACCCGGTTGAGCTGAGCGAGCAAGACCACGGGGACGTGTCGCGCCCCACGCGGGCGCGTGGATTGAAACGCACCATCTGGTTGCGACCAAGCTTGTTTTTGCCGTCGCGCCCCACGCGGGCGCGTGGATTGAAACTCGGCAACAACCGCGTTATACGCATCACGCGCCGCGTCGCGCCCCACGCGGGCGCGTGGATTGAAACAACAGCGCCTGTGCGCCGTTGACGTGTTCGAACTTGTCGCGCCCCACGCGGGCGCGTGGATTGAAACGACTTGTCGCGCTTGGCACGGCTCACCAGATCCGAGTCGCGCCCCACGCGGGCGCGTGGATTGAAACGAGCAATTTGGCGTGGGCGACTACGGCAACATGATGTCGCGCCCCACGCGGGCGCGTGGATTGAAACTACGTGCAGCGCAAGGGAGGCAGGCCAGTCTTTGCGTCGCGCCCCGCGCGGGCGCGTGGATTGAAACACGTGGTGGACGATGGCCTGAGCCCCTACGATCCCGTCGCGCCCTACGCGGGCGCGTGGATTGAAACCCGTTCGGGCCGGTGTCGACGATGGTCACGGCAAAGTCGCGCCCCACGCGGGCGCGTGGATTGAAACATCCAGCGCAAAGGCGGCCGCCCCTGCTATGCCGCGTCGCGTCGCACGCGGGCGCGTGGATTGAACTTCCGTTAGCACTTGGCAGCTATTTCGACGGCCTCAGAGGCTGCCTACCTCTCGATGGGCTGCAGGCGGTTCGGGCGACGCTGGGGTTCAGGCTCTAGCACTTGCTCTGGCCGCATCAGTTCTGACGGTCCGAAATATGATGGATGCCGTCGCTGGTGGGAACGTCACCGAGTTCGAACGGGTTCACGCCTTCCAGACAGGCCACGTTGTAGCCATAGACGCGGGGGTCTGAGCGGCGTTGATGGTGGGTGTAGATGCCGCACTCACCACAGAAGTAATGCTGGGCCGTCATGGTGTTGAAGCGGTAGCGCCGCAATGCCTCCTCACCCTGGAGGATGCGCAGGCCAGCCAGCGGCACCGATGCCATCACGGCGCCCTTCATGCGGCAGATGGAGCAGTTGCATCGCCGGGGATCGACGATCCCATCCGGCAAATCCAGCTCGAACACCACGGCGCCGCAATGGCACCGTGCCGGATGAATGGCGAGGATCACGGTGCTGCCGACCTGGCGGATCATGCGCGTGCCCTGCGCAACTGCCACCACGCGAACGCGAGGCAAGCTATGCCCATCAGCCCTTCGCCGAAGGCCCACAGCTGCCAGGCCTGGCCGGCGCCGAGCCAGGCATCGGCGAGCCGCGTCAGGTAGGCGCAGACCTCGCCGCCTTGCGGCTTGCAGGCGTAACGGCTGTGCCAGTCCCACAAGGCCAGCCAGACGAAGACAATACCCAGCAGCGCGGCGGGAATGGCGGTCTGGCGCGGGGTGAGGCCGGTATCGCTCATGTGGGCCTCACAGCGGGTAGTCGTAGTCGATGACCAGCGGCGCGTGGTCGGAGTACTTCACGTCCTTGTAGATGCTGGCGTGTGTGGCGCTGGCGGCAAGGGCCGGCGTGGCCACCTGATAATCGATGCGCCAGCCCACGTCCTTGGCATAGGCCTGGCCGCGGTTACTCCACCAGGTGTAGCCGGGCGCGTCCGGGTAGAGCGTACGCCAGACGTCGACCAGCTTGAGCTCGCCGAACACCCGGCCGATCCAGGTGCGCTCCTCAGGCAGGAAGCCAGAGTTCTTCAGGTTGCCCTTCCAGTTCTTCAGGTCGATCTCGTTGTGCGCGATGTTCCAGTCGCCCACCACCACTACGTCGCGCCCGCAAGCGGCGAGCTGCGCCAGGTGCGGCCAGAACGCTTCCATGAACTGGAACTTCACCTGCTGGCGCTCCTCGCCCGAGGAGCCCGAAGGCAGGTAAAGCGAGATCACCGACAGCTTGCCGAACTGCGCCTCGATATAGCGGCCCTCGGCGTCGAACTCCGGCAGGCCCAGGCCCTCGATCAGCGCATCGGGTTCGCGTCGGCAGTAGAGGCCCACGCCGCTGTAGCCCTTCTTCTCGGCATAGTGGAAGTAACCGCGGTAGCCGGCGGGTGCGCGCATTGCGTCGGAAAGATCACCGGCCTGCGCCTTGAGCTCCTGCAGGCCGATCACGTCGGCGCCCGATTGCGTTACCCAGTCGAGAAAACCCTTGTTGCTGGCGGAGCGGATACCGTTAAGGTTGGCCGAGACGATGCGCATGAAAGCGTTCCTCTTACAGGCAGACAAGGGGGCTTGTGCCGCGTGATATGCTGTTTTTTGTCACATCGCTCCCGAAAATCGGCAGTTGCCGCCTGCGGGAGCGCGCCTTCAGGAGCCCGAAACCATGTCCGATTTCCGTCAGGAATTCATTGAATTCGCCGTGGCACAGAATGTGCTGGGATTTGGCGAGTTTATCACCAAAGCCGGTCGCAACTCGCCGTACTTCTTCAACGCCGGCCTCTTCAACGACGGTGCATCGCTGGCCGAACTGGCGCGTTTCTACGCGCAGGCGGCACTGGCCTCCAAGGTCCAGTTCGATGTGCTGTTCGGGCCTGCGTACAAGGGCATCGTGCTGGCGGCGGCCACGGCGGTGAAACTGGCCGAAGCCGGGCAGAACGTGCCCTTCGCCTACAACCGCAAGGAAGCGAAGGATCACGGTGAAGGCGGCGTGCTGGTCGGCGCCAAGCTCACCGGCCGCGTGCTGATCATCGACGACGTGATCTCGGCGGGCACCAGCGTGCGCGAATCGGTGAGCATGATCCGCGCCCACGGCGCCGAGCCGGCCGGCGTGCTGATCGCGCTTGATCGTATGGAGCGCGGCCAGGGTGAACTGTCGGCGGTGCAGGAAGTGGAGCAGCAATTCGGCATCCCGGTGATCCCGATCGCCACGCTGGAAGATCTGCTCAGCTACCTTGCGGCCAAGCCAGGAATGGGCGAAAACTTGAAGAAAGCCGAGGCGTATCGCGCGCAGTACGGCATCCGGTAAGCGGCATCCACCCTCGCCGGAGGATTTGAACGAGGTCGAGGGTATGAAGCGTTGGGTATGGGCATTGGCATTGATCGTGGGTCTGGCTTCGGCGCAGGCCGAGGCCAAGATGTATCGCTGGGTGGATGAGAACGGCAACGTCCAGTACAGCGACAAGCCGCCGATCAAGGACCCCAAGAGCGGCGTGTCCGAGGTCAACAAGTCCGGCACCGTGCGCAAGAGCACGCAGCCGCAGACTGAAGAGGAAAAGCGCCTGGCCGAGCAGGCCGAGCGCGAGGCCAAGGAGCAGAAGCGCCGCGACAAGGCGCTGCTGCAGTCGTTCTCGAAGCCAGAGGAGATCGACCTGCTGCGCGATCGGCAGATCGAGGTGGTGCAGACGGCGATCCAGACCAACAAGCTCAAGCGCCAGGCGGTGCTCGACAAGCAGGCGCGGCTCAACAAGCAGACCGAGCGCTTCACCAAGCAGAAGAAGCCGCTGCCTTCTGACCTGGAAGCGGATCTGGCGATGACCCGCAAGGAGGTGGACGACATCGATCGCGATACCGCCAAGCGCAATGCCGAGATCGAAGATCTGAAAAAACGCGCCGAGGCCGACAAGCGCCGCTTCATCGAGCTACAGGGGCAGTAACGCGATTTGCGTCGCATCAACGGCCAGCAGCGATGCTGGCCGTTTTGCCGTCTATCATGCGTAAAATGGCGGCCGCGCGGCGCTGGGGCATTCGGTTCCTGCGGCGCGGCCTAGGTATTTCTCCGTAGTTCGGCCTTCCCGGTGCGCGGGCAAACTGCGCGCGCATCATCGATAGGATCAATCTGCATGGCGGCACAACAAGACAAGGTGGTTCTGGGTATCGATATCGGCGGCACTGGCATCAAGGGTGCGCCGGTCAACGTCGCCACCGGCGAGCTGCTCGCCGAGCGAGTGCGGCTCGATACCCCACAGCCGGCCACGCCGGAGGCCGTCGGCCGCGTGGTCAAACAGCTGGTCGACGAATTTGCCTGGACTGGACCGGTGGGCTGTACCTTCCCGGCCATCGTCCACAACGGCGTGACGCTGTCGGCCGCCAACGTCGACAAGAGCTGGATCAATGCGCCGGCGCAGGACATCCTGTCCCAGGCCACCGGCCTGCCGCTGAAGCTGGTCAACGACGCCGACGCCGCCGGCTTGGCCGAAGCCATTTTCGGTGCTGCCAAGGGCAAGGGCGGCAAGGTGCTGGTGATCACGCTCGGTACCGGCATCGGCAGTGCGCTGATCGTCGATGGCAAGCTGATCAGCAACACCGAGTTCGGCCACGTGATCTACCCGAAGGACGGCATCGCGGAAAAGTACTGCTCGGCCAAGGTCAAGGATGACCTCGACATGAAGTACAAGGATTACGCGGTGCGGCTCAACGGCTATCTCGAACACCTGCAACTGCTGCTGTCGCCGGATCTCGTGATCATCGGCGGCGGTATCTCGAAGAAGCACGACAAGTTCATCCCCGAGCTCAAGGGGCTGCGCTTCCCGGTGGTCCCGGCCGACCTGAAGAACGATGCCGGTATCGTTGGCGCGGCCTTGGAGGCGGCGGCCACCTTCGGCATCTGATCTGGCCGAAGTGTGTCGATCGAACGGCCCTGCGGGGCCGTTTCGTTTTGCCGGGCCTGCCCACCGCTGCGTGGCGCAAGTGCCTGTTTTGCCGTAGAATATTTGCCCTTTTACCCGTCAGGCGTTTTCACCCATGCTCTATCCCACCCGTTACGACGTGATCGTGGTCGGCGGCGGCCATGCCGGTACCGAGGCGGCGCTCGCGAGCGCGCGCATGGGGCGCAAGACGCTGCTGCTGACGCACAATATCGAAACGCTCGGTCAGATGAGTTGCAACCCGTCGATCGGCGGCATCGGCAAGGGTCACCTGGTGAAGGAGGTCGACGCGCTGGGCGGCGCCATGGCGCTGGCCACCGACATGGGCGGCATCCAGTTCAAGACGCTCAACTCCAGCAAGGGCCCGGCCGTGCGCGCCACCCGCGCCCAGGCTGACCGCATTCGCTACAAGGCCGCCATCCGCGGCATGCTGGAGAACCAGCCCAACCTCGACCTGTTCCAGCAGGAAGTGGCCGACCTGATCGTCGACGGCGATCGCGTGGTCGGTGCCATCACTGCCATCGGCGTGCGCTTCGAGGCCAGCGCCGTGGTGCTGACCGCCGGCACCTTCCTTGGCGGCAAGATCCACGTCGGTCTGGAAAACCAGATCGGCGGCCGCGCCGGCGATCCGGCGTCGATCTCGTTGTCGGCCCGGCTGCGCGAGCTGCAGCTGCCGGTGGGCCGGCTCAAGACCGGCACGCCGCCGCGCATCGACGGGCGCACCATCAATTTCGACGTGCTGGAAGTCCAGCCGGGCGATGTGCCCGAGCCGGTATTCTCGGTGCGTGGCAACCGCGCGATGCACCCGCAACAGCTGCCGTGCTGGATCGCGCACACCAATACGCGCACCCACGAGATCATCCGTAGCGGCTTTGATCGCAGCCCCATGTTCACCGGCAAGATCGAAGGCGTTGGTCCGCGCTACTGCCCCAGCATCGAAGACAAGGTGAACCGCTTCGCCGACAAGGACAGCCACCAGATCTTCCTGGAGCCGGAAGGCCTGGACACGCACGAGTTCTATCCGAACGGCATCTCGACCAGTCTGCCGTTCGATATCCAGATCGCCGCGGTGCAGTCGATCCACGGCCTGGAAAATGCGCGCATCCTGCGCCCCGGCTATGCGATCGAGTATGACTATTTCGATCCGCGCGGCCTCAAGGCCAGCTTCGAGAGCAAGGCGATCCAGGGCCTGTATTTCGCTGGCCAGATCAACGGCACCACGGGCTACGAGGAAGCGGCGGCCCAGGGCCTGTTCGCCGGCATCAACGCTGCGCTGTTTGCCCGTGAGCAGGATGCGTGGACGCCGCGTCGCGACGAGGCCTACCTCGGTGTGCTGGTCGACGACCTGATCACCCGTGGCGTGACCGAGCCGTATCGCATGTTCACCAGCCGTGCCGAGTTCCGCCTGCAACTGCGCGAGGACAACGCCGACCTGCGGCTGACGGAGATCGGACGCCAGCTGGGCGTAGTCGGCGACGCGCAGTGGGATCTGTTCTGCCGCAAGCGCGATGCGGTCGAGGCCGAACTGGCACGCTTGAAGTCGGCCTGGGTCAACGGCCGCGTGGTGGCCGCGCATGAGGCCGAGCGGGTGTTCGGCAAGCCGCTGGAGCGCGAGTATTCGCTGGCCGAGTTGCTGCGTCGCCCCGAGGTGAGCTACGACACCCTGCTGACGCTGGCCGCGGCCCAGCCCGGCGAAGGCCAAGCGCCGGTGACCGATCCGCTGGTCGCCGAGCAGGTCGAGATCCAGGTGAAGTACCACGGCTATATCGAGCGGCAGCAGGCCGAAGTGGCCCGCCGCGAAACGCTGGAGGATGCGCGCCTGCCGGCCGATTTCGATTACGGCCAGGTGGTCGGTCTTTCCAAGGAAGTGCAGCAGAAGCTCGCCAAGCACCAGCCGGAAACGCTGGGCCAGGCCAGCCGCATTTCCGGCATCACGCCGGCGGCGATCGCCCTGCTGGTGGTGCACCTGAAGAAGAAACAGCTCGCCGACGGCGGCCGGGACAAGGTGGCCTGATGACGGTGGCGAACGTGGAGGCGCTGGCGCCCCTGCTGACGCAAGGACTGGCTGCGCTGAAGCTGCCGCTGTCCGCCGCGCAGCAGCAGTCGCTGCTCGATTACGTGGCGTTGCTCGCCAAGTGGAACAAGACCTACAGCCTGACCGCGATCCGCGAGCCCGAGCGCATGGTGCCGCAGCACCTGCTTGATTCGCTGGCGCCACTGCCGGCGTTCGAGCAACTGGGTGGTACGCGCATCCTTGACGTTGGCTCGGGCTTCGGTACGCCGGGCATCCCGCTGGCGATCGCCCGCCCGGATTGGCAGTTCACGCTGCTCGACGCCAACCAGAAGAAGACCACCTTCCTGCGTCAAGCCGTCATGGATCTGAAGCTCGCCAATGTCAGTGTGGTGAACGGCCGGGTCGAGGCCGTCACGCAGGAAGGCGGGTTCGACATCATCACCGCGCGTGCCTTCGCCGAGCTTGCCGATTTCATCAGCTGGACCCGCCACCTGCTGGCGCCAGCGGGTAGCTGGCTGGCGCTCAAGGGAGTCTGGCCGCACGACGAGATCGCCAAACTGCCGGTGGACATCACGGTGAACAGCGTCGATCATCTGGCCGTGCCCGGCGTCGAGGCCGAGCGGCACGTGGTCCATCTGACAGTGAAGCGCACATGAAGATACTGGCGATCGCCAACCAGAAAGGCGGCGTAGGCAAGACGACGACGGCGGTGAACCTGGCGGCGAGCCTGGCGCACCTGGGCCGGCGGGTGCTGCTGGTCGACCTCGATCCGCAGGCCAATGCCACCATGGGTAGCGGCATCGACAAGGCCAAGCTCACGCACACCGTCTACACACTGCTGATTGGTGATTCCACGCTGGCCGATACGCTGCAGCAGTCCGAATCGGGTGGCTATGACATCCTGCCGGCCAACCGCGAGCTGGCCGGCGCCGAAGTGGAGCTGGTCGAGGCCGAGGCGCGCGAATCGCGGCTGAAGGATGTGCTTGCCAGCGTGGCTGGCCAATACGATTTCGTGGTGCTCGATTGCCCGCCGGCGCTCAACCTGCTGACGCTCAACGGCCTTGTCGCCGCCGATTCGGTGATGATCCCGATGCAGTGCGAGTACTACGCGCTCGAAGGTTTGTCCGACCTAGTGAACACGCTGCGCCGGGTGAAGCAGAGCCTCAACCGCAAGATCGAGATCGAAGGCCTGCTGCGCACCATGTTCGATCCGCGCAGCACGCTGGCACAACAGGTCAGCGACCAGCTGGTCAAGCACTTCACCTCCAAGCTCTATCACACGGTGATCCCGCGCAACGTGCGGCTGGCCGAGGCGCCGTCCTATGGCCGGCCCATCCTCGCCTACGACAAGTCGTCCAAGGGCGCGCAGGCCTACCTGCAACTCGCCGAGGAGTTGCTGGCGCGGCATAATCCCGCCGAAGCTGCCCAGCCTATGTAAGCCGGTGCCCTACCGGCACGCCGGGCGCGCGATTTCCTATCCCGAACGGGACTGTCCTACTCATGATCAAGAAATTCAAAGGCCTTGGCCGTGGACTCGATGCGCTGATGGGCGATGCCCAGGCGGGCGAGACGCTGCAGCAATTGCCGATCGATGCCCTACAACCGGGCCGTTTCCAGCCGCGCCAGCATATCGATCACGATGCGCTCACCGAGCTCGCCGAATCGATCAAGGCGCAGGGCCTGATGCAGCCGGTGCTGGTGCGTGCCATCGACGATGGCTTGGAAACCCGCTACGAGATCATCGCTGGCGAGCGCCGCTGGCGCGCCTGCAAGCTGGTTGGCCTGACCGAGATCGCTGCGCTGGTGCGCGAAGTGCCGGACGAGGCCGTCGCCGCCATGGCGCTGATCGAGAACATCCAGCGCGAGGATCTCAACCCGTTGGAGGAGGCGCACGGCCTGGCGCGACTGATCGATGAATTCGGCATGACGCACGAGGCAGTCGCGCATGCCGTTGGCAAGTCGCGTACCACTGTCACCAACCTGCTGCGCTTGCTGAACCTGGCTGAGCCAGTGCGCGAGATGTTGCTTGCTGGCCAGCTCGACATGGGGCACGCCCGGGCGCTGCTGGCGCTTGAGACGCTGGCGCAGCTCGATGCTGCCAAGACCGTGGCACTGAAGGGATTGTCGGTGCGCGAGACCGAGGCGCTGGTGAAGCAGCTACAGGCCGAGCCAGCCGCTGCGCAAGCCACCGAGCGGGTCGACCCGGATGTGGCGCGGCTGGAAGAAGAGGTATCGCAGCGCTGGGGAGCGCGGGTGCAGATCCGTCAGGGGCGCAAGGGCGCCGGTCGCGTGACGATCGATTACGCCAGTCTGGACGAGCTTGATCGGCTGCTAAATCGACTGCAGTAAAGATGTGGGGTATGCACCGGAATGGTGCGAAATGCTGACGCCGTTGTTCAGCTATGGCATTGATATGCCGATATAGTTTCGCGCTATCGGTAAAATTGACGGCGCGCAAAGCGGCTCCGTATAATCCACGGGTTTTTCCCATGGGGAAGCCATGGTCAAGCGGCAGGAAATCCGTCGCGTTGTCCGCCTCAAGCTGGTGCTGACCGTTGCCGTTTCGGTGCTGGTCTTTGCTTTATGGGGTGGTCGCGCCGGGATTTCAAGTGCGATGGGCGGCGGGATTTCGCTGGTGGGTGCGTTGCTGTATGCGCGCATCGCCTATCCGGGGGGATGGGTGTCACCGAAAGCCATGCTGTCGCGGCACTATGCCGCCGAAATGGCCAAATTTGGCTGGACCATAACCGGATTCGCGCTGGTGATCGTCACGATCCCGGTGCACGGCCTGGGGTTGTTGTTGGGCTACATCGCTGCAACGACGGCCTACTGGCTGAGCTTATTCGTAAAACTGGAAAAGAACTGATGGCTGCCGAACAAAGCGCAACGGACTACATCGTCCACCACTTGACCCACTGGCGTGCCCACACCGAGGGCTTCTGGTCGGGTTTCCACCTCGATACCTTCTGGGTCGCGCTGATCCTGGGCTTCCTGTTTGCCGGCGTGTTCGGCTACGTCGCCCGCCAGGCGACCTCCGGGGTGCCGGGGCGGCTGCAGAACTTCATCGAACTCATCGTCGAGATGGTCGATACCCAGATCAAGGATGCCTTCCATGGCAAGAGCAAGGTGATCGGCCCGCTGGCGCTGACCATCTTCGTCTGGGTGTTCCTGATGAACGCGATGGACTTCCTGCCGGTCGATCTGCTGCCGATGGCCGCGCAAGCGGTCGGCCACTACGTGTTCGGCGCCGACCCGCACCATGTCTACATGCGCGTCGTGCCAACCGCCGACGTGAACATGACCTTTGCACTGTCGCTGTCGGTGCTGATCGTCATCATCGGCTTCTCGATCAAGGCCAAGGGCCTGTTCGGCTGGATCAAGGAATTGATGACCGCGCCGTTCCATGCGTCGGGTCTCGTAGGCACCATCATCCTGGCGCCGATCAACTTTGTATTCCAGCTGATCGAACTCTTTGCCAAGCCGATCTCTCTCTCCCTGCGTCTGTTCGGCAACATGTACGCCGGCGAGCTGATCTTCATCCTGATCGCGCTGCTGCCGTGGTGGATCAACTGGGTGCTGGGCGCCCCGTGGGCGATCTTCCACATCCTGGTGGTCACGCTGCAGGCCTTCGTGTTCATGATGCTGACCATCGTCTACCTGTCGATGGCGGTCGAAGACCACTAATCCCGAATCGCGCTGGGTGGCGTTGCCGCCCGGTTCGTTGTGTTTCAACCCTTGTATCAACGACCTTTCTCACTAGGAGATATCAAAATGGCTGCACCCGAACTCATCGCTGGCATTCAAAGCTCGACCGTGATCGCTGTGTCGATCATCATCGGTCTCGCTGCCATCGGTACTGCTCTGGGCTTCGCTATCCTCGGCGGCAAGTTCCTCGAGTCCTCCGCTCGCCAACCGGAAATGATCCCGGTCCTGCAAACCAAGCTGTTCATCATCGCCGGTCTGCTTGATGCCATCTCGATGATCGGTGTTGGTGTTGCCCTGCTGTTCACCTTTGCAAACCCGTTCCTCGCTGCCCTCGGTTAATCGTCGGTTTAAGAGCAAACCCTTAAACCTGGAGGACTAGTTCGTGGAATTCAATGCATCCCTCATCGGGCAGGCGATTACGTTCGCCATCCTGGTGTGGTTCACCATGAAGTTTGTCTGGCCTCCGCTGACCCGGATGATGGATGAGCGCGCCGCGCGCATCGCCGACGGCTTGGCAGCGGCAGACCGCGCCAAGCAGGACCTCGCCAATGCCGAAAAGGCATCGGCCGACCGTCTGCGCGAAGCCAAGCAACAGGCCGCCGAACTCATCGCCCAAGCCGAGAAGCGTGCTGCCCAGATCGTCGAGGAAGCCAAGGTCCAGGCCAAGGTGGAAGGCGACCGTCTGGTCAAGGGCGCGCAGTCCGAGATCGAGCAACAGGTTCAAAGCGCCCGCGAAACGCTGCGTCAGCAAGTGGCTGACCTCGCTGTCGCCGGTGCCGAGAAGATCCTGAAGCAAGAGATCGACGCGGCTCGTCACGCCACTCTGTTGGCATCCATCAAAGCGGAACTGTAAGACAGTCATGGCAGAACTCATCACCGTCGCAAGACCCTATGCCGAGGCCGTCTTTCGTCTGGCGAAGCAGGAAGGCAAGCTCGGGCCGTGGTCCGAAGCCCTTGCCAACCTGGCCGTGATTGCGGGTGACCAGACCGCACAGGACGTGGTGGCCAATCCCAAGTATTCGGCTCAACAGGTAGAAGCGCTGCTCGTCAGCCTGCTCGGCGGCAACGTCGACGCTGAAGTGAAGAACTTCCTCGCCGTGGTGCTGGAAAACCGCCGTTTCACCGCGCTGCCGGAAATCGCCAACGAGTTCGAGTCGCTGAAGGCGTCCGAAGAAGGCGAAGTGAAGGCTGAGATCACGTCGGCATTCCCGCTGAGCGAGGCGCAGGTGGCCGAACTCACGGCGACCCTGTCCGCCGACCTCAAGCGCCGTGTGGAAGCCGAAGTCACGGTTGCGCCCGAGCTGATCGGTGGCGTGACGGTGAAAGTCGGTGACCTGGTGATCGACGCTTCCGTACGCGGCAAGTTGACAGCGCTGGCGACAAGCCTGAAGAGCTAGGAGATTTTTTATGCAACTCAATCCGTCTGAAATCAGTGAACTGATTAAGGCTCGGATCCAGAATCTGTCGGCAAGCGCTGAAACCCGTACCATTGGTACGGTTGTTTCGGTGACCGACGGCATCGTTCGCGTCCACGGCTTGTCCGACGTGATGCAGGGCGAAATGCTGGAATTCCCGGGCAACACCTTTGGCCTCGCGCTGAACCTTGAGCGCGATTCTGTTGGCGCCGTGGTGATGGGTGATTACACCCACATCAAGGAAGGCGACGAAGTCAAATGCACTGGCCGCATCCTGGAAGTGCCGGTTGGCCGCGAACTGGTCGGCCGCGTGGTGAACTCGCTGGGCCAGCCGATCGATGGCAAGGGTCCGCTGGGCACCACCCTGAGCAGCCCGATTGAAAAGATCGCCCCAGGTGTGATCGCGCGTCAATCGGTTGACCAGCCGTTGCAGATCGGCCTCAAGGCCATCGACACCATGGTGCCGATCGGTCGTGGCCAGCGTGAGCTGATCATTGGCGACCGCCAGACCGGCAAGACCGCCGTGGCTCTGGATGCGATCATCAACCAGAAGGGCACTGGCGTCGTGTGTATCTACGTCGCCATTGGCCAGAAGGCGTCGTCGATCGCCAACGTGGTGCGCAAGCTGGAAGAGCACGGCGCCATGGGTCACACCATCGTCGTCGCTGCCGCTGCTTCGGAATCGGCCGCGCTGCAATACATCGCCGCCTACTCCGGCTGCACGATGGGCGAATACTTCCGCGACCGCGGTGAAGACGCGCTGATCGTGTATGACGATCTGTCCAAGCAAGCTGTGGCCTATCGCCAGATCTCGCTGCTGCTGCGCCGTCCGCCGGGTCGTGAAGCCTACCCGGGCGATGTGTTCTATCTGCACAGCCGTCTGCTGGAACGTGCCGCACGGATCAACGCCGACGAAGTCGAGAAGCTCACCAATGGTGAAGTGAAGGGCAAGACCGGTTCGCTGACCGCGCTGCCCATCATCGAAACGCAAGCCGGTGACGTGTCCGCCTTCGTTCCGACCAACGTGATCTCGATTACCGACGGCCAGATCTTCCTGGAAACCGATCTGTTCAACGCGGGTATCCGTCCTGCGATGAACGCCGGTATCTCCGTGTCGCGCGTCGGTGGCGCTGCCCAGACCAAGGTCATCAAGAAGCTTGGCGGCGGTGTGCGTCTGGCACTGGCCCAGTACCGTGAACTGGCTGCGTTCGCGCAGTTCGCTTCCGATCTGGACGAAGCCACCCGCAAGCAGCTCGAGCGCGGCAAGCTGGTGACCGAACTGATGAAGCAGGCGCAGTACAGCCCGCTCAAGGTGTCGGAACTGGCCGTGACGCTGCTGCTGATCAACAAGGGCTCGTACGACGACGTCAAGGTTGAGAAGGCGCTGGCATTCGAAGCGGCTTTCCTCGCCCACCTCAAGTCCAACCACGCCGACGTATTGGCGCGCGTGGACCAGAGTGGCCAGCTGTCGGGCGACGACGAAGCAGTCATCGTGAAGGCGGTGGAGAGCTTCAAGTCGGCCAACGCTTACTGATTCGAAACCCAAATAGAAAAGGAATCGAATCATGGCTGGCGGCAAGGAAATTCGCACCAAGATCAAAAGCGTAAAGAACACGCAGAAGATCACCCGCGCCATGGAAATGGTGGCCACGTCCAAGATGCGTAAGGCCCAGGACCGCATGAGGTCGGCTCGTCCCTACGGTGAAAAAATCCGTAATGTGGCGGCCCACCTCGCGGTGGCCCTGGTGGACTATGCCCACCCCTTCCTGCAAAAGCGCGAAACCGTGAAACGGGTCGGCATCATCACGGTCACGTCGGACAAGGGCTTGTGCGGTGGCTTGAACACCAACGCCCTGCGTCTGGCGCTGAACCTGATGAAGCAATGGCATCAGGCTGGTCGCGAAGTCGCGGTCACCGCCATCGGCAACAAGGGTTTTGGCTTCATGAGCCGTAACGGGGCCAAGGTCATTTCGTCGACCGTCGGCCTTGGTGATGCACCGCATCTTGACCAACTGGTCGGTCCGATCAAGGTCATGGTCGATGCGTACATCGCAGGTGAAGTGGACGAAGTGCACCTCGTGTACACCAAGTTCATCAACACCATGAAGCAAGAGCCTGTGGTCGAGCAGTTGCTCCCGCTCGCTGGCGAGGCCTTTGGCCAGCCCGAGCACAGCTACAACTGGGAGTACCTGTACGAGCCGGATCCCAAGACGGTGATCGACGAGCTGATGACCCGCTACCTCGAAGCCCTGGTCTATCAGGCTGTGGCTGAAAACATGGCGTCCGAGAATGCGGCGCGGATGGTAGCGATGAAGGCAGCGACCGACAACGCTGACAAGGTGATCGGCAATCTGCAACTGCTGTATAACAAGACGCGTCAAGCGGCGATTACGAAAGAACTTTCGGAAATTTGCGCCGGCGCTGCAGCGGTTTAACAGATCGCCAACCTGAATTTACTGATTAGGAACCCTAAGATGAGCCAAGGGAAAATCGTACAAATCATTGGCCCGGTGGTCGACGTGGAATTTCCGCGCGACAACCTGCCCAAGGTGTATGACGCGCTCAAGCTGGTCGACCAGGATCTGGTGCTGGAAGTGCAGCAACAACTGGGCGACGGCGTGGTGCGCGCCATTGCCATGGGTACGACCGATGGTCTGAAGCGCGGCCTGGCCGTGGGCAATACCGGCAACCCGATCTCGGTGCCGGTTGGTACCGCGACCCTGGGTCGTATCATGGACGTGCTGGGCAATCCGATTGACGAAGCTGGCCCGGTGCAGACCGAAGCCCGCCGCGCCATTCACCAGCCTGCACCGAAGTTCGACGAACTGAACCAGTCGGTCGACCTGCTGGAAACCGGCATCAAGGTGATTGACCTTGTATGCCCGTTCGCCAAGGGCGGCAAGGTGGGTCTGTTCGGCGGCGCCGGTGTCGGCAAGACCGTCAACATGATGGAACTGATCAACAACATCGCCAAGGCGCACTCGGGTCTGTCCGTGTTTGCCGGCGTGGGTGAGCGTACCCGTGAGGGCAACGACTTCTACCACGAAATGAAGGACTCCAACGTCCTCGACAAGGTGGCGATGGTGTATGGCCAGATGAACGAGCCGCCGGGCAACCGCCTGCGCGTGGCGTTGACTGGCCTGTCGATCGCCGAGCAGTTCCGCGACGAAGGTCGTGATGTGCTGTTCTTCGTCGACAACATCTACCGTTACACCCTGGCCGGTACCGAAGTGTCCGCACTGCTGGGTCGTATGCCGTCTGCGGTGGGCTACCAGCCGACGCTGGCGGAAGAAATGGGCGCCCTGCAAGAGCGCATCACTTCGACCAAGACCGGTTCGATCACGTCGATCCAGGCCGTTTACGTGCCTGCCGATGACTTGACCGATCCGTCGCCGGCCACCACCTTCGCCCACTTGGACGCTACCGTCGTTCTGAGCCGTGACATCGCTGCGCTGGGTATCTACCCGGCCATCGACCCGCTCGACTCGACTTCGCGCCAGCTCGATCCGCAAGTGGTGGGTGAAGAGCACTACGCCGTCACGCGTGGCGTGCAGCAGACGCTGCAGAAGTACAAGGAACTGCAGGACATCATCGCGATTCTGGGTATGGACGAACTGTCTCCCGAAGACAAGCTCGCCGTGGCCCGCGCGCGCAAGATCCAGCGTTTCCTGTCGCAGCCGTTCCACGTTGCTGAAGTGTTCACCGGCTCGCCGGGCAAGTACGTGCCGTTGAAGGAAACCCTCAAGGGCTTCAGAGGCATTCTCAACGGCGATTACGATCACCTCCCCGAGCAGGCCTTCTACATGGTCGGCGGCATCGAGGAAGCGCTCGAAAAAGCCAAGACCTTGCAATAAGGGGATAGGCGATGGCCATGACCATGCATGTGGACGTGGTAAGCGCTGAGGAACTGATCTGGTCCGGTACCGCCGAGTTCGTCTCGGCCCCGGCCGAAAAGGGCGAGATCGGTATCCTGCCGCGCCATGCGCCGCTGCTGTCCCGGATTCGTCCGGGCGCGCTGCGCATCAAGCCGGCCAACAGCAACGATCCGGACGTCGTGCTTTACGTCTCCGGTGGTTTGCTTGAGGTGCAACCGCACGTAGTGACCGTATTGGCCGATACTGCCATCCGCGGTGCCGACCTCGACGAAGCCAAGGCCCGCGAAGCCAAGGCCCGCGCCGAGGAAGCATTGAAGGGCAAGAACGGTGCGATGAACTTTGCAGTGGCGCAAGCCGAGCTGCTCGAAGCTGCGGCGAAGATCGCCGTGCTCGAGAAGCTGAAGAAGCGTGGTCACTGATCTTCCCCGGAAGAGTGAAAAGGCAGCCGTAAGGCTGCCTTTTTTCTTGCCTGTCATTCGGCTGCCGTCCTGCATCGGCTGACGGCAGCCGCTAAGGGAGTTGTCGTAGTCGGCAAGCAATGGGGATGGGATAGAATCGGCGCAATCCCCAAACCACGAGCTCCATATGTCTGCTGTCAACGTCGTCGTTCTCGCTGCCGGTCAAGGCAAGCGCATGTATTCCAAGCTGCCCAAGGTGCTGCACCGCCTCGCCGGCAAGCCGTTGCTGGGCCATGTGCTCGATACCGCCCGCCAGCTCGATCCCTCGCGATTGATCGTGGTGTTCGGTCATGGCGGCGACCAGGTACAGGCCGCCTTTGTCGGCCAGGACGACTTGGGCTGGGCGCATCAGGCGCAGCAGCTGGGCACCGGCCACGCACTGCAGCAGGCCGTGCCGCAGCTCGATGGCGACGTGACGCTGATGCTGTACGGCGACGTGCCGCTGACCCGTCTTTCCACGCTCCGCGCACTGCTCGACGCCAGCCACGGCGGCGCGCTCGGCATCCTCACCGATGTACTCGAGGATGCCAGCGGTTATGGCCGCATCGTGCGTGACGCGGCCGGCAATGTGCAGCGCATCGTCGAGCAGAAGGATTGCACCCAGGATGAAGCCGCGATCCGCGAGATGAACACCGGCATCCTGGCGCTGCCCACCGCGCGGCTCGCCGGCTGGCTGGCCGAGCTGAAGAACGACAACGCCCAGGGCGAGTACTACGCCACCGACCTGATCGCACTCGCCGCGCGCGACGGCGTACGCATCGCCACCGTGCACCCGGACCACCACTGGGAGGCTGAGGGCATCAACAACAAGCTGCAACTCGCCGCGCTCGAGCGCATCCATCAGGGCGAAGTGGCCAGTGCATTGTTGACCGCAGGCGTCGGTCTGGCCGATCCGGCGCGCATCGACGTACGTGGCACGCTCAAGCACGGCCAGGATTGCCTGATCGACGTGAACTGCGTGTTCGAAGGCGAGGTGGTGCTGGGCAACGATGTGCAGATCGGCGCCAACTGCGTGCTGAAGAATGTGAAGGTCGCCGACGGCGTGGTGATCCACCCGTTCTGCCACCTGGAAGACGCGGAGATCGGCCCGAACGGCGTGATCGGCCCGTATGCGCGGCTGCGGCCTGGCGCCGAGCTGGCCGCCGACGTGCATGTCGGCAATTTCGTCGAAGTGAAGAAGTCGACCATCGGCACCGGCTCCAAGGTCAACCACCTCAGCTATATCGGCGACACCAGCATGGGCGCTGGCGTCAACGTCGGCGCGGGCACCATCACTGCCAACTACGACGGCGTGAACAAGTTTCGCACCGTGATCGAGGATGGCGTGCGCATCGGCTCCAACAATGTGCTGGTCGCGCCGGTGACCATCGGCACCGACGCGACCACCGCCGCAGGCTCGGTCATCAGCAAGGACGCGCCCGCCGGCAAGCTCACCGTCGCCCGCGCACGGCAGGTGACGCTCGACGGCTGGCAACGTCCGGTGAAGATCGCGAAATAAGGCGGCAGGTGCGCCATGAGTTGGCTGCTCTACCTGGCTGCGCTGCTCGCCATCCTGCTCGGGCTGGCGCATAGCGTGCTGGGCGAGCGCTATATCCTGATCCGGCTGTTCCGGCGGCAGGATCTGCCCAAGCTGTTCGGCAGCCAGGATTTCACTGTGCGGACTTTGCGCTTTGCCTGGCACCTCACCACGCTGGCGTGGTGGGGATTCGCCGGGCTGCTGTGGCTGCTGGCGCAACCGGGCTGGCAGCCATCGCAATTGCTGCTGCTGATGGCCACCACCTTCGCTGCCAGCGCCGTGCTGACGCTGCTGATGTCGCGTGGCCGGCATCTGGCGTGGCCGGTGATGGCGGCGATCGCGCTGCTGGTGTTCTACTACGTCTGAATCGTTGCGTCCCACCCGCTCAGGAGCACTCCGATGCCTGCCACCCTCAACGGCAAGCTGGTCGTCGCCATCAGCTCGCGTGCGCTGTTCGATTTCGAGGAAGAGAACCGCGTATTCGAGGACGAGGATGACGCGGCGTATATGCGCGTGCAACTGGAACGGCTCGATGCACCGGCGCGCCCGGGCGTGGCCTTCGCGCTGATCAAGAAGCTCTTGGCGTTCAATCATGGCGACACGCAGCCGGTCGAGGTGGTGATCCTGTCGCGCAACGATCCGGTGAGTGGGCTGCGCGTGTTCAAATCGGCCGAGCACAACGGGCTCAAGCTGGAGCGCGGTGTGTTCACCCGCGGTCGGGCGGCGCATCACTACCTGACCCCATTGCAGGCCAACCTGTTCCTCAGCGCCAACGATGCCGACGTCCGCGAGGCGATCGTCCGCGGCTTTCCGGCGGCTCGGGTTTACCCGCAATCGCTGCTGGCTGCCGAGACGCACGCCGACGAAGTGCGCATCGCCTTCGATGGAGACGCCGTGCTGTTCTCCGACGAAGCCGAGATCGTGTACCAGAAGGACGGCCTGCCGGCCTTCCATGCGCATGAACACGACAAGGCCGCGCTGCCGCTACCGGCCGGGCCGTTCCGCCCGTTGCTGGAAGCCTTGCACCGGCTGCAGCAGCAGGCAGTGGAGCAGGCCGCCGAAGGCGGCATGAAGCTGCGTACCGCGCTGGTCACCGCCCGTAGCGCCCCGGCGCATGAACGAGCGATCCGTACACTGATGAGCTGGGGCATTGCGGTCGACGAAGCGATGTTCCTCGGCGGCCTGGACAAGGGCCCGTTCCTGCGCGAGTTCGCGCCGGATTTCTTCTTCGATGATCAGACCGGCCACTGCGAATCGGGCGCCCGTGTTGGGCCGACCGGGCAGGTGATCTATGGCGTGACGCACGGTGGCGAGCTCGCCAGCTTCGCCGTGCCGTCGCAGCAGGTCGACTAGGCGAGGCCGGCCGATGCTAATCATGCCTGCCTTGGCACATGTGCTGCTGCTGGGCGTTGTCGCCACGCTGGCGACCGATGCCTGGACCCTGCTGCTGCGGTTGCTCGGCATCCCGGTGCTCGACTGGGCGATGGTGGGCCGCTGGGTCGGTCACTGCGTGCAGGGCCGCGTCCGTCACGACCGGATCGCGCAGGCGGCCGCCGTGCGCCATGAGCGCGTGCTGGGTTGGTTGACGCACTACGTCACCGGTTTGGTGTTCGCCGCCGCGTTCCTGGCGCTGGTCGGGCCGGCCTGGATCGTCCGGCCCACCTTGCTGCCGTCGCTGATTTTCGGCCTTGCCACGGTGGCGTTCCCGTTCCTGCTGCTGCAACCGGCACTGGGCCTCGGCATTGCGGCGTCGCGCGCAGCCCGGCCTTGGCAGGCACGCTGGCGCAGCCTTGCCACGCATGCGGTGTTCGGCCTCGGGCTCTACTTGGCGGCCTTGCTGTCCGTGCTGGGCTGAGCCGTGCCGTCTGCGCCTATGGTGATCGGGCGACGGATGATGTTCAGCGTGAGAGGCTGACCAGCTCGCATCAGCGTCAACGAAAGCGGGGTATCGACCTTGCCTCTGATCAGTTGGCTGGCCGCCTCGACGGTGAGGTCGGCGCTGCTGCGCCCGTCGATCCCGGTCACGATGTCGCCCGCGGCGACGCCTGCCGCGGCGGCTGGGCCGCCGGACAGCACCTCGCGGACTTCCAGCGCTCTTTCCGCGCCTCGCTGCAGGACGACTCCGATCCCGGCAAAACGAGTTGGCTGCTCGTCCAGTGCGATCCAGCGCTGGGGCAGGGCCGCGTGGCAATCCGCGCAGACCAGCGCACCGTCGGCATCCCGCTTCAGAAAAAGCAGCGCTTCCTGTTGCGGGCCGTCACAGTGCGCGGCATCCCGCTCCGCCCACAGGCTCACGCCGGCCTCGCTCTGGCACGCCTGCATGGTGTTGGGCATCAACGGCAGATCACCATTGATCAAGCCAAACGACACATAGGCGGTGTCGCCACGCAGCACGATCGCCGGCTGGCCGATGTCGCGCAGTTCGCCGCGGCGCCAGCCTTGCCAGGCGACGTACAGGTCGGGATAGCGATCGGCAACATAGGTGCCGTTGTGCAGGCCGGCTACCCGCTGCGGCTGTGCGCGCAATGAAGGTGGAACGACGACGTAGGGATAGAAGTCCGGCGCGGCCTCCTCGCGCTGCAGCTGGCCATCGGCAAAGTGCAGGCTGAACAGCTGGCCTTGTCGCTTGGCGAAGGCCTGCCTGTAATAGCCGCTGACCGGGCCAATGGCGTCGTAGCGCAGCGGCACCACGATGCGACCGTTGCGATCGACAAAGCCCGCCTTGTTGTCCAGGCCCACGCCAACCAGCCCGATCAGGTAATACGGCAGCGGATTGATCCTGTCGTAGCGGACGGGAATAAGCAGCTTGCCGCTATCGGCGTCGAGCACCCCCCAGGATGTGCCGCGGCGGGCCAGCACGAAGTCGGGGCTTTCGCGAGCATCGTGGACCAGTTGGTCGTAGCGCTCGCCGGTCAATGGCTTGCCGCCGTGTTGCAGCACGTATTGCTTGCCGACGGGAACGATTTGGAGCTGATCGTCGGCCTGACAGCTCAGGCTCCATAGCAGCAGGGCGGCGAAAAGCAGGCGCATGGTGCGGCTCCCGAAGAAAAGGCAATGCTAGCGACTGGGGCGGATGGTTCGCCAGCTATTCGGTTTTGGACTTGGCGAGCAATGCCAGCGTGGCCTGCCCCACAGCGATGACGGCGATGTGACGTATTTCCTCTTGGCCTGATCCGGGCATCGCCGATAATCGCAGCACCACAACTACAGCCGGAGAACACTATGCGCAAGATCGTAACGCTGTCCCTGATATCCGCTCTGGCCCTGACTGCCTGCGCCACCAACGATCTGGGCGAGAAGCGCGACCTCAACAACACCGAGATGGGCGCCATCATCGGTACGCTCGGTGGCGCGGCCATCGGTGCCGCCGTCAATCACAAGAACCGTGGCAAGGGTGCGCTGATCGGCGCGGTGGGCGGCGGCCTCGCTGGCGCCGGCATCGGCTACTACATGGACCAGCAGGCCAAGGATCTGCAGAAGCAGCTGGCAGCGGAAATCCAGCGCGGCGAGATCACGCTGCAGAAGAACAGCGACAATTCGCTCTTGGTGAGCATGACCTCGAACACCGGCTTTGACACCAATTCGTCGCAACTCAAGGGGGGCTTTACGCCCACGCTCGACAAGATCGCCAAGGTGGTCAACCAGTACGGCAAGACCGCGATCACCGTGGTCGGCCACACCGATAACGTCGGCAAGGATGCCTACAACCAGACGCTGTCCGAGCAACGTGCCCGTTCCGTGGTCGATTACCTCGTCGGTCGCCAGGTGAACCCGGTGCGTCTCGACAGCTATGGCAAGGGCAAGACCCAGCCGCGCGCGAGCAACGATACCGAGGAGGGCCGTCGTCTGAACCGGCGCGTCGAGCTGTGGATCATGCCGGTGGAAGCCGCCAAGTAAGCCGGATTTGTGTCATCAGCCCGCGCCGTGGCGCGGGCTTTTTGTTGCTGGTGCGAAGGCGGCTGCGGCTCGGGGTACAATCGGCGCAGGGTAGCGGGTGAACACCTGATCGCCGCCGCTGTCATGGATATGCAATATTTTTGTCATTAAATAGCGTTCTGCTGGAGTTACTGTCATGAGCCGCACCGTTCATTGCGTCAAACTGGGCCGCGAGGCCGAAGGCCTCGATTTCCCGCCGCTGCCAGGCGAATTGGGCCGCCGCGTGTACGAGCAGGTCTCGAAGGAGGCGTGGGCTGCCTGGGTCAAGCACCAGACCATGCTGATCAACGAGAACCGCCTCAGCCTCGCCGACCCGCGTGCCCGACAGTACCTGCAGCAACAGCTGGAGAACTATTTCTTCGGCGGTGGCGCCGATGCCGTTGCCGGCTACGTGCCCCAGTCCTGACCGTTCTATTCACGGGCCGCGTTGCGGCCCGCTTCGCATCGCGTTGCAAAGGATCCCATGAGCCATAAACCCGCCGACAACCAGCTGATGTTGAACCGCGAACTGGGCCTGTTGGAGTTCAACCGCCGTGTGCTGGCCCAGGCCGAGGATGCGCGCAATCCGCTGCTGGAGCGGTTGAAGTTCCTCTGCATCGTGTCCAGCAACCTCGACGAGTTCTTCGAGGTGCGCATGGCCTGGCTCAAGGAAAACGTGCGCCAGTACCCGACGCGGCTGCTGCCGGAGGGGCTCACGCCGCACCAGGCCTACGAGCTGATCATCCAGGATGCGCACCAGATGGTCGAACATCAGTACCGCGTGCTGCGCGAGGTGATGTTCCCGGCGCTGGCCAAGGAAGGCATCCACTTCTTCCGCCGCAGTCTGTGGACCGATGCGCAACGCGAATGGGTGCGTGACTTCTTCTTCCGCGAACTGATGCCGGTGCTGACGCCGATCGGGCTCGATCCGTCGCACCCGTTCCCGCGTATCCTCAACAAATCGCTCAATTTCATCGTCGAGCTCGAAGGCCGCGACGCCTTCGGCCGCAATGCCGAGATGGCCATCGTCCAGGCGCCACGCATCCTGCCGCGCTTCGTGAAGATGCCCAAGGAAGTGAGCGGTGCCGAGCACGGCTTCGTGTTCCTGTCGTCCATCCTGCATGCCCACGTCGACGAGCTGTTCGCCGGCATGCATGTGCTCGGCTGCTACCAGTTCCGCGTCACCCGCGATTCGGATGTGACCGTCGACGATGAGGACGTGAAGGATTTGCGTGCCGCGCTGGAAGGCGAATTGAGCCAGCGCTCCTATGGCGACGCGGTACGGCTGGAGGTGGCGGACAACCTGCCGTCCCACCTGCAGGAATACCTGAAGGAGCAGTTCCGCCTGGAAGACGGTGACGTGTTCCGGGTGAACGGCCCGGTGAACCTGGTGCGGCTGATGCAGGTGCCGGACCAGGTCGAGCGCCCCGAGCTCAAGTTCGAGCCGTTCATGCCCGGCCTGCCTGCAGAGCTGCGCAAGCAGCCGGATCTGTTTGCCGCCATCCGCCATGGCGACGTGCTGCTGCATCACCCATATCAGAGCTTCACTCCGGTGATCGACTTGGTGCAGCAGGCCGCGCGCGATCCGCACGTGGTCGCGATCAAGATGACGGTGTACCGCACGGGCAGCGAATCGGCGCTGATGGATGCGCTGGCCGAGGCGGCGCAGCGCGGCAAGGAAGTAACCGCGGTGGTCGAGCTGATGGCGCGCTTCGACGAGGAAGCCAACATCAACTGGGCCGCCAAGCTCGAGCGTGCCGGCGTGCACGTGGTCTACGGCGTGTATGGCTACAAGACGCACGCCAAGATGCTGCTGATCGTGCGGCGCGAGGAAGGCAAGCTGAAGCGCTACGTGCACGTCGGCACTGGCAACTATCATCCGCGTACCAGCAAGCTCTACACCGATTTCGGCCTGATGACCGACAACGAGGACATCACCAGCGATGTGAACGACGTGTTCATGCAGCTGACCGGCCTTGGCTTGGCTGGCGACCACAACGCGCTGTGGCAGGCGCCGTTCACGCTGCAGCCCAATTTCATCAAGGCGATCGACCGCGAGATCGCCCACGCCAAGATCGGCCGCAAGGCGGTGGTCATCGCCAAGATGAACGCGCTGTTGGAGCCGACCATCATCGACAAGCTGTACGAGGCAAGCCAGGCCGGCGTGACCATCCACCTGATCGTCCGTGGCGTCTGCGCGCTGCGCCCCGGCATTCCGGGGCTATCGGACAACATCAAGGTGCGCTCCATCATCGGCCGCTTCCTCGAGCACCACCGCGTCTACTACTTCTACAACGACGGGGCCGAGGATGTGTATCTCTCCAGTGCGGACTGGATGGGTCGCAACCTGTTCCGCCGGATCGAGATCGCCTTCCCCGCGATCAGCCCCAAGGTGAAACGCCGGGTGATCCGCGAATCGCTGCGGCCCTACCTCGTCGACAACGTCCAAGCCTGGGAAATGCTGTCGGACGGCCGCTATCGCCGCAAGGCAACGCGCGGCGCCAAGGAGCGTTCAGCCCAGGCCATGCTGCTGGCCGAGCTCGCCGCCAAAGCCCGCAACTGATGGATCTGATCCTCTGGCGCCACGCCGAGGCCGAGGATGGCAACGACGATCTGGCCCGGGCGCTGACCAGCACCGGGCGCAAACAGGCGCGCAAGATGGCGGCGTGGCTGGCGCACCAGCTGGCCGGCCAGCCGGTGCGGGTCGTCGCCAGCGCTGCCCGCCGGGCGCAGGAAACGGCGCAGGCGCTGACGCCACATCCCGAAATCGATGCCCGGCTCAATCCCGGCGCCCGCGCCGCAGCCTATCTCGAAGTGTGCGACTGGCCGCGCGGCGATGGCCGGGTGGTGGTGCTGGTCGGCCACCAGCCGACGCTGGGCCGGGCCGCCAGCCTGCTGCTCACCGGTGGCGAACTCGACTGGAGCCTGAAGAAGGCCTCGATCTGGTGGCTGCAGCGTCGGGTGAAGGACGGCGCGGTGCAATACCTGCTGAAGGCCGTGCACGCCCCCGATCTGTAGCACCGCTGTCACGCGGCTGCGGCATGCTGGGCGCAAGGCTGGCTGCAAGAAATTGAGCGACCGCAAACCTCGTGCATTGGTGCCTGCAGGCCAGTGTGCTGCGGATTAAGCTCGCATCGGGCCAGCATTGTCTCGGAGGACGCACCATGTCACACCGCTATCACCTGATCGCCAAGCCGCGCCTGCCCGACGCGTTGAACAAACCCAGCTTCCTTGCGCGTCAGCGCGACCAGCAGCCGTTTTCCTGGATCCGCCTCGATGCCGCCGAGCATGGCAGGGAGCAGCCGGCCAAACCGGTAGCGCAGCCGGAACCGCAGCACCACTAGCGGGCGGGATGGCCGCTGCATCCTGCTAGCGGCCGTTCCAGGGCTGGAAACGACGACGCGGCTGGTAGCCGCGTCGGGAGGGTCAGTTGTTGCCGGGCTCCTGTAGCGCCAGCGCCAGGCTCTCGCGATAGTGCTGGGCCGCGGCCTCGGGCCGTTCCAGCTTTTCCAGCAGATTCGCGAGTTCCGCGTGCGCCACTGCAGTGGCCTGCACGGCGATGCTGGCCTCGAGATAGGTCTGCGCCTTGCCCCACAACGCGCGTTCGCGGCACAGCCGGCCCAGCGTCAGCAGCAGCTCGTGGTCGTCGCGGCGGGTCTTGAGCCAAGCCTCGGCCTGCTGCAGCTGGCTCTGCACGACGTCGCCTTCCAGCGCCAGCGTGCCATAGCGCAATACCAGCTCGCCGGACCAGTCGGCCGCCAACGCTTCCTCGATCGCTTCGCGTGCGAGTTCGGGTTGCTGTTGCTCGCAGAAGGCATCGACCACGGCCAGTACCAGTTGCGGCGCGGTGCGGTCGCTCGCGGGCAGGCGGGACCACCAGTCCTTCAGTTCCTTCAGCGAACGTGGCTTGCCGGCCAGCGATGCCAGCTGCGCCTGCACCCGCAGCCGGCTGGCCTGGGCGGCATCGATCGCGTCGCTCTTGGCGAGCTGGTCGACCAGCCGTAGTACCGCTTCCTGGTTGCCTTCGCGCTGACGGAGCCGCAGCTCCAGCTTGAGCGCGGCGGTGAGCTTGGGCGAGATCGCGCGTGCCTCGCCGATGGCGCGATTGGCATCGTCGTAGCGGCGTTCGTCGAGATAGAGCTCGGCCTCGGTCATGGCCAGCGCCAGATGCTGCGGGCCCAGCTTGGTGCGCAGCCGTTCGAAATACTGGTCGCGGCGGGTGTAGTCGCGCATTGCATGGGCCGCGCGCGCGGCGAGCAGCCCGTTCACCGCGAGCGCTTCCTGGCCACGGCTGGCGGCGAAGGCGTCGGCAGCCAGCCGCTCGGCGCGCTGGTAACGGCCCTCGAAGAAGGCGATGCGCGCCTCGCGCTCCAGCTCGACCGAGGCACGGTTGCGCCGGGCATCGCGATAACGGCGTACCCGTTCTGGCAGGCCGCCAAGCTCGCTGCCGACCTTCAGTGCGCCGTACAGCAACACCGTCACCAACAGCAGCAGCACGATGAACACATTGAGCGACAGCTCGATCCGCCACGGCGGGATGAACAGCAGCGCATAGCCGGTGTTCACCCGGGCGAACATCATCAATCCGACCGCAAGCGCGGCCAGTGCGATCAGCCAACCCAGCGCCTTCACTGTTGCACCTCCCGCGTGCTGATGCGGGCGCTACGCACGGCGGCCAAGCTCTCGGCGAGGCTGGGCAGCTGCATCGACAGCGTCTGTTGCGACAGTTCGGCCAGCGTACGCTGGGTGTTGTGCGTTTCGCGGGCGTCGCGATCGAAGTAGCCGGCGAGGTACTGGTCGACTGCCTTGAGATCGGCACGGAAGGCACCTTCATTGCGCAGCAGCAGCGCGGTGCGAGCGTCCAGGAGGCGCAGCTTCACGTTCTCGCGCAGGAAGAAGGCCTGCTCGGGCGTGAGCAGCATGGCTTCGGGCTTGTCCATTTCGCGGATTCGCACCAGCTGGCGCAGTTCGCCCCACAGCTCGCTGCCCAGGCGCTCGAACCAGTTGCGGGTGTCCGCCTTCGACGACGGTGCTGCGGCATGGTGGTAGCCATCGACGGCCAGCGGCAGCTTGTCGACGGTGCCGACGAGGCTGTCGAGCTTGGCCGAGATGCCGACCACGTCGAGATAGGGTTGGGTCTTCAGCCGGTCGATGTCGCGCGCCACCGCCTGGCGCACGGGGATCAGCTCG
Source organism: Chitinolyticbacter meiyuanensis (assembly GCF_008033135.1). Taxonomy (NCBI): domain Bacteria; kingdom Pseudomonadati; phylum Pseudomonadota; class Betaproteobacteria; order Neisseriales; family Chitinibacteraceae; genus Chitinolyticbacter; species Chitinolyticbacter meiyuanensis. The sequence continues at coordinate 346,062 of NZ_CP041335.1, forward strand.
GGCCGGTCGAGCTCGGCGAGCTTGTTCTGCACCGTTTCCAGCCCGACCAGCGCGCTTGTCACGTTGCCGGCCAGCTGCAGCTGCTGGCTGGCGAACGACAGCGTCTGTTCCAGATCGGCCAGCACGCGTTGCGTTTCGCTGCGGGTGAGTGCGTCGTACAGCGTGGCGAGTGTCGCCTGCTGCGATTGCGCCTCGGCCTGCCTGGCGGTGACCTGGGCAAGCTCGCGCTCCAGCGTGCGCAGCCGCTCGTTGGCTGCTGCTTCACGCGCGGTCGCGGCATTGGCTTGCTGCGCATGGCGTGCCAGCTGGTCGCCAACCTCACGCTTCATCGCCTCGGTGGCCTGCTGCTGGTACAGCCAGACACCGGCCGCTGCGGCCAGGGCGATGGCTGCCAGCACGGTACCGGCGGACGGCGCGAAGCTGCGTTTCGGTTTGGGCGCGGCAAGCGCGGCGGAGAGCGAGTCTGTTTGCTGCGTCATGTGTACCTAGGGCCTGTTTACAGGTGTTTCACGGCGCTGGGGCCTGCGCTATTGCGCATAGTGGCGGTGCACTGCGTCGACGATACCGGCATCGCCGGCGGCAGTCAGCGTGACGTGGCTGACGCCGAGTTGCTGCAGGGCCGCAACGATGCGCGGATGCGGCGCAAAATACTGTAGCGATTGTAGCCGCTCGCGGGTGACGGCTCCAATCGCGGAAAACAAGTGTTGCGCGGCTTCGGAGCTGGAAATGACCACGCCATCGCAACCGGCGGCGAGCTCGGCGGCAAGGTGGGCTTCGTCGAACGCCGGCGGCAGCCGCCGGTAGGCGGCCACGGTGGTCAATGTGGCGTGCCGCGCGGTCAGGCCTTGTGGCAGCACCTCGCGGCCGCCGTCGCCGCGCAGCAGCAGTGCCTGCTTGCCGGCGAGCGGCATCACGCGGTCGAGTTCGGCGAGCAGGCCTTCGCTGTCGTAGCGCTCGGTGGGCGCGATCACCCGTGCGATGCCCAGCTCACGGGCCCGTGCGGCGCTGCCGGGCCCGACCACGGCGGCGGGCAGGGGGGCGGGCCATGGCGTGTTCAGCCGTTCGAACACGGCGTCGAGTGCTGACGGGCTGACGAAGATGGCGAGATCGAACTGATCGAGCCCGGCCAGCGCGGCGGTGAGCGGTGCCGGATCGAGCGGTGGTGCGATCTCCAGCAGTGGTAGCCGCACCGCGATGGCGCCGGCGGCAGTCAGCTGCGCTGCCAGTGCATCGGCCTGATTACGCGGCCGGGTAACCCAGATGCGGCGGCCGGCGAGCGCGCTCATGCTTCCTTCAGCGCTTCCAGGATGTCCGCTGCGCCCTCGGTCAGCAACAGTTCGGCCACCTTGAGGCCCAGGCCGTCGGCGGCGGCGCGGGTGCCGTTGGCCTCACCGTAGACGATGCGGCTGCCGTCGGGCAGGCCGACGCAGCCCCGCAGGCGTAGGAAGCCGTCGTCATCCTCGGCGAAGGCGGCGAGCGGAATCTGGCAGGAGCCGCCGAGCCGACGCGACAGCGCGCGCTCGGCTGTGACGCAGGCGGCGGTTGCGGCATCGTTGAACGGCGCGAGCAGCTCGGCGAGGTCGGCACGATCGGCGCGGATCTCCAGGCCCAGCGCGCCTTGGCCGGGGGCCGGCAGGCTGTCGTCGAAGTGCATTTCGTCGCGAATGCGCTCGCCGAGGCCCAGGCGCTTGAGGCCGGCGGCGGCGAGCAGGATGGCGTCGTAATCGCCCGCATCGAGCTTGGCGAGGCGGGTGCCGACATTGCCGCGCAGTGGCTTCACTACCAGTTCCGGGTAGCGGGCGCGCAGTTGCGCCTCACGCCGCAGGCTGGAGGTGCCGACCACACTGCCGGCGGGCAGCTCGGCGAGGCTGGCGTAGCGGTTGGAGACAAAGGCATCGCGCGGGTCTTCGCGCTGGCCGATCGCGGCCAGGGCAAAGCCTTCGGGCAGTACCATCGGCACATCCTTCATCGAATGCACCGCCAGATCGGCGCGGCCTTCGGCCAGGGCCTGCTCCAGCTCCTTCACGAACAGACCCTTGCCGCCGATCTTGTTCAGCGTCACATCGAGGATACGGTCGCCCTGCGTGGTCATGCCCAAGAGTTCCACCGTCAGGCCCGGGTACTGGGCCAGCAGCCAGTCGCGTACGTGATGCGCCTGCCACAGCGCCAGCGGGCTTTCACGGGTGGCGATGACGATGCGGTCGGGAAGAGGCATGGCGGCTGGGTTTCTGTAGAAAACACAGATTTTATCATGCGGGGGCAAAGGCTTAGCCGCTGCGGCATGGATGTGAAAACGCCCGGCTTCGGCCGGGCGTAAAGAGAACAGGAAAACGATCAGCGTCGGCTGCGCTATGCAGCCAAGGTTCAGGCCAGGTCGAAACGATCAGCGTTCATCACCTTGGTCCAGGCCGCGACGAAGTCCTGCACGAACTGCTGCTGCGCATCATTGCTGGCATAGACCTCGGCCAGCGCACGCAGCTGCGAGTTGGAGCCGAACACCAGGTCGACCCGGGTGCCGGTCCACTTCACCGTGCCGCTGGCGCGATCGCGCCCTTCGAACACATCGGCTGCATCCGATACCGGTCGCCAGGCGGTGCGCATGTCGAGCAGATTGACGAAGAAGTCGTTGCTCAACGTCCCTGGCCGCTCGGTGAACACGCCATGCGCGGCTTGGCCGACATTGGCACCCAGCACGCGCAGGCCGCCGACCAGCACGGTGAGTTCCGGCGCGGTCAGCGTCAGCAGCTGCGCCCGGTCGATCAACAGTTCCTCGGCTGCCACGCTGTAGCGCCCTTTCAGGTAGTTGCGGAAACCATCGGCGATCGGCTCCAGCGGCGCGAACGACGGCACGTCGGTCTGATCCTGCGTGGCATCGGTGCGGCCGGGCGTGAATGGCACCGTCACCGCGTGCCCGCCCAGCTTCGCCGCCTGCTCGATCCCCGCACAGCCTGCCAGCACGATCAGGTCGGCCAGCGAGATCTGCTTGCCACCGCCCGCCGTGCCATTGAATTCGGCCTGGATGCCTTCCAGCTTTTGCAGCACCTGCGCCAGCTGCGCCGGCTGGTTGACTGCCCAATCCTTCTGCGGCGCCAGCCGGATGCGCGCACCATTTGCGCCGCCGCGCTTGTCGGAGCCGCGGAAGGTGGAGGCCGACGCCCAGGCGGTCGACACCAGTTCCGACACGGTAAGGCCCGACGCCAGCACCTTGGCCTTGAGCGCCGCGACATCGGCGTCGTTGACCAGCGGGTGATCGGCCTTGGGCACCGGGTCCTGCCAGATCAGTTCCTCGGCCGGCACTTCCGGGCCGAGATAGCGCGCGCGCGGGCCCATGTCGCGGTGGGTCAGCTTGAACCAGGCGCGGGCAAACGCATCGGCGAACTGGTCCGGGTTTTCCATGAAACGGCGCGAGATCTTTTCGTAGGCCGGATCGAAGCGTAGTGAGAGATCGGTGGTGAGCATGGTCGGCACCAGCTTCTTCGCGGGATCGTGCGCATGCGGGATGGTCGCGCCGGCGCCCTTGGCGACCCACTGGTGGGCGCCGGCCGGACTTTTGGTCAGCTCGTACTCATAGCCGAACAGGTTCCAGAAGAAGTTGTTGCTCCACTTGGTTGGCGTCGTGGTCCAGGTGACTTCCAGGCCGCTGGTGATCGTGTCGCCCGCCTTGCCGCTGCCGAAGCTGCTTTGCCAGCCCAACCCCTGTTCGGCGATATCGCCTGCTTCCGGTTCGGCGCCGACATGCGATGCGGGCCCCGCGCCGTGCGTCTTGCCGAAGGTGTGGCCGCCGGCGATCAGTGCCACTGTCTCCTCGTCGTCCATCGCCATGCGGGCAAAGGTTTCGCGGATATCGCGCGCCGCTGCGAGCGGATCGGGATTGCCATCCGGGCCTTCCGGGTTCACGTAGATCAGGCCCATCTGCACCGCGCCGAGCGGGTTTTCCAGCACGCGCGAGTGGATGTCGCCGTCGGCATCATCGTCGGTGACCAGTACCGCGTCGTCCTCGCCCTTGGCCACGCCCGGCGAGCCGTGGGCATAGCGCACATCGCCGCCCAGCCAGGTCTTCTCCGCCCCCCAGTACACGTCCTGATCCGGTTCCCACACGTCTTCGCGGCCGCCGCCGAAGCCGAAGGTCTTGAAGCCCATCGTTTCCAGGGCCACATTGCCGGCGAGGATCATCAGGTCGGCCCAGGAAATCTGCTTGCCGTACTTCTGCTTGACCGGCCACAGCAGGCGGCGCGCCTTGTCGAGGTTGACGTTGTCCGGCCAGCTGTTGAGCGGCGCGAAGCGCTGCTGGCCCCTGCCACCGCCGCCCCGCCCATCGCCGATGCGGTAGGTGCCCGCGCTGTGCCAGGCCATCCGCACGAACAGGGGGCCGTAGTGGCCGAAATCGGCGGGCCACCAATCCTGTGAATCGGTCATCACGGCGGCCAGATCGCGTTTCAGCGCCGGCAGATCAAGCTGCTTGAACGCTTCGCGGTAATCGAACGCGGCGCCCATGGGATCGGAGAGCGAAGAATGCTGGTGCAGGATGTTCAGGTTGAGCTGGTTGGGCCACCACTCGCGGTTCGAGGTGCCGCCGGTGCCCTGGCTGGTGAGCGCGCCATGGAAGGGGCACTTGCCCTGGCTTTCTACATTGCTGTTCATCACTTTCACTCCAACGACTACTGCACGGATGGAATGGATGTCGCCAGCTGGCTTGCCCGGCAGCATCCGGTTGCTTTGCGTGGTGGGCCTTGCACGGCGCTGAGCAGCTTTACGCGCAGTGGCGCCAAGATGGTGAATGGGCTGTGAACCGATCGAACCCAGTATCCGACTCGTTATCGCAAATGAAAAATTGATTAAATATTGAATAAAAATAGCGTAAAGCTATGAATAAGAGGTAGCCCATGCTGAATGGCGGCGAAAGCGCCATATGCATTTCGGGTAGGACAATCGGTGCGCTTGCGCAAGATGGTTGCCACTGCCGCGCTTCACGCCGCCTCGCGCAGCGTAAAGCGGTCGAACCGGCTGGCCAGCATGGAGAGCAGTTGCGAAGCGGGAGCGCCGACGGGATGGCGGATCAGTTCATCATCGCGGCAGCCGGTGGGCCGGAAGCACTGCAGCGCGTAGTCGCGCACGCCCAGTGCGGCAAGTCGATCCGCCAGTCGTACTAGCGCGGCATGGTCTTGCAGCAGCGGGTGCCAGGTGGTGCGGCATTCGAAGGCAACGCCGCTTGCCAGCAGCAGATCGAGCGAACGCTGCGCTGCCACGCCGCTGCTCGCCACGCCGGTCACGTCGGCGTAGTCGGCAAAGTCATGCTTCACGTCGAAGCCCACCCAGTCGAGCTGCGGCAGGCACTGCCCGAGCCGCGCCGGATAGGCGCCGCCGGTGTGCAGCGCCGTCTTGAAGCCAAGTGCGCGCACCTGTGCCAGCATCTCCGGCAGCCTGGCCTCGACCAATGGGTCGCCACCGCAGAACACCACGGCGTCGATCAGGCCGCGCCGGGTGGGCAACCAGCCCAGCAGTTCATCCCATTGTGGCGCGCCCGGCGGCGAGGCGCGCTGCTGCAGCGCCGGGTTGTGGCAGTAGCGGCAGCGCCAGGGGCAGCCGGCGACGAACACCACGCAAGCGAGCTCGCCCGGCCAGTCGCAGCCGGAAAACGGCACGAAGCCGGCCAGCCGGGGCGGCCGGCGGGCTTCGTCGTGCAGGCGCAGCGCGGTGTTCACCTCAGCGCTCGCGGAAGAACGTCCGCTCGGCAAATTCGCCCTGCTTGCCGGTATTGAACGCCGACACCGGCCGGTGATAGCCCATCACCCGGGTCCAGACTTCGCAGCGGGTGCGTTGTTCGTCGGGCAGGGCTGATGTGGTCTGGGCATCGCTGGCCAGGTGGCGTTGTTCAGCGAGATCGGTCATCGCGGTAGTCCTTTAAGAGTGGTTGGTGTCATTCGGCACAGCAGGCTTCGCGCTGTTGCAGTAGATCGGCATCGCACTTGGGGCAGAACGCGTGGTGGCCAGACAAATAGCCGTGCTTGGGGCAGATCGAGAAGGTGGGCGTCACCGTCACATAAGGCAGCCGGTAGTTGGAAAGTGCACGCTGTACCAAGCGCTTGCAGGCCTCGGCCGACGAGATGGCCTCGCCCATGTAGAGATGCAGCACGGTGCCACCGGTGTATTGGCGCTGCAGCGCCTGCTGGCGCTCCAGCGCATCGAACGGATCGTCGGTGTAGCCGACTGGCAGTTGAGTGGAGTTGGTGTAGTACGGCTGCTCGAAGCTGCCGGCCTGAAGGATGCCGGGGTAGCGCTTGCGGTCCTCGCGGGCGAAGCGATAGGTGGTGCCCTCGGCCGGCGTCGCTTCCAGGTTGTAGAGGTGGCCGGTCTCCTCCTGGAAGCCGGTGATCCGCTGGCGGATGTGCGCCAGCAGCCGCAGCGCGAAATCGTGGCCCCAGGGTGTGGAAATGTCTTCGGCATCGTGCGTGAAGTTGCGGATCATCTCGTTCACGCCGTTGATGCCTAGCGTGCTGAAATGATTGCGCAGCGTGCCGAGATAACGCCGGCTGTACGGGTAGAGCCCGGCATCCATCAGCCGCTGGATCACCTTGCGCTTCAGCTCCAGCGATTGCTTGCCCAGCTCCAGCAGCAGATCGACACGGCGCAGCAGCCCCGCCTCGTCACCGGCATATTCGAAGCCGATCCGTGCGCAATTGAGCGTGACCACACCGAGCGAACCGGTCTGCTCGGCACTGCCAAACAGGCCGTTGCCACGCTTCAATAGCTCGCGCAGGTCCAGCTGCAGCCGGCAGCACATCGAGCGCACCATCTGCGGTTCCAGATCCGAATTCACGAAGTTCTGGAAATACGGCAGGCCATACTTGGCGGTCATCTCGAACAGCAGCGCGCTGTTGGGGTGATCCCAGGCGAAATCCTTGGTGATGTTGTAGGTGGGAATGGGAAAGGTGAACACGCGCCCCAGCGCATCGCCTTCCATCATCACCTCGATGTAGGCGCGGTTGATCAGGTCCATCTCGGCCTGCAGTTCGCCGTAGTTGAACGGGCATTCCTCACCGCCCACGTAGGGAATCTGCTCGCGCAGATCCTCGGGGCAGATCCAGTCGAAGGTGAGGTTGGTGAAAGGCGTCTGCGTGCCCCAGCGGCTGGGCACGTTCAGGTTGTAGATCAGCTCCTGGATGTACTGTTTCACCTGCGCATACGAGAGCTTATCGGCGCGCACGAATGGGGCCATATAGGTATCGAACGAGCTGAAGGCCTGCGCACCGGCCCATTCGTTCTGCAACGTGCCGAGGAAATTCACGATCTGGCCGATCGCGGCCGAGAAATGGCGCGGCGGCTTGGCCTCCACCTTGCCCGGCACACCATTGAAGCCCTCGTGCAGCAGCCGGCGCAGGCTCCAGCCGGCGCAGTAGCCGGCCAGCATGTCCAGGTCGTGGATATGGATCGCGCCGGCGCGGTGTGCCTCGCCCACCTCGCGCGGGTACACGTGGTTCAGCCAGTAGTTGGCGATCACCTTGCCGCTGGTGTTGAGGATCAGCCCACCCAGGCTGTAGCCCTGGTTGGCATTGGCCTGCACCCGCCAATCGCTGCGTTCCAGGTATTCGTTGATGCTGGCGGCCACATCGACCACGGTGCGCGTGTCCTCGCGCAGCCGGCGGTGCGATTCGCGGTAGCCGATATAGGCGCGTGCGGTTTTCAGGTAGTTCACCTGCAGCAGCACCGTTTCCACCGCATCCTGCACCGCCTCGATCTGCGCCGTGCCGCCGTCGTCGAGCCGCATGCACACCGTGCACGCCAGCTGCGCCGCACGCTCGTCATCGAACTCGCCAGTAGCTGCACCGGCGCGCGCCAGCGCATCGGCGATCTTGGTGGCATCGAACGGCACGATGCGGCCATCGCGTTTGCAGAGGTATTGCGGAGAGAGCGCCGAGCCCAACATCTTTGTGCTCCTTGAGGGGATGGGCACAATATATTGTGGTTTGGTGGGGAAATTCGGATGAACTGGGCTGGGGTTGATGGGGGTCAAAAACTGACGAGGGAGGGGGGATGTGCCTGCGGCACGGGGTGTAGAGGGCTGCCTTTGCCCGGCGAGTGGTGGCGATGGCTCGCGCTTCAGTGTTCCCTCTTTGGAGCAAGGGGGTGAGGGGGATTTGGTTGGATGTACAGCCTGCGCGGTTTTGTGTGCTACAGCTGGGAAGACACTAGTTAGCGCCTACGGCGCGGGTTTTGATGCCGGTTCCGCCCGGCGGACGGGTTCATTTCTTTTGCTTCGCCAAAAGAAACGAACCAAAGAAAAGGCGACCCCGTGCCTTACGGCCCTCTGGGCTTCCCTCAGTCGGTCGCGAGCCTAAGGTCTCGCTCCACTCCTTCGGCGCTTGGCAAAGGGGAGGAAAATTATGTGTCGACGTATGAGCTATGATGAAACGCCTTTGGATCAAGCCGGTAGGCGAACGAAGGACTTCACTTGCACAAATTTCAACATTTGACCCCAGCATTCCTACGGCCAAGGCCTTCCATGCCGAACGCGTCCCGCAAGATCTCGATGGCAGCAAGGCTGCGGCATGAAAGGAGTGGTTCAATGCTCACGGCGATATTGAACGGCAAAAAGCGTGGCTCTGGCTTGGCTGGTTTGGCGCTGCACGAGGTCGAAGGCGCCGAGGACATTCTGACCAGCTCGGTGTTCGAGCGAATTTCTTATTTTCCCGATCTATTGGTTGATGCATTTCTGAGGGAATTACTGACTACTGACTGCCACTGGGGGGCAATCCGCGAGTTTTGCTACTGGCCTCGGTTAAATCTGGATCAACAGCAGGTGGAACCCGATTTGCTAATCCATGCCGAGCATTCCATATTGATTGAGGCAAAGCGCTGGGATGGGGCGTGTCAGCAAAACCCATTACAAATAGCGAATGAGATTTTTGCCTGCCTGCAAGCCAAGTATTTGCGGGCCGGCGATTTCGTGTTGGTGCTGGGAGGCTTGCCCGAGGATGAAATGACGATCCGTGATCAATTCGAGCGAAATGTACGTTGCTTGCTCGCCAATGCTGGTGTAACGACAGAGGTCAAACTTGTGCTGCGCAGCTGGCGCCAGCTGTATGCCGCCATTGAGAAGGTCTGCTCGCAGCAAGCTGAACCGGCATTTAAGCGAATACTCAACGATATTGAATCGGCATTTGCTTGGCACGATGTGCGCCTAATGCCCATGCCGTGGTTGCATGACATGCCCACGGCTTCTCCGGCAAAGCTGGCCTGCGACACGGTCAATCTTTGGCGGCCAGGCACCAATGTTCATTTCGGCAGACTTGACATTGCGTGGGGATTCACTACTGAGTGCTTTGATTACTGGAGGTAGAGGCAATGGCCCAATCCCTGCAGGAAAAACTGGTGGAGGTGCGCCGCGCCTACCGCCTGCTGGCAGATTACCAGCAGCGGTTGGTGGAGCTGCTGGAATACATCAGAAAGCAACTGGGCTTTACTCAGTACCATCACATTTTCAATTCTGGAAATACCGGGGTGCCGTCACCTTATCGTTTGGCACAAAGCAGCGAGGGAGGAGTGTGGGCTCTACCCTTATTGTCCTCGCAATTATTCTGGATCAAGCACAAAGGCCAAGATGACCCGATACACTTGCAGCAGGCTGGCGACTGGATGATCTGTGCGATTTTGCGATCCGATGCCCATGGCGATAAAAGGATTCCTTGGTTGGATACAACCGAGCGTACTACTCCTGAAGAAAGCGTTAGTGAAATTAGTTTCTGCTTTTATCGCTGTGATGAATCACCCTTGGAAAAACCAACTGGTTTACTGGTGTTTACGAACCCAATGATTGGCCGCCCATTGGTCAGGTCAGTGCGGCGAATCAACCCAGCGGTTTTCGCATGTATGTTGACCGCATCGATCTGGCCGATCTGAACTCGGAAGAGGCAGTAAAGGCAGCCATCGGAAGGCTACGAGCGGATGTAGAGAAAGCGTTGGATGCCAAGCTTTAGGTAGCATCCCAGGCTCCACCTGCCGTTCGGAATCAGATCGTGCTGCGCCATGGCGCTAAGTAGACCCCTCTGTAACATGCAAGAAAGCGAGAACTTGACCGAGCAGCAGCCCCTCAAGACGTGTAGAACGCACCCGTGAAGGACCGCGTTTCAGAGGCATTTGCTTTGGCAGCTATGCAGGCTCGCGGTTTTCCTCCCCTTTGCCAGCACCGAAGGACCGGAGCGAAACCCTAGGCTCGTGACCGACTGAGGGAAGCCCGGAGGGCCGTAAGGCACTGGGTCGCGTTTTCTTTGGTTCATTTCTTTTGGCGAAGCAAAAGAAATGAACCCGTCCGCCGGGCGGAACCGGCATCCAATCACTGCGCCGCAGGCGCTAATCGCCAAATACACCACGGGCGCCGCCGCCCAATTCCCCTCTAATGCCCCTTCTTCGGCCACAACAACGCCGGCGCAGCAATCCCGATCGCTAGCGCGAGCAAAATCATCGCCGCCTTCACGATGTTGTAGCCGGCATCGACCAGATGCGGCTGAGCCTGGCTCGCGTCGGTGACGGTGGCGAGCTGCAGCAGAGCCTGCACGGCCTTGTACATGTAGGTGCCGGGCACCATGGGGATGGCGGCGCAGACGGCGTAGACCGGGGCGGCCTGGCGGGCGCGGCGGCTCCACCATTCGGCACAGATGCCGATCAACAATGCGGCGAGCAGGGTGCCGAGCACGATATCGCTGCCGGCGTGCAGCAGGCCGAAGCGCAGGCCGTGGCCGGCCAGCGCCAGTGCGCACGACAACCACAGCGTGCGCGGTGGCACGTTGAACAGCACGGCAAAGCCGAGTGCAGCGGGGATGGACCAGAGCTCGACCAGCCAGCTCATGCCAGCACCCGCAGCGCCAGGCTCATGCCGATGCCGATGCCGAGCACGAACACCGCGCTCATCGTCAACCGCACGGTGCCGTTGAGGTAGTTGCCGCTCAGAAGATCAGCCGCGCCGTTGATCAAGGGCACGCCGGGGATCAGGAACAGCACCGAGGCGGCGAGCGCGGCATCCGGCGTGGCGGACCAGCTTCGCGCGAGCAGGCCGGTGACGCTGGCGGCGAGTGCGGCGGTGGCGATGGCGAACACCAGCGGCTTGTAGCCCTGTTTGGCCAGCACCAGCCGCAGCCCGGTGCCGAGCCCGGCGCCGATGGTGGTGGCGAGCACGGCGGCGAGATCGCCGCCGAACAGCGCGGCAAAGCCGCCGCAGGCAAAGCCGACCGCCAGCGCGGTCAGCCAGCGCGGTGCGTAGTGCGGGTGATCGTGCAGTTCGCGCAGCAGGGTGGTGAAAGCCGGAGCGCCGATGCGCTTGGCTTCCAGTGCTGCCAGTGCACGCTCCACCCCAGTGAGTGCGCGGAAGTTCACGCCCATGTGCGGCGCCTTGTAGAAGGCGGTGTGCTGCTGCCCGCTGCCGTTTACCGTCAGCCCCAGGTTGAGCGAGGACACCACGGTATAGGCGCTGTCCGCGCCGAGGGCGCGGGCGGTGCGGACCATGGTTTCCGAGGTGCGGGCGGTGTCGCCGCCGGACTGGTGGACCAGATTGCCGGCGGTGAGGGCGAGGTGGGCGATATCGGCGAGGGCAAGCGTCATGCCGATAGCTTAGGCGATGGCGGCGATGACCGTGTTGCGCCGCATCAAGCGCGCCAGCGCCGCCACACGCGCCAGCCCAGCAGCAGTGCCAGCACGGCGGCGTAGATCGCCGGCTCGGTCACGTCGCGCTTCACCAGCCACCAGTAGTGCAGCACGGCGAGCACGGCCACCAGGTAGACCAGCCGGTGCAGCCGGCCCCAGTTGCGCTTGAGCCGGCGCATCATCGCGTCGGTCGAGGTGACGGCGAGCGGCAGCAGCAAGAGCAGCGCGGTAAAACCCACGGTGATGAAAGGGCGCTTCACCACGTCGTGCCACATGGCGGCAAGGTCGAAGCCATGGTCGAGCGCCAGCCAGATCAGGAAGTGCAGGCAGGCATAAAAGAAGGCGAACAGCCCCAGCATGCGGCGCAGCCGGACCAGCGCATTCCAGCCGGTGAGCTGGCGCAGCGGCGTGATGGCGAGCGTGGTCAGCAATCCGACCAGCGCCCAGGTGCCGGTCTGGTGCGTCAGGTATTCGACCGGGTTCACGGCGGCGAACACGAATACACCGGTCCACGCCAGTGGCGCGAGGCAGGCGAGGAACAGCGTGGGCTTGAGCCAGCGAGGCAGGGTGGAGGGCGGCATGGGGCTAGGTGGATCCGTCGGGCTGCGAGTTCCCGTCAGTCGTCGCTCAGCAGCAAAACTGACAGCCCGGCTATAATCGGCGGCTCTACGGGAAATCGCATCATGAACAGCCTTATCCAGTCCGCGCAACGCATCGTCGTCAAGGTCGGCTCCAGCCTCGTCACCAACGAGGGGCGCGGGCTCGATCACCATGCACTCGCCCGCTGGGCCGCCGAGATTGCCGAGCTGACGCGCCTGGGCAAGGCGGTGGTGTTGGTCTCCAGCGGTGCTATCGCGGAGGGCGTGGCGCGGCTGGGCTGGAAGGAAAAGCCATCGGCCGTGCACGAGAAGCAGGCTGCCGCCGCCGTCGGCCAGATGGGGCTATGCCAGGCCTACGAGAGCGCCTTCCGCGCCCACGGCCTGAAGACTGCCCAGGTGCTGCTGACGCATGAGGACATGGCCGATCGCACCCGTTACCTGAATGCCCGCTCGACGCTGCTGACGCTGCTGGGCCTTGGCGTGATTCCCATCATCAACGAGAACGACACCGTGGTCACCGCCGAGATCAAGTTCGGCGACAACGATACGCTGGGCGCGCTCGTCACCAACCTGATCGAGGGCGACGCCCTGATCATCCTGACGGACCAGCAGGGCCTCTACACCGCGGACCCGCGCAAGGACCCGAGCGCCACGCTGATCCGCAACGCGGTGGCCGGCACGCCGGAACTCGAGGCCATGGCCGGCGGCGTCGGTTCCAGCGTCGGCACCGGTGGCATGTATACCAAGATCATCGCCGCCAAGCGCGCCGCGCGCAGCGGCGCCGCCACGGTGATCGCCTGCGGCCGCGAGGACAGTGTGCTCACCCGGTTGGCCAGCGGCGAGCCCATCGGCACCGAACTGGTGGCGCAGACCACGCCGCTGGCGGCGAAGAAGCAATGGATCGCCGATCATCTGCAGTTGCGCGGCCGGGTCCTGGTCGACGACGGCGCGCGCCGTGCAGTCGTCGAGCGCGGTTCCAGCCTGCTGCCGATTGGCGTGATGGCCGTCGAGGGTGAGTTCTCGCGTGGCGACGTGGTCAGCTGCGTGGACGCGGAAGGCCGAGAGATCGCCCGCGGCCTTGCCAACTACGGCGCAGCCGAAGCCCGCCGCATCGTGCGCCTGCCCACCGGCCAGATCGAGGCTGCGCTCGGCTATATCGACGAACCCGAGCTGATCCACCGCGACAATCTGGTGCTGGTCTGAGCCACGGCCCGTCGGCCGGCAGCATCGGTTAACGCAGCAGCAGCCCGAGCTTGAGCAGGGCCGCGAGGTTGCGCGCTGCAGCCGTCAGCCGCGGCGCGGCGCGGGCCAGCGCTTCGGTGGTATTGCACGGTGCGCGGGTTGCGGCGAACAGCGCCGTGAAGCCGGCGTCCAGCAGTGCGTCGGCATCGTCGGCCAGGCTGCCGGCGAGCCCGATCACTGGCTTGCCCAGGCGCTGCGCACGTCGGGCCAGCGCCAGCGGCGCCTTGCCGCTCAGCGTCTGGCCATCCATCCGGCCTTCGCCGGTGATGACGAGGTCGCAATCGGCAATCAATGCATCGATCCCCACCGCATCCAACACCCATTCGGCACCTGATTGCAGCGTGGCGCCCAAGGCCAACAGCGCTGCCGCCGTACCGCCGGCGGCGCCTGCACCCGGCAGGTCGGTGACATCGCGGCCGCAGGCCTGGGTGAGCAGCTTGCCGTAGTGGGCGAGTGCCGCGTCGAGCTGGTCGACCTGCTGTGCGGTTGCGCCTTTCTGCGCGGCGAATACGCGGGCGGCGCCGTTTGGCCCGGCCAGCGGGTTGTCGACATCACTGGCAATGATGAGCTCGATGCCGGCCAGTCGGGCCAGTACCGGTTGCAGATCGATGCTGGCCAGCTGCGCCAGTGCGCCACCACCGGCCGGCAGCGGCTGCCCGGCGGCATCCAGCAAACGTGCACCGAGCGCCTGCAGCAACCCCGCGCCACCGTCGCAGGTGGCGCTGCCGCCCAGCGTGACCAGCAGCCGGCGCGCGCCTGCCGCTACGGCCGTCGCCATCAGCTCGCCCACGCCATGGGTGGTGGTGGTGGTCGGATCGCGTTGCGCGGGCGGCACCAGCATCAGCCCGGCAGCCTGCGCGAGTTCGATGCAGGCCAGATTGCCGCGCATCGCCCATTCGGCATCGACCGCATCGCCAAGCGGCCCGCTCACCCGCGTGGATTGGTGGTCGGCGCCTTGAGCGATCAGCACGGCCAGCGTGCCTTCGCCACCATCGGCAATGCCTTGCCGTACCAGTTGGGCCTCCGGCCAGGCCGTGGCGAAACCGGCGGCGATCGCCTCGGCGGCGGCGGCGGCGCTGAGGCTTTCCTTGAAGGAGTCAGGCGCGATCAGGACGCGCATGGCAATCAGTTGTTACGGCAACCAGGGCAGTCACTGGGTTGTTTCTTGGCATCCCAGAGTTCATCCACGATGGTGGTCGCTTTCTCCGGGAAGCCGCCATTGCAGAACACTGCGGACAGCTCGCCCTGATAGGCATTGCGCTGGTTCTTGACCATGCGTTTCCAGCCTTGGCTGCCATCCTGCCACGACTTACCATCCTCGCTGCCGTAGGCATAGACGCGATACTGCTTGGTGCGGCAATCGAGCCCTTCGAAGCTGAGATTCCGAACGTTGCCCCGCTTGGGAACCACGGCAAAGGCATAGCGGACGATGTCGTCCGGGCCCACACTGATGCTGTCGAGCGCGATATAGAAGTCGTTGGCGCGCGATTCGAAATTCACCGAATACGGCACCCAACGCTTCAGCTCTGAAAGCGCGGGCTTGGTGAAGGCTTGCTCCGGTGGCTTGGGGGGAGGCTGATCGCCAAACAGCCATTCCTTGATGCCCCAGCCGTCGTCATCGGCACTGTTGTCGTAGACTCCGGACTCTCCGGAGGCTTCGGCGGCATGCACGCCAGCCGAGAGCAGTAAGGCGGCAAGGACTATCCAGCGTTTCATCGTGCGTACTCCAAAACGGCGATGCTAGCAGTGCCGCTTGTTCAATGTCGATGACCACCATGACCATGCTGGTGGTCGTGGTCGTGGTCGTGGTCGTGGTCGTGGTCGGCGCGGGGTGTGCCGGCCACCGGCGTGATCGGGATGTGTCGACCGGGCGGATGGTAGAACCACGAGGGCTGCAGCGTCACGTGGTCGATGCCGAAGCGACCGGCCAGCAGCTTGCCCAGTCGCGCCAGCAGGGCTGGCCATTCCCGTGGGGATTCGATTACCAGGTGGGCGGACAGCGCCACCCGACCCTGGGCGATGTGCCACACATGCAGGTCGTGCACCTGGGCTACGCCTTCTTCCTTGGCCAGTGCGTAGCCGACTTCCTCGAGCTTGATATGACTGGGCACGCCTTCCATCAGCACGTGGGTGCTCTGGCGCAGCAGCTGCCAGGTCGAGCGCAGGATCAACAGGCTCACCGCCACCGAGAGGATGGGGTCGATCGGCTGCCAGCCGGTGAAGTAGATGACGGCACCGGCGGCGATCGCGGCCACCGAGCCCAGCAGGTCACCCAGCACGTGGATCAGCGCGGCCCGGCTGTTCATGTTGTCGTGATCGTGCGAGAGGATCCACGCCGAGAGGATATTCACCAGCAGGCCGATCACCGCAATGACCATCACGCCGGCACCGTTCACCGGATGCGGGTTCAGCAGCCGGCTCACCGCCTCCACCGCGATCCACACCACCAGTGCGATCATCGCCACGCTGTTCACCAGCGCGCCGATCACCTCGGCACGGGCGTAGCCATAGCTCTGGCGCTGATCGGCCGGACGCTGGCCCACCACATTGGCGATCACCGCCAGCAGCAACGCTGCCGCATCGGTGAACATATGGCCTGCATCCGAGATCAGTGCCAGCGAGCCGGTCCAGAGGCCGCCGCCGAGCTCGATCAGGCCGAAGCCGCCGGTGATGACCAACGCCAGCAGCAGCCTGCGCTGTGTGGCATGGGCACCATGGTGATGATGGTGGTGCGTGTGGTCGAAGCGGTGATCGTGGTCCTGGTTGTGGCCACCGGCCGCGTCGTGCGGGTGGGCGTGGGGGTGCGGGTCGGTCAGGGCCATGGCGGTGCAGGAGGTGGGCCGGAATGACGGCTAGCCTGCCGCGTTCGCCTGCGCTTGGCAACGGCAGTCTTGCCGGCCGTGCCGCGCAGGGTGGAGGGGCAAGCGGCTCGCCGCTGGCGGGCGGGCCGAGTAAAATCAGGCTTTTGCCCGACGTGCCGCCATGACGCCGCAACTGACCATCGACCTTTCCGGTCTCAACTGCCCGCTGCCCATCCTGCGCGCCAAGAAGGCGCTGGCCAATCTGCAGGGGGGCGATCTGCTTGCCGTCACCTGCACCGATCCAGCCACCCCCACCGATTTTGCCGCCTTCTGCCGCCAGACCGGCCACCAGCTGGTCGATTCGTCGGCACAGGATGCCAAGTTCCATTTCCTGATCCGCAAGCGCGCGGACTGAACCGAGACCGTCATGACCCAGACTCTGACCATTACCCGCCCGGATGACTGGCACCTGCACCTGCGCGATGGCGCGCTGATGGCGTCCGTGCTGCCGCATACCGCGCGCGAATTCGCCCGCGCCATCGTCATGCCGAATCTGAAGCCGCCGGTCTCGACGGTGGCAATGGCCGAGGCCTACCGCGAGCGCATCCTGGCCGCGCTGCCCGCTGGCAGCGATTTCCAGCCCTTGATGACGCTGTATCTCACCAGCGGCCTGACGCCCGATGAAGTGGTGAAGGCGAAGCAAAGCGGCGTGGTGCAGGCGGTGAAGCTGTACCCGGCCGGTGCCACCACCAATTCCGAGGCCGGCGTGGCCGGACTCGACGGTGTGATGCCGACGCTGGAAAAGATGGCCGAGATCGGCCTGCCGTTCCTGGTGCATGGCGAAGTCACCGATCCGGCAGTGGATGTGTTCGATCGCGAGGCGGCCTTCATCGACCAGGTGATGGCGCCCTTGCTCTGCCGTCTGCCTGAGCTGCGCGTGGTGTTCGAGCACATCACCACCAAACAGGCCGCGCAGTTCGTGGCTGAGGCCGGCGACAACGTCGGCGCTACGGTCACACCGCAGCACCTGCTGATGAACCGCAATGCGCTGTTCCAGGGCGGCATCCGGCCGCACCACTATTGCCTGCCAGTGCTCAAGCGCGAGGAGCATCGCCGCGCGCTGGTCACTGCAGCGACCTCGGGCTCACGCAAGTTCTTCCTCGGTACCGACAGCGCGCCGCACGCGCAGCACACCAAGGAGGCACCGTGTGGCTGTGCCGGCATCTACTCGGCGCACGCAGCGCTCGCCTTCTACGCCGAGGCCTTCGAGGCCGCCGGTGCGCTGGACAAGCTGGAAGCCTTTGCCAGCTTCAACGGCCCGGACTTCTACCGCCTGCCGCGCAACAGCGGCACGGTCACGCTGGTGAAGGATGCCTGGACCGTGCCGGCGTCCTATCCGTTCGGCGAACACGACGTGGTGCCGCTGCGCGCTGGGGAAGCGCTCACTTGGCGGCTGGCCGACTGATGGCCATCGTCCATCGCGCGGCCTTCCGTGTTGGCTGGTGGGCGGCGCTGGCGGTGATCGCGCTGCTGGCGTGGTTCGGCCGGCCGTTGTTGTCGGGCGCTAGCTTCGAGCACGGCTTCTTCGGCCTGTTCTGGTACAGCATGCTGGCGCTGGCCACCGTGCTGTGGGCACTGCCCAGCGAGCAGGGCTGGGACGGCTCCCGCTTCTATCGCCGCTGGCGGCTGCTCGGCGTTGTCACCGTGTTCGAGCGCAGCTACCCGGCAAGCGAGTTCACCGGGATCGCGCTGGAACAGGAGTCGGCTGCCGTTGGGCGCGACCATGTCTGGCTGGTGTTGATGGGTACAACGCGGCTGGTGTTCGCGCACTGGCGCGCCAGTGCTGCAAGCGTGGCCGAAGCCCAAGCACTGGCGCAGGCGCTGTCCTGCGCCAGTGGGCTGGTGCTGGCCGCTGCCGATACGGCTACCCAAGGCGAGCCCCACGCGGGATAATGGCGGGGCAAAGCAGGCCGGATCGTCGCTGCCGTGGCAACACGGGGGAGGAAAGTCCGGGCTCCGCAGGGCAGGATGCCGGCTAACGGCCGGGCGGCGAAAGCCGACGGACAGTGCAACAGAGAGCTGAACCGCCGATGGCATGGGCTGCGCCGAGCGCAAGCGAGGCTAGGTCCATCTACTTAGGATGCGTGCAGACTGGCTTGCCAGGATGTGCGTGGACTGGGTGGTCGGGTTGAAGGCGCGATTGAAGCGTGCCGGACCGGGCACAGGCAAGGGTGAAAAGGTGTTCCCGTCGGGGAAGTGGGCAACCACCGGTAAGAGCGCACCGCGGACGTGGCAACACGGACGGCAGGGTAAACCCCATCCGGAGCAAGACCAAGCAGCAGGCGTCGACGGGGCCCCCTGAGTCTGCGGGTAGGTTGCTGGAGCGTGTCGGCAACGGCACGCCTAGAGGAATGACGGTCGCTCGCGGTTCGCCGCGATCACAGAACCCGGCTTACAGGCCAGCTTTGCATGGATACAAACAAAACGCCGCTCATTGAGCGGCGTTTTGTTTTTGAGCTATATCCGTCCGAGGGCACTGGTGTTCTTCTGACACATAAATGTGCTCCCACTCGTAATGGTAAGCACATCCAAGCAGCGCAGCGACTGTACACATATGCAACCATCCATGCTCTGTCTTTTGCAGCGACGTTGCGTATCTAACGTCGGGGTATTCCCGCCGCAACAACGCTAATGCGCGCTTTCCCGTGAGCGCTTTCGCCGACGCTGTCTGAATATGGCGGGTCTGAATCAAACGCTGATCTGTCCCGATACAGCGAAAAACCTTGAATGTGATAACGGTCACCTCGCAAGAATCCCAATAGCTGGCATACGGACAGCGCTGAATTCAATCTAAATGCGCGCAACGCCAATGTAGCCTGCCACAAGCGAGCAGTTCTCACACCTTCAGCACAAACTGCAGAAACCCCATCTCGCGGCGGAAGCCCTGGTTCTGATAGAGCCGCTGGGCGCGCACGTTCTCCGGAGCGGTTTCGACGCGAACCTGCACTGCGCCGGCGGCGCGCGCAGCGATCTCGACGGCCTGCAGCAGCTGGGTGCCGATGCGCTCGCCACGCAGGTCCGATTGCACGTAGATGTCGTTCAGCACCCAGATCGGGCCGAGCGCCAGCGATGAGAGGCTGGGGTAGGCCTGGGCGAAGCCGCACAGCGCGCCGTCCGCCGCTTCGGCAACGAACAACCGGGCATCCTTGTGCTCGATGCGCAGCGCGATGAAATCGCGGGCACGGGCGAGGTCCGGCTCGCGGCCGTAGAACTGGCGGTAATGGTCGAACAGCTGCGCGAGCGGTTGAAGGTCGGCAGGGGTGGCGGTGCGGATCGTGGTCATGGCAGGGTCTGAAAATGAAGAACCGGGCGCGGGCCCGGTCCGGGGCCGGAGATCTCCGGCCTCAAGCAAGAACGATGCCGCCAGGGGTTATAGCCCATCCTGCGGGTTGTTGGCGTGCAGTCTTGCTTCCAGTTCCAGCACGCGCGCCTCCAGTGCCGTCAGCGTTTCGCGGGTGCGGGCCAGCACTTCCTGCTGTACCTCGAATTCCTCGCGGGTCACCAGATCCATCTTGGTGAAGGCCGAGGCCATCATCGCGCGCACGTTCTTCTCGATGTCCTTGGCGGGGCTGTTGGCAATGGCTTCTGACATCTTGGCGGAGATTTCGTCGAAAAACTTTTCCTTCAGCATGGCGGGCTCCTTCGTAGGCGGGTACGGCTCAGTGTAGCAGACGACACAAGTCGGGCCTGTTGCTGGGACCACGGCGCGCGGCGCCAGTTCTTGCACCGATTTGGTGCGATTGTGGGGCGCTGCGCCAAGCTTGTGCGCGGACTCGGTGCGGATGGTGCGTCAGCAGGGCAGGCGGCACGGCGGAACTACGTCGCATCGCGCTTGGCACGCTTTCTGCTGACAGCTACCCCGTCATCACCCGGCTACGAGGAATTCCCCATGAAATTCGTTACCGCCATCATCAAGCCGTTCAAGCTCGATGAGGTCCGCGAGGCCCTGTCCGCCATTGGTGTGCAAGGCATGACCGTGACTGAAGTGAAAGGCTTCGGCCGCCAGAAGGGTCACACCGAGCTGTATCGCGGCGCCGAGTACGTCGTCGACTTCCTGCCCAAGGTCAAGCTGGAAATCGCCATTGCCGACGATCTGGTCGACCAGACCATCGAAGCGATCGAGAAGGCCGCCCAGACCGGCAAGATCGGCGACGGCAAGATCTTCGTGTTCGACCTCGAGCACATCGCACGCATTCGCACCGGCGAGACCGGCGAAGCTGCCATCTAATTCGCTTCAGGGAAGGAGAGATACGCAAATGAAAAAACTGATCGCAGCAAGCCTGCCGCTGCTGGCGGGCCTGGCCCACGCTGAAGAAGCGGCCGCGCCGGTGCTGAGCAAGGCCGACAACGGCTGGATTATGGTCTGCACCGCCCTCGTCATCCTGATGTCGATTCCGGGCCTGGCGTTGTTCTACGGTGGCCTGGTGCGCACCAAGAACATGCTGTCGGTACTGGCACAGGTGCTGACCGTGTTCGCACTGATCTCGGTGCTGTGGGTCGTTGCCGGTTACAGCATCGCCTTTACCTCGGGCAATGCCTTCATCGGCGGTTTCGATCGCATCATGCTCGCCGGCGTTACTCCGGCTTCGCTGGCCGATACCTTCACCGCCGACGTGAAGATCAGTGAGTTCACCTTCATCGCCTTCCAGGGTGCGTTTGCCGCAATCACCTGCGCGCTGATCGTCGGCGGCTTTGCCGAGCGCGTGAAGTTCAGCGCCGTGCTGATCTTCACCGGCGCGTGGTTCCTGCTGGCCTATGCGCCGATCGCCCACATGGTGTGGTTCACCGAAGGCCTGCTGTTCAAGGATGGCGCGCTCGATTTCGCTGGCGGCACCGTGGTGCACATCAACGCCGCTGTGGCTGGCCTCGTGGGTGCCTACTTCGTTGGCAAGCGCGTCGGTTACGGCCGTGATGCGATGACCCCGCACAGCCTGACCATGACCATGATCGGCGCTTCGCTGCTGTGGGTGGGCTGGTTCGGCTTCAACGCCGGCTCCGCGCTGGAAGCCAACGGCACCGCCGCCCTCGCCTTCGTCAACACCACCGTTGCCACCGCTGCGGCCACGCTGACCTGGCTGTTCGTCGAGTGGATGCTCAAGGGCAAGCCCTCGCTGCTGGGTGCTGCTTCGGGTGCCATTGCCGGCCTCGTCATCATTACCCCGGCTGCTGGTCTGGTGGGTGTCGGTGGCGCTCTGGCCATGGGCCTGATCGGCGGTGTGGCTGGCCTGTGGGGTGTGCATGGCCTGAAGAAGCTGTTGAAGGTCGACGATTCGCTCGACGTGTTCGGCATCCACGGCGTGTGCGGCATCATCGGCGCGGTGCTGACCGGCGTGTTCTATGCCCCGTCGCTCGGCGGCATGGGCCCGGCGGAGTTTGACATGGCCAAGCAGGTGCTGATCCAGCTCGAAGGCGTGGGCGTCACCATCGTGTGGTCGGGCCTCGTCTCCATCGTGCTGTTCGCCATCCTCAAAGCCACCATCGGCCTGCGCGTGAAGGAAGATGAAGAGCGCGAAGGCCTTGACGTGACCAGTCACGGCGAGAAGGCCTACAACATGTAATCACCAAGAGGCCGGGCGCCAGCCCGGCCCACAAGCAGAACAATAACGCCCTGAGCCCGCCGCCCGGCGGGCTTTTCTTTTGTGCCGCGCTGGCGAGGCGGGCGATGCCACTGCGATACTGTTGTCATGAACGAAGCCGATTCCTCCTTCCCGCATCCGTCGCCGTGCGTCGCGCTGTGCCAGCTCGACGAAGACGGCGTCTGCATTGGCTGTCGCCGCACGGTGCGGGAGATATCCAGCTGGTCGCGGCTGGACGAAGCACAGAAGGCTGCGGTGTGGCAGCGCCTGCGCGCGCTGCCGCGCCGGACCAGGCTGATCACCTGCAGCAACTGCAGCACGCGCTTTCCCTGCGGCAGCGGCGGCGAGGCTGGCGGCTGCTGGTGCGCCGATCTGCCGCCGGTTGCGGTGACCAATGCGCAGGATTGCCTGTGTCCGGCCTGCCTGCGGCAACAGCCGCTGGCCTGAGCGTTTTCCCCGCCTGCAGTTGCAATCACCCCGTGCCGGCCGCACCTGAAGTTCATCTCCTCGAGCCGGTGCCCATCATGGCCGCAACGCTGAAAATCGATTTTGTCTCCGACGTGGTCTGCCCCTGGTGTGCCATCGGCCTGCAGGGCCTGCTGCAGGGTGCCGCGCAGGCCGGGGTCGAGCTTGACCTCACCTTCCACCCGTTTGAGCTCAACCCGCAGATGGGGCCGGAGGGCGAGGACATCGCCGAGCACCTGATCGCCAAGTACGGCATGAGTCGCGAGCAGCTGGCGCAGAGCCAGGAAGCGATCCGGCAGCGCGGCGAGGCCCTGGGTTTCCATTTCGATATGGACGCGCGCTCGCGCACCTATAACACCTTCGATGCCCATCGCCTGCTGCACTGGGCCGGTGAGCTCGGCGCCGCGCAGCAGCTGGCGCTGAAGCAGGCGCTGCTGCAGGCTTATTTCGGCGCTGGCCGCAATGTCAGCGCTGCCGATGTGCTGGTCGAGGCCGCCATTGCTGCCGGGCTCGATGGTGAAGCGGCGCGCGAGGTGTTGGAAAGCCCGCGCTATGCCGGCGAAGTACGCGAGACCGAGCGCCATTACCAGCAGCAGGGCATCAGCGGGGTGCCGGCGGTGATCATCAACCAGCAATACCTGATCTCGGGCGGCCAGCCGCCGGAAACCTTCGCCCAGGCGCTGCGGCGGATCGCCGACGGTCAGGCCTAGTCTCCGGTTTGGCGCCGAGGTCGAGGAGGGTACGGCGCCTCGGTCTGCCCGCCGCTTGGTCGCGGACCATCGCCGCGAGCGTGGTCCCGGCGCTGGCCTCAGCCGTAGCGCTGCCTTGCCACCACCGCAAGGCCCGAGCCGACGCTGCCATAGGCATCACCTTCGACCGTGCGCGCCGATGGGAAACGCGCGGCCAGCGTGGCGCGCAATGCCGGCACCGCGGAGGCGCCGCCAGTGAAGAACAGCGTGTCGATCTCGTCGGGCCGCACGCCGGCCTGCAGCAGTGCCGCATCGGCGGCGCGGACGACGGCAGCGAGCTCGTCGGCGATCGCCGCTTCGAATGCGCCGCGTTGCAGCGTGAGCTGCAGCGCATCGTCGATCTCCGGCAACGGCATGGCCACCGTCTCGGCGGCCGAGAGCGCGATCTTGGCGTCTTCCACCCGCATCGCCAGGTGGTGGGCGGACTGCTGGCGGATCACGTTCAGCAGGCGGTTGAAGCGCACGCTGTCGGTCACGTCCGGCGCCAGTTCCTGCAATGTGCGCCAGCCTTTCTTCGCATAGGCGAAGTTGATGGTGTGCCAGGTGGCGAGCTGGAAGAACACCGTACTGGGGAACACCGCGCCGTTGGCGAGCAGTGCGCCAAGGCCCAGCTCGGGCATGATGGCAGTCAGCGACAGCCGCTTGTCCAGGTCGGTGCCACCGACATGCACGCCGCTGCTGGCCAACAGATCGCTGCTGCGGTCCGCCAGGCCTCGGCGTTGCGGCGAGAGGCGCACCAGCGAGAAGTCAGAGGTGCCGCCGCCGATGTCGACCACCAGCGTCAGCTCCTCGCGCGTGATGTCTTCCTCATAGGCATGCGCGGCTGCGATCGGCTCGAACTGGAAGCTCACTTCGGCAAAGCCCAGCTCCCGCGCGATCTCGGCGAGCGTGCGCTCAGCCAGCCGGTCGGCCTCGTCGTTGTCGTCGACGAAGCGTACCGGCCGCCCCAGCACCACTGCATCGAAGCTGTGCCCCGCACCTGACTCGGCCCGACGTTTCACCTCGCCGATGAAGCAGCCGATCAAAGATTTGAACGATAGCTGACGCCCGGCGACCTCGGTGCCCTGATCGATCAGGCTGCTGCCGAGCAGGCTCTTCATCGCTCGCATCAGCCGGCCTTCGTAGCCTTCCAGGTATTCGGCCAATGCGACACGGCCGAAAGCGAGGCTGTCCTCGTCGAGGTTGAAGAACACCGCCGAGGGCAGGGTGACCTTACCGTCCTCCAGCGCCAGGAGGCGCGGTCCGGCTGCCGTGTAGTGTGCGGCGGTGGAATTGGAGGTGCCGAAATCGATACCGCAGGCGTGATGCATGGCGCTCCACCATGGATATAGAGGGCGCGCGAAAGTACGCGACAGACCCCGCGCAGTCAAACCCGCCTGTCCGGTGGTCGGGGCATTAGGACCGGCCCCGTTTGCCCGCCCCCTGCAAAGCTGGTAGCTTGCGCATTTTCTGACGATCAACGTCGGAAAAATGAAAAACAACATTCAAATACGCACCCGTGGATGGTGCGTCACACAGGGATTTCCTCCATGAGCAAGATCATCAAGGCTGCCGTGGCCGTTGCGGTGCTCGGCGCTGCCGGCTATGCCGGGGCCACCTGGTATGTTGGCCATCGCGTCGACGGCAAGCTCGACGACTGGGCCAAGCAGGCCGAAGGCCACAAGCTGGTCCAGGTTGCATCGCGCAAGTTCGAGCGCGGTTTCTGGACCTCGACCGAGACTGTCACCTATCGCATCGGCTGCGAAGGCGTGGCTGCCAGCCCGCTGCCGGCCGACGGCCTGACGGTGACCGTGCGCAACGTCGTGGCGCACAACCCGCTCAAGCCCGGCATCACCACCGAGTTCGTCTACAGCGACGAAGCCCGCAAGGAATTGGCCAAGCTGTTCAAGAATCAGCAACCGCTGACTATCCACACCAGCATCGGCCTGAATGGCGAGCTGACCACGGACATCGCCAGCCCCGCAGCCAGCGTGACCGAGGACGGTGGCACGCTGCAGTGGAAGGGCCTGAAAGGTACCTTCAAGTATGACCAGGACTTCAGCTATGTGAAGAGCACGTTGGATCTCGCTGGTGCTGAAGTACAAGGCCCCCAGGGCGAGCGCATGCACTTTGGCGCGCTGCGCAGCGTCAGCGACCGCGTCCGCGCGCCGGAAGGGGTCTACACCGGCAAGGACACGCTGGAGTGGGCTGGCGCTTCGGCCAACTTCACCACACCGGAAGGCCGCGCCATCGATTTCTTGCTGGGCAAGGGCGGTTTCGAAGGTACCTCCGAAGTGAAGGGCGGCCTGTTGAGCGGCAAGGTCAGCGGCCAGTTCGACCAGGTGGTGGTGAATCAGGCCAAGCTTGGCGCACTGTCGCTTGCCTATAGCATCGATCGCATCGATGCCAAGGCAATCAAGGCCTACAACGACGAAACCTGGGTCAAGGGCTGGCTGCAGTGCGATTTCGCGCCGCAGGGCCAGCAGGCGCGCCTGAAAACGCTGCTGACTGCGATTTTGGCGCACGACCCGGCGCTGCAAATGAAGCTGGCGCTGAAGAACGCTGCCGGTGAAGGCAGCTATCAGCTCGATCTCGCCAGCCACGATGTCGCCGAGCAGGACTTTGCCAACCCGATGGCGCTGATCGCCAAGGTGAATGCTTCGCTGGCGGTGCAGGTGCCACAGGCTCTGGTCAAGCAGCTGATCGCCCAGCTCGATCCGGAAAATGCCGAGACCAGCCAAGCCCAGTTCGAGTTCGCGCTGGCGCAGGGCATGGAGCGTGGCTTCGTCGAGACCGAGGGCGACCTGGTCAAGGCCAAGCTGGTGCTCAAGGGTGGCCAGATCGAAGTGAACGGCCAACCGAAGACCATGGCGGATTTCCTGCAGTAAGCATCCGCAATCATCAGCAAAAAGCCCGGGTCACTCCGGGCTTTTTGCTGTTCAGGATCGGCTAGCGCTTGAGCCGATGACGCCGCGCCAGGCGCTCGACCGCGTCGCGCAGCGGGCCGCGTTCCAGCGTATCGGCCAGTTGCTCGAAGGCGCCGACTGCGGCTGCACCCATGGCTAAGTCCTTGGTCGATTTCGCTTTTTCCCGCCGCAGCGCAACTTGCACCTTGGGGCGGATTGCGGTAGCTTGCCATCCGGCTTGCCTGACTGCAGCCAGCAGCGTATCGCCAAACTGCTTGAGACGCGCTGCTGCTGCCGGTGAAGTCGTACCCAATACCAACGTGTCCCCTTCCAGCGTGACGGCAATGCAGCTGGCAGCCAGCGCAGGTGGCAGGCTGGCCCGCACGCAATTGGTCAGTCGATTGATGTCGCTGACGCGGGAGACCAGCTGCAGCAGCTGGCGATCCTGGCCGATGAAGGCCGGGTAGGCGGGGCGTTTGGCCATGACAATGGGTCCGCAGGACCGGATGGAGAGTTAACCTTCCATGAATATTATTCTGGTTTCGAGCCGCTTCTCCAGCGCTCGCCAACTCGGTCCGTACACCATTGCCGCACTCGCGGGCGCCGTAGCGCTGTTTGCAGGCGGTGCTGGCCTTGCCACCGGCCTACTGTTGCAGGGCACATCGACGCCGCAGCTGTTCCAGCTGACCAAGTCGCCGCGCCAAGCTGACCTCGACGTGCTGGCGGTGAAGCTTGGCGAATTGCAGGCCAAACTCACCCGGCTCGATGGTTTGGCCAAGCAGGTGGGCCTGAAGACCGGGATCGACGTGAAGCCTTTTCTGTCCAGCCAACCGGCACCGACAGGCGGCATCGAGCAGCCCGGTCACGCACTCAACTTTTCAGAACTCACGCACGAACTGGCGTCGTCAACCGACCTTGCCGACGCCTATCTCGACCATCTGGCGCTGACCGAATCCATCCTGCTGCGCCCGCAACGCTGGCAACTGCCATCGCGGGCGCCGTTGTCCACTGGCCTGCAATCGTCGAGCTTCGGCTGGCGCATCGACCCGTTCAATGGCCGTCAGACTTTCCATGAAGGCATCGACTTCGTCGGCCCCGTCGGTACCCCGATTACCGCCGCCGCCGCAGGCACCGTGGTCTATGCGGACCGCCATCCCCAGTATGGTAATATGGTCGAGCTCAGTCACGAGAACGGCTTGACCAGCCGCTACGCCCACGCCAGCGCGTTGCTGGTGAAGGTTGGAGATCGGGTCAGCGCCGGGCAGCGAATCGCCGAAGTGGGCAGCACCGGGCGCTCCACCGGCCCGCATCTGCACTTCGAAATCCGCTACAAGGGCGTGGCGCAGAATCCGCTGCGTTTCATGGCACCGGATCAGATCAAGCCGCTGACTGAAGTGGCCAGCCACGATTAGGGATGGAAATCCCGGTGGGGCGTCCCCACTTGGGTAGCAGTCTGCACGCGGCGGATGGGTTTCCCCTTCCGCCGTTGTTTTAACTACAACACCGCCCCGACGGCGGGACACGGCCTTCGACATGATTTCGACTCTGCTCAAGAAAGTTTTCGGTAGCCGCAACGACCGCCTGCTCAAGCAGTACAGCGCGACGGTTGCCAAGATCAACGCGCTCGAAGCGCAGATCGAACCGCTGTCGGACGAGGCCCTTCAGGCCAAGACCCAGGAATTCCGCGAACGGCTGGCCAAGGGCGAGGCGCTGGATGCCGTCCTGCCCGAAGCCTTTGCCGTCTGCCGCGAGGGCGCTAAGCGCGCGCTCGGCATGCGTCACTTCGATGTGCAGCTGATTGGCGGCATGGTGCTGTACTACGGCAAGATCGCCGAAATGCGCACTGGTGAAGGCAAGACGCTGGTCGCCACGCTGCCGGCCTACCTGAACGCACTGACCGGCAAGGGCGTGCACGTTGTCACCGTCAACGATTACCTCGCGCAGCGCGACGCCGGCACCATGGGCCGCCTGTACAACTTCCTTGGCCTGTCTTGCGGCGTGATCATTGGCCAGATGCCGCACGACGAGAAGCAGAAGGCCTACGGCTGCGACATCACCTACGGGACCAACAACGAATTCGGCTTCGATTACCTGCGCGACAACATGGTGTTCGCCACCGGCGAGCGCGTGCAGCGCGACCTCGCCTATGCCATCGTCGATGAGGTGGATTCGATCCTGATCGATGAGGCGCGTACCCCGCTGATCATTTCCGGCCCGGCCGAGGACAGCACTGATCTTTACGTGCAGATGAACACCATCCCGCCACAGCTGACGCGGCAGGAAACCGAGGATGGCGAAGGCGACTATTGGGTGGATGAAAAGGCCAACTCGGTGCTGCTGTCCGAGTCCGGCCACGAGAAGGTCGAAGCCATCCTCACCAGGATGGGCCTGCTGCCGGAAGGCGACAGCCTGTACGCCGCCGCCCACATCGGCCTGATGCATCACATGTATGCGGCGTTGCGCGCCCACGCGCTGTTCCACAAGGACCAGCACTACGTGGTACTCGACGGCGAAGTGATCATCGTCGATGAATTCACCGGTCGCTTGATGGCTGGCCGGCGCTGGTCCGAAGGCCTGCACCAGGCGGTCGAATCCAAGGAAGGCGTCGAGATCAAGCAGGAAAACCAGACGCTCGCCACCATCACGCTGCAAAACTACTTCCGCATGTACGGCAAGCTGTCCGGCATGACCGGCACGGCCGACACCGAAGCCTACGAGTTCCAGCAGATCTACGGCCTTGAGACGGTGATCATCCCGACCAATCGGCCCATGGTCCGTCAGGATCGCCAGGACCAGGTGTTCAAGACGGCGAAGGAGAAGTACAACGCCATCATCGCCGACATCAAGGGCTGCGCGGAGCGTGGTCAGCCGGTGCTGGTCGGCACGACCTCGATCGAACAGTCCGAGCTGTTGTCGGGCATCCTCAAGCAGGATGGCATCCCGCACAATGTGCTCAACGCCAAGCATCATGCCAAGGAAGCGGAGATCGTCGCCCAGGCTGGCCGCCCTGGCCAGGTAACCATTGCCACCAACATGGCCGGTCGCGGTACCGACATTGTGCTCGGCGGCAATGTGGAGCGCGAACTGCGCGCGATCGAAACCGATGAGGCGCTTGATGAAGTGAGCCGCCGCAGCAAGATCGATGCGTTGAAGAACGACTGGAATGCGCTGCACGAGGCCGTGGTGAAGGCCGGTGGCCTGCATATCATCGGTACCGAGCGCCACGATTCGCGCCGGATCGACAACCAGCTGCGTGGTCGCTCCGGTCGCCAGGGTGATCCGGGCTCCAGCCGCTTCTATCTCAGCCTGGAAGACACGCTGCTGCGTATCTTCGCCGGCGAGCGCGTCGCCTTCGTCATGGACAAGCTGAAGATGCCGGAAGGCGAGCCGATCGAGGCCGGCATCGTCAGCCGCGCCATCGAGTCGGCGCAGCGCAAGGTCGAGGGCCGCAACTTCGACATCCGCAAGCAGCTGCTCGAGTACGACGACGTCTCGAACGAACAGCGCAAGGCGATCTACGGCCAGCGAAACGAGATCCTCGAGTCGGACAATGTCGCCGACACCATTGCTGCGATGCGCGATGCGTTCTTCGGCGAACTGTTCGACCAATACCTGCCGCAGGGCAGCATGGAAGAGCAGTGGGATCTGGTCGGGCTGGAAAAGGCACTGACCGAGTACGGTATTACCGCGCCGGTTGCCCAGTGGTTCAAGGATGAGACGGAACTGTCTGATGAAGCGGCCAAGGCGCGTGTCATCGAGCTGGCTGCGCAGACCTATGCCGCCAAGCTGGAGGAGGCTGGTGAAGCAACGTTCCGCCAGTTCGAGCGCTCGGTGCTGCTGCAGCACCTCGACTACAGCTGGCGCGAGCACCTGACCAGCCTTGATCACCTGCGTCAGGGCATCCATCTGCGCGGCTATGCGCAGAAGAACCCGAAGCAGGAATACAAGCGCGAGGCGTTCGAGCTGTTCGAGGCACTGCTCGAGAGCATCAAGCGCGATGTCGTGCGTATCGTGATGAACGTACAGGTCCGCTCGCAGGCCGATCTCGATGCAGTGGCACCACAGGCGCTGCCGGAGTCGGCGATGCAGTTTCAGCATGCGGATCTGGAGGCGCTGCTGGCGTCCGGCGACGAGGACCAGATCAAGGCAGCGCTGATGTCCGCGATGGCCGCGCAGGGTGGCCCGAGCGCGCAGCTTGCCGGCGTCGGCCGTAACGACCCGTGCCCGTGCGGATCGGGCAAGAAGTTCAAGCACTGCCACGGCCAGATCGGCTGAGGCAAACCCAGTACAAACAAAAACCCGGCTATATGCCGGGTTTTTGTTTTGAGCCTACCGAGAAGCCAGCCTGCCTAGGCATTCAGATCGAGGCGATTGTTCAGCCAGGCCGCGTACTACACGTAATAAAAAACCCTGCTACATACGCAGCAGGGTTTCGATATTTGGTTGCGGGAACAGGACTCGAACCTGTGACCTTCGGGTTATGAGCCCGACGAGCTGCCAACTGCTCCATCCCGCGACAGAGAAGTGAGACTATATGGCAGCTAGCCGGAGCTGTCAACTGTTTGCGTGAAATCGCTTACTCGACCAAGTCCTTGTAGGCGACCCAAGTAGCGTGTCCGAGCACCGGGAAGATCACGATCAGGCCGAACAGCGCTGTCGCAAACCCGATGGCGGTCAGACCGACGATCAGTGCCGCCCACAGCAGCATCGCTGGCAGGTTTTCCAGCACCGCGCGCAGGCTGGTCATCATCGCAGTCACGGTATCGATTTCCCGATCGGCCAGCATCGGGATCGAGATAGCGGTCAGCGCAAATACCACTGTGGCGAGCAATGCCCCGGCGACGAACCAGGCGATGGTGAAGCCGGCATATTCCCCGGTCAGCGCGTAGAAGAAGCCTTGCAGCGACACAGCTTCACCGCCGTAGAACAGCGCGAACAGGATGGCGGAGATGCGTTCCCAACTTAGCGCGATCAGGCCTAGCACGAAGCCGAAGAAGGCGATCTGGCTGAGGTTCTTCACATAGTCGCGCACTGATTGCATGAACGAAGCCGGCAGGCCCTGTTCCCGTTCACTGGTGAGCTCGTAGATACCTGAGGCGATCAGGGGAGCCAGCAGCAGGAAGCTCGAGATGCAGAAGGTGAAGAGATACGGATAGCCGACCGCGATGCCCAGCGACAGCCACCCGGCAATGGCCACGATCACGCCCCAGACGAGGCTCGGGCCAGGGTGCGCGCGGAAATCCTGCCAGCCCGATTTCAGCCAATGAAACGGTCGCCCAAAGCCGACTTTGCGGGTCTTGGGCAGGGAAAAATGATCGTCGAGACTGTCCATATGCATGTCCATGTCGGCTCCTCCTTGGTCTGG
The DNA here is from genome assembly GCF_008033135.1 of Chitinolyticbacter meiyuanensis. Taxonomy (NCBI): domain Bacteria; kingdom Pseudomonadati; phylum Pseudomonadota; class Betaproteobacteria; order Neisseriales; family Chitinibacteraceae; genus Chitinolyticbacter; species Chitinolyticbacter meiyuanensis. The sequence goes on from NZ_CP041335.1 coordinate 377,438, forward strand.
GCGCTACTTGCCACTCGTAACCTTTGGTTTAGGTCTAGTTGCGCCAAAAATGTGCAAAAAACCGACAGGCGGGCACCAGAATATGCCGACGGTCTTGCGGAGACGTCGTTTTTTCCTAAATATTGTTTGGGATAAAAACCAAGTCCCGATAAGACCGACGCGCGAATAAGCGACGCGGCATACCCAACCAGTGGAGGTTCCAATGCGGTTTCAGCGTGCCCTCGGGCTCGCAGCGCTTTTGCCTGCCTGTACGTTTGCCATTGACGGCAAATACACCTTTCAGACCCCTCAGACCCTGATCGCTCGTGACATCTCCGACCTGCACGCCTGGATCATGGCGGTCATCGTCGTGATCTTCGTCGCGGTGTTCGGGGTGATGTTCTATTCGATCTTCAAGCACCGGAAGGCCTCCGGCCACAAGGCGCGGCATTTCCACGAGAACACCTCCGTGGAAGTGCTGTGGACGCTGATCCCGGCGGTGATCCTCGTGGTCATGGCATGGCCGGCCGCCAAGGTGGTGCTGGCGCAGAAGGACACACGCGATGCCGAGGTGACCATCAAGGCCACCGGCTACCAGTGGTTCTGGGGTTACGACTACCTGGACTACGGCTTCGGCTACAAGAGCAAGCTCGCCACGCCGCGCGAGCAGATCGAGAACTACAAGGGCCAGGGCGCAGCCAAGGACACGCACTACCTCCTGGAAGTGACCGAGCCGCTGGTGGTGCCGATCGGCACCAAGGTGCGGATGCTGACCACCGCGAACGACGTGATCCACTCCTGGGGCGTGCCGGCTTTCGGCGTGAAGCAGGATGCGATCCCCGGCTTCATTCGCGATACCTGGTTCAAGGCCGAGAAGGTCGGCACCTTCCGTGGACAATGCGTCGAATTGTGCGGCCGTGACCACGGCTTCATGCCCATTGTGGTGCAGGTGGTGTCGAAGGACGACTTCAAGGTCTGGGTCGACAAGAAGCAGAAGGAAGCCAAGGCGGCGGCCGACGACCCGAACAAGGTCTGGAAGCTCGACGAGATGATCGCCCGCGGCAAGACGGTCTACGACGCCAACTGCGCAGCCTGCCACAAGGCAGATGGCGCCGGTGGTGGCCCGTTCCCGGCTCTGGCCGGCTCCAAGATCGCCAACGGCCCGATGGCCGCGCATCTGGGCATCGTACTGCACGGCAAGGGCGCCATGCCGGCCTGGCAAGGCCTGTCGGATACCGAGATCGCAGCCGTGATCACCTATGAACGCAACTCCTTCGGCAACAAGATGGGCGATATGCTGCAGCCGAAGGACGTGAAGGCCGCTCGCAAGTAAGGACCCGACATGACCGCTGCTACCGATACTCTCAACCCGACCCAAGGCGATCATGCGGGCGAGGCTCATGGCCACGACGACCATGGTCACCACGCTGCCACTGGCTGGCGCCGCTGGGTATATGCCACCAACCACAAGGACATCGGCACGCTGTACCTGTGGTTCTCGTTCTCGATGTTCATCCTGGGCGGGACCATGGCGCTCGGCATCCGCGCCGAGCTGTTCACGCCGGGCCTGCAGTTCTGGCAGCCCGAGTTCTTCAACCAGCTGACCACGCTGCACGGCATCATCATGGTGTTCGGCGCCATCATGCCGGCCTTCACCGGCCTGGCGAACTGGATGCTGCCGCTGATGCTGGGTGCGCCGGACATGGCGTTCGCGCGGATGAACAACTGGAGCTTCTGGCTGTTGCCGCCATCGGCGCTGCTGCTGGTGATCTCGCTGTTCGTGCCGGGCGGCGCCGCCGCCGGCGGCTGGACGCTCTATCCGCCGCTGTCGCTGCAGTTCGGCATGGGCATGGACCTGGCGATCTTCTCGGTCCACCTGCTGGGTCTGTCGTCGATCATGGGTTCGATCAACATCATCGTCACCATCCTCAACATGCGCTCGCCCGGCATGACGCTGATGAAGATGCCGATGTTCGCCTGGACCTCGCTGGTGACGGCCTACCTGCTGATCGCGGTGGCGCCGGTGCTGGCCGGTGCAGTGACCATGCTGCTGACCGACCGCCACTTCGGCACCCACTTCTTCAAGGCTGTGGGCGGTGGTGATCCGGTGCTGTTCCAGCACATCTTCTGGTTCTTCGGCCACCCCGAGGTCTACATCATGGCGCTGCCGGCGTTCGGCATCGTCAGCCAGATCATCCCCACCTTCGCCCGCAAGCCGCTGTTCGGCTACCACTCGATGGTGTACGCGACCGCCTCGATCGCCATCCTGTCGTTCATGGTCTGGGCGCACCACATGTTCTCGGTGGGCATGCCGGCGACTGCGCAGCTGTTCTTCATGTTCATGACGATGCTGATCGCGGTGCCGACCGGGGTGAAGGTGTTCAACTGGATCGCCACCATGTGGCAGGGCGCGATGAGCTTCGAGACGCCGATGCTGTTCGCGGTCGGCTTCGTCTGCCTGTTCACCGTCGGCGGCTTCTCCGGCTTGGTGCTATCGATCGCGCCGGTCGACACCCAGATGCACGACACCTACTACGTGGTGGCACACTTCCACTACGTGCTGGTGGCGGGCGCGCTGTTCAGCCTGTTCGGTGCCGTCTACTACTGGCTGCCGAAATGGACCGGCTACATGTACAGCGAGAAGATGGGCAAGTTCCACTTCTGGTGGTCGATGGTGTGGTTCAACGTCACCTTCTTCCCGATGCACTTTCTGGGCCTGGCCGGCATGCCGCGGCGTATCCCGGACTACCCGCTGCAGTTCACCGACTTCAATGCGCTCGCCTCGGTCGGTGCCTTCTGCTTCGGTTTGGGTCAGCTCTTCTTCCTCTACAACGTGATCCACACCATCCGCGGTGGCGTCGGCAAGGCGCCGGCCAACCCGTGGGAAGGTGCGCACACCCTGGAATGGGAAGTGCCGTCGCCGGCGCCGCACCACACCTGGGAAACCCCGCCGTCGCAGGAACTGGTGGAGAAGGGCCTCAAGGAGCAGGCGCTGTGACCATCAGCCGCAATGCCAAGACCGCGCTGATCCTCACCAGTATCGCGCTGATGTTCTTCATCGGCATCATCGTGCGGCGCTGGTTGTTCGGCTGAGCCGGGGATACGGAAGCGATGACCAGCGCTACCCTGACCTCCGTCGAGCGCGACCGTGCCAACCGCCGTACCGCGATCAAGCTGGGCATCGCGGCGGCGGCCATGGTCGGCTTCGCCTATGGCATGGTGCCGTTCTACAACGTGTTCTGCGAGGCGCTCGGCATCGACCGGGCCCGGCCGGAACTGGCCGACGTGCATGCGGCGGCGATGCGGGTGGAGTTTGACACCAACGTCAGCAATGGCCTGCCAGCACGCCTGACGCCGCTGGAGCCGGTGGTCGCCGGCCGTGCCGGTGGCCTCGTCAAGGCCAAGTTCCGGCTGGAGAACCTGTCCGATGCGCCGCTGGGCCTGCGCGCGGTTCCGAGCTATGCCCCGGAGCGCGCCGGGCGCTTTCTCACCAAGATGGAATGTTTCTGCTTCAACGCGCTGACGCTGGCGGCCCGCGAGACCCGGGATGTGACCGTGGTGTTGCTGGTCGATGAACAGATGCCGGCCGAGCTTGGCGCGGTGACGCTGTCGTACACGCTGTTCCCGCTGGAGGACAAGGCATGAGCCTGCGTTCGACCATCAAGGCGGTGTTGTCGGGTTTCGTCGGCATCCGCTCCTCCGGCGAAACCGAGCGCGCGGGGCTTAAGCCCAAGCAGGTCATCGTGACCGGCATCGTGCTGGCGCTGTCGCTGGCACTGGCCATCTTTTTACTCGTGCGGCTGCTCGTCAGCAGCCAAGCCTAGGGAGTCACACCACAATGAACGTCGAAAACGGTGTACACGATCCGCATTACTTCGTCCCGGCGCCTTCGCGCTGGCCCATCGTCGGCTCGGCCGGCCTGTTCTGTCTGGCGCTGGGCGCGGCATTCGCAATGAACAGCGTGCCTGCCGGCAAGTGGATCCTGCTCGCGGGCGCCGCCATCATCATCTGGATGCTGTTCGGCTGGTTCGGCGACGTGATCCGCGAATCGCGGCACGGCCAGTATGGCAAGCAGGTGGACTACTCGTTCCGCTGGGGCATGAGCTGGTTCATCTTCTCCGAGGTGATGTTCTTTGCCGCCTTCTTCGGCGCCCTGTTCTACATGCGGGTGATCTCGGTGCCCGAGCTCGGCTACGACTCGACCACGCACCAGCTGCTGTGGGCTGGTTTCAAGGAAGCGTGGCCGGCCGCAACAGGGCCGAAGGTCGAGGCTTACCACGCGATGGCGCCATGGGGCCTGCCGGCAATCAACACCGCGTTGCTGCTGACCTCCGGCGTGACGTTGACCTGGGCGCATTGGGGCCTGGTGGAAAACCAGCGCGGCCATCTCAAGATCGGCCTAGCGCTCACGCTGCTGCTCGGCGCCGTGTTCCTGGGCCTGCAGGCCTACGAATACCACCACGCCTGGACCGAGATGGACCTGACGCTGGCGTCCGGCGCCTATGGCGCGACCTTCTACATGTTGACCGGCTTCCACGGCATGCACGTGCTGGTCGGTGCCATCATGCTGGCCACCATGCTGGGCCGGGTGTTGCGCGGGCATTTCGACAAGGAACACCACTTCGCCTTCGAGGCAGCCGCTTGGTACTGGCACTTCGTCGATGTGGTGTGGTTGATTCTGTTCGTCTTCGTCTACTGCATTTGACGCTAGCCCCGGCCGGGCTGCGCCTGCGCATTTCGTGGTCGGGCGGTACTCGGAATCCTCATGTACAGCCAGTACATTCCGGTTCCTGCGTGCTGTCCTCCCGCGAACTGCATGGGTTCGCTACAACCGGAACCGGCGTCTTGGTGGTGAGCATCAGGGTGTCAGGCCGTGCGGTTGCAGCCAGCCGAGCTGAATGGCGACGAGCAGCAGCACGAACAGGGCGATGGACAGCCCGATGCGCCAGGTGAGCGAGCGCACCAGCCGGGGTGATCCGGCCGGACCGCGCACCAATTGAAACATCGCACGCCCGAGTACGGCGACGATCACGATCAGCAAGATGACGGCAACGATTTTCATGGCAACTCCCGTTTCACAAGTTCGTAGCATAGCCCGGTTGCGCTGGGCGATGGCGGGCTTGCTGGCGCTGGTGTTGCTGACGCTGCTCCTGGGGGGCTGGCAGTGGTCGCGGATGCAGGAGAAGGAAGCCTTGTTCGCCCGCTACCGTGCCGCCGCCACCCATGCGCCACTGGCCTGGGCCGGTGGCGCCCCCCCTGGGGACTATCGCCAGGTGCAGCTGGCTGGCCACTGGCTGCCCGAGCGCGAGCTGACGCTGGCGCCACGCACCCATGAGGGCCAGATCGGCTTCGAGGTGGTGAGCCCGTTTCAGCTGCAGGACGGCCAGATCGTGCTGGTGAACCGTGGCTGGCTGGTACAAGGCAGCGCGATCCCTCCTACTGGCTCCGTCGCGCTCGTCGAGCTGCAGCCCTGGCCACGCTTCCTCGAGCTGGCGCAGACCCACCCCGAAGGCAACCATTTCCAGAATATCGACGCCAGGCGCTATGCCGCCTGGGCCGGCGGCCGGCAACCGGTCGCCTATGTCCGCGCATTGGGCTCGGCCACACCGTTCGCACGCAGTGCCGGCCCGGGTGCCATCGGCCCTGAGCGGCATCTGGGCTACGCGCTGACCTGGTGGGCCATGAGTGCTATCGGCTTGCTGCTGTGCTGGCGTTTTTATCGTTCCAACCGTGGAGAGGCCGATGCCATTTCCTGATGCCAAGCGTGGCCGTAAAACGCTGCTGCTGATGTTTGCGCTGTCGCTGACCCCCATCCTCGCAGCACAGGCGGTCTACACCTGGTACCGCCCTGCCGGTGGTCAGAGTTTTGGCGAACTGCTGGTCCAGCCCGCCGTGCTCGATGCGGCCAAGCAATGGCGGCTGGTGGCGCACGATCCCGCCGGCTGCACCGCACAAGCCGATGCGCTGACCTTTGCCGCGCGCCAGCTCGACGTGGCGCAGGGGCGGGAATCGGATCGCGTTGCCTACGCCGCCACGCGCCTGTGCCCCGGCAAGGTCGCCGATGCACAGGTGGTGCAGCCACGGCAGGCGCTGCCGGGCGCAGGGCTCTATCTCGTCGACCCCAATGGCAACGCGGTGATCCGCTACAGCCCGCAACAGCTGGCAAGCGACGAGGGGCGCCGCCGCGTGATGAGCGAGATCGGCAAGCTGCTGAAGAACAACCAGGCGCTAGGCTGAACACATGACACCACGCACGCTGCGCCGCCTGACGGTATTCACGGTGATCTGGACACTGGTGCTGATCATGCTCGGTGCCTATGTCCGGCTGGAGGACGCCGGGCTCGGCTGTCCGGACTGGCCCGGTTGCTACGGCCGGCTGACCGCGCCGACGCACGACCACGAAGTGGCCCATGCCGAGCTGCACTATGGCGGCGAGGTCGATCCGGCCAAGGGTTGGAAGGAAATGATCCACCGCTATGTCGCCGGCGGGCTCGGGCTGATCCTGCTGTGGCAGGCCTGGGCGCTGTGGCGCAGTCGGCGCGAAACCGGCGTGCCGGCCGCACTGGTGATCGCCCCGCTGGCAGTGGTGCTGTTCCAGGCATTGCTCGGCATGTGGACGGTGACGCTGAAGCTGATGCCCGTTGTCGTCACTGCGCACCTGCTCGGCGGCATGACCATGCTGGCGCTGGTCACCGCGCAGGCGGCCCGCGCCCGGCCCGGCCGGCTGGTGCTGCCTGCGGGACTGCGCCGCTTTGCCTGGTTCGCGCTCGCCGTGGTGGTGTTGCAGATCGCGCTGGGCGGCTGGGTATCGACCAACTACGCTGCGCTAGCCTGCGACGGCTTCCCGGCCTGTCGCGGCGGCTACCAGCTGCCGGACGACTGGGCGGTGGGCTTCCATCCATTGCGCGAACTGGGCCTGACCACGACCGGCGGCCCGCTCGATATCGACCACCTTGCCGCCATCCACTGGATCCACCGGCTGTGGGCGCTGGCGGTCACCGTCGCTGTCGCGCTGCTTGGCGTATTGCTGCTACGCCGCGGCCTGCGTGCCGGTGGCTGGCTGCTGGCCGCGCTGGTGTTGCAGCTTGGCCTCGGCATCGCCAACGTGCTGATGCACCTGCCGCTGGCGCTGGCCGTGGCGCATAACGGCGGGGCCGCGCTGCTGCTGGCCCTGCTCACCATCCTGGTTGCCCGATCTTCCTCCGAGGAGCTGTCCCATGCTCAGAACGCTTACCGCTACGCCCCGGCTCGCTGATTTCTGGGCGCTGGGCAAACCGCGCGTCGTTGCGCTGATCACTTTCTGTGCGGCCGTCGGCAGCGCACTGGCAGGCCCGGCTTGGACGGAGCTGCCGCGTGTGCTGGTGTCGCTGGTCGGCATCGCGCTGGTGGCAATGGGTGCCGCTGCGGTGAACTGCCTGGTCGAGCGCGATCGCGACGCCGAGATGCGTCGCACCCAGGCGCGGCCGCTGGTGCGCGGCTCGCTGACCCGGCTCGATGCGGCACTCTATGCGGCGCTGCTCACCGGCAGCGGTCTGTGGCTGACCGCAAGCTTCGGCAACACGCTGACCGCACTGCTGACGCTGGCCACCTTCTTCGGCTATGCCGTGGTCTACACCCGCTGGCTCAAGCCCGCCACGCCGCAGAACATCGTGATCGGCGGTGCCGCCGGCGCCATGCCGCCGGTGCTGGGCTGGGCCGCGGTCAGCAATACCGTGTCGCCCGAGGCGGCGGTGATGTTTTTGATGATCTACACCTGGACCCCGCCGCACTTCTGGGCGCTGGCGCTGTATCGCGAGCTCGACTACGCCAAGGCCGGTCTGCCGATGCTGCCGGTCACCCATGGCGCCGCCTTCACCCGCCAGACCATCGTGCTGTACGCGGTGATGCTGGCGGCGGTATGCCTGCTGCCCTTCGTCATCGGCATGAGCAGCTGGCTCTACCTCGCGGTGGCGGCCTGGTTCAACTACGGCTTCATCGCGCGCAGCCTCAAGCTGTATCGCAGCGGCGATGAAACGGTGGCGCGCGGGCTGTTCCTCTACTCGATCAAGTACCTGGCCTGGGTGTTCGGCGCGCTGGTGCTCGACCGGGCTGGCCACATGCTGTGGCAGCAGTGGATGTGAGTCCTGCTGGTGAATAAGAAGCAAAATGGGCGCCGCGGCGCCCATTTTGCTTGGGGTGAGGTCGACGCTTACCAGCGGTAGCGAGCCGACAACGTGGTGACGCGCGGATAGCCGTAGTAGCACCAGTTGATGCTGTTGCAGGCGGAGAAGTATTCCTTGTCCGTCACGTTGTTGATGTTGAGCTGCAGGCGCCAGTCCTGGATCTCGTAGTGCACCGACAGGTCGAGTAGCGTATACGAGTCGGCTTTCCACAGATTGGCTGCATCGCCGTAGGACGAGCCGGTGTAGCGCACGCCGGCGCCGAAGCCCAAGCCCTTCAGCGCGGTGCCCTGCAGGGTGTAGTCCGCCCACAGCGCAGCCTGGTGCTTGGGCAGCAGCGGAATCTGCTTGCCGAGCGTGGTGGCATCGTTGCCCTTGGTGATCTCGCTGTCGCTGTAGGTGTAGGACGCCATCACGTTGAAGCCGGGCTGGAAGTTGAACTTGCTTTCGAACTCCAGACCCTTCACTTCCACTTCACCCTGCTGCACCGAGAAGAACATGTGGTCGGGATCGACCGTCAGCGCGTTTTCCTGCGTGGTCTGGAACAGCGCCATGCTGAGCAGGTGGTTGGTGCCGGTCGGCTGGTATTTCACGCCGCCTTCGTACTGCACGCCGCGGGTCGGGCTGAACGCATCGCCCGAGAACGAGCGTTCCAGCGTAGGCTGGAACGATTTGGAGTACGCCACGTAGGGTGCCAGGCCGGAATCGAACACGTAGTTGAGGCCGACACGGCTGGAGAAGGCGCGATCATCCTGCGTGGTGGTGGTGCCGCTGATCTTGTTGTCGGCATCGGTATCCACCCAGTCCTGGCGGCCGCTCAGCGTCAGCACCCAGCGGTCGTACTTGATCTGGTCCTGCAGATAGATGCCGAGTTGCTGCTGCTTCTGCACTACGTGCGTGCCGTCGGCCGGCCGGACGATGGGCGCACCGTATACCGGATCGAACACGTCGATGGGCGGTGCCGAGCCAAAGCCCGAGGTCGCCTCGTCATTGGCCTCGCGATAGTCGAGGCCGGCCAGCACGGTGTGCGCAATCTGGCCAGTGATCAGGCGGGCTTCGACCTGGTTGTCCACCGAGAACATCTTGGTGTCGTCGTGCGGGGTATAGGTGTAGCGATTGAGGGTACGCAGGTCGCTTTGCAGACCCAGCGGACCGACCACGTCGTGGACCACCTTGGTGCGGGCGTAGCGCAGGTTCTGGCGCACCGTCCAGGTGTCGTTGAACTCGTGGGCGAACTCGTAGCCGATGGAGCTCATCTCCTTCTCGTAGGTGTCGAAATCGGGCTCGCCGGCATCGAACGAGGGAGAGATCTTGCCATTCGGGTTGGGCAGCAACGTGCCTTGTGCCGGCAGGAAGCCACCGGGGTTGCCGGTCTCGGCCTTCTGGTAGCGCGCGAGCAGCGTCAGCGAGGTATTGGCATCAGGCTTCCAGGTCAGGGCCGGCGCAACGAACAGGCGCTTGTCCTCGTTGTGGTCGATATGGGTATCACCGTCGCTTGCCAGCGCGGTCAGGCGGTACAGCCAGGTGCCATCGGTGTTCAGCGGGCCGCCCAGGTCCACGGTGGCCTGCTTGTGGTTGTAGCTGCCGATTTCCACGCCCACTTCGCGCAGCGCATCCTCGGTCGGGCGCTTGCTCACCAGGTTGACCATGCCGCCTGGCGGCAACTGGCCATACAGGACCGACGACGGCCCCTTCAGCACTTCGATGCGCTCAAGGCCGTACGGCTCGACGCGCGATTGCGTGGTCCAGCCGCCGTTGGGCAAGGTCATGCCGTCAAGGAAGATGGCCGGAGTGAAGCCGCGTACCAGCAGCCAGTCGCTGCGTGCATCGGAACCGTAGGCACCGCCCACCACGCCCGAGCTGTAGCGCAGCGCCTGGTCCACGCCATGGATTGCCTGGTCCTGCAGCTGCTCCTTGGTGATCACCGTCACCGATTGCGGAATTTCCAGCAACGAGCTGTCGGTCTTGCTGCCGGTACGGCTGCGCTTGGCGACGTAGCCGTAAACGGGGCCCTGTGCGTCTTCCAGTGCGCTGGCACTGACGGTCACGGTATCGAGTGTCACGGTGGCATCCTCGGCCAGCGCATGCGGCGCGGCGCAGGCGAGCGCCAGACTCGCGATGATCGGTCGCAGCCGATGAGGGGTGGTGTTCATCAAGACATATCCCTGTTGATGGCGCCTCCCAATGGGCGCCCATTGTTGTAAAGCTGTCGCACACCGCCCTTACGGGCGGGGTGATGCCGTGCTGGCCGGCAACGCGCCAACCAGCCCAAGTGTCTTGCCAGTTGCTGACAGCGCTTTCACGCCACAGCGCAAACACGGCCCGATCCGGCCGAGTTTCAGGTTTGCGTCGCAGCGGAATCTAGGCTGTCATCCGCACGCAGGCGTCAGTCCGATGCGCGATTGTCGTGGGGTCAGCCCGCGTGTTTGACCGGGTCAGCCTGCGTAGTGCCTGGCACGGTCAGCGCCCACACGCTGCCCGGCTGGCCATTGCGAGCGCGACGCCAGGTGGCGCGCGCCAGCGCGGCAAAGCCTGCCGCCAGCGCGAGGCCCATGGCGTCGACGCCGAACACGCCCCACAGCCCGCGCCAAGGCGAGACCAGCAGGTGGTCGCCGGTGGCAATGGCGTTGGCGAGCGGGATCAGCGCCGACAGCACGGCGGCGATCAGCAGCAGCTCGATCGCTGCGCGTGCCGGCGGGCGGCAGAAGGCCCAGGCCAGCAGGATGAAGAAGGTGGTGAAGCAGGTGACACGCTCGAACAGTGCCGGATCGGCGCCAGCCATGTGGGCGACCATGCTGGCCACAAAAGCGGCCGAAATGGCAGCACAGCTGCCGATGCACACGCCGACCGTGGCCTGCGCCATACGCCAGGTCCTGAGCGACTGGGTAGCGGCGTGGCGCTTGCGGCGTGCCTCGATCCACAGCAGGTTGCCCGAATAGAACAGGAAGGCGCCGGCAAGGCCCAGCACGAAGTACAGCCACTGCACCAAGTGTCCGCCGAAGCTGCCGAAATGCAGCGCGTATACGCTGCCGAGCACAGCCTGGTTCACGCTGCGCTGGCCGGGGGTATCGATGCGCAGCACCTTGCCGGTGGCAAGCGCTACGCCGATGCCGCCGTAGGGTGCCAGCGTGTTCGGCGATTCGCCGCGGATCTCCACGGTGGCGTTGCGATCGCCGTAGTTGGAAAAGCTCAGCCAGTTCGCCTCCATCTGCGGCGCCACCTTGCGGCTGATCGCCACGAGTTCGAGCGGCGCCAGCATGGCGGCCGGCTGGTTGGCCGCGGTGCGCGGTACGGCGGAGCTGGTGTGTTGCGTGAATTCGGCGACGAGCTTGCCGTCGAACACGCCGTAGTTGAAGACGGCAGCGGTGAAGGTGAACAGGCAGAACAGCGCCCCGGTCACCGCAAAGATGATGTGGAACGGCAGGCTAAGCACGCCGATGGCGTTGTGGGCATCCTGCCAGAACCGCTTGAGGTTGCGCCCCGGGCGCAGCGCGAACAGGTCCTTCAGCAACAGCGGCAGGTGCACCACCACGCCGGAGATCAGCGCCACGCCATAGAGCAGCGACACCACGCCCATCAGCCAGATGCCAGCCACCGGCAGGCCCAGCATGTAGTGCAGCTCGTTCACGAGATCGGCCAGCTTGGAATGCGGCGGCGGCGTGACGCCTTGTTCCACCTCGGACAGCGGCTTGTTCACCCACTCGCCGCTGGCGGCATCGAACCACCAGGCGACCAGGGCCGAATCGTGATCCGACGGCAACATCACCGCGAAATTGCCCTTGAGCTCGGGATGCTGGGCGTGGAAACGATCGATGCGCGGGCCGGCATCGTCGATCTGTTCGTAGGTGGCGCCGCGCGAGGCCGGATCCTGCCAGCTGTGCAGGTCGGCGTGAAACACGGTGATGGCGCCGGCGTAGAAGGCAATGAACAGCGCGAAGCCGGCGACGATGCCGGTCCAGGTATGCAGCGCCTGGTAGAGCTTGAGCGTGGCGGACTTGATCATCTCAGACCCCGAAACCCGTGAACTTGATCAGCCACAGCGCCGCAAGCGCGGCCACGCTGGCGAGCGCCAGCCAGAGCCAGGCGCGGGCGGTGCTGCGAAACAGCGGGCTCGCGGCGATCACTGCCATCCACAGCGGAAAGAACGGCAGCATGCCCACGACCATGCTGTGCTGCCACGGGCCGGGCCAGGCGTAGATCACGGCGCCCAAGGTAAAGGCGGACAGCGGCAGGCCCAGCACCGCCCCGGCGGCAACCTTGCCCCACATCACGCGGCCCTCCGGCGCAGCAGCGCCAGGTAGGGCAGCAACACCATGGCCAGCATCAGCGCAGTCAGCGTGGCAAACAGGCCCGATGCGAAGTCGCCACCCAGGGTGCCGAGCACCAGGGCTGCCAGCAGCAGCACGCAACCGACGCCGCGCAGCGCCGGGCGATGCGCAGCCAGCAGGCGTTGGTTGGGTGACGACAAATAGAACGGCAGCGCGGCGAGGGCGCTGAGCAGGCAGGCGAGGGCAAACATCGTGGGTGCAAGCGGTTTCGAGGCGCTCGCATATTAGCAACAACCGTTCTCATTTAGAATTTCGCGCCCGTAAGGAAAAGCACCGCTCAGCAGGTTGTTGGGGTGCAGGAAACGGCTGTGGCGACGCGCCCTCCAGTGCGCGGGCGGCGCGCAGCACCAGATCGTCGCGGTACGGCGGGCCGACCAGTTGCAGCGCCAGGGGCAGGCCGGCGGCATCGAAGCCGATGGGCATGGCCGCGGCTGGCTGCTGGGTGAGGTTGAACGGTGCCACGAATGGTGCGCTGGCCCGCTGGCCGAGCAGCGGCACGCCGTCCGCCAGTACCGGCGTCAGCAGCAGGTCGTAGCGGGCATGAAAGCGCCGCAGGCCGATCGCCAGTTCCTGGCGTGCCGTTTGCGCTGTGATCACCTCGGCCAGTGTGTGGCGGCTGGCTTGTTCCACTGCTGCGCGGATGTCGGCGTCGACCAGACGCCAGCGCTCCGGCGTGATCTCGCGCTGCAGACGGATCGCCCGTTCTGCTGCCAGTGCATCGAGGATGGGGCGGGGATCGGCAAAGCCCGGGTCGACCTCTTCGACGCGGGCACCAAGCTGGCGGAACACGTCGACGGCTTCGGCGACGCGTGCCGCGATCTCCGGCGCCACCTCGGCATAACCGAGCGTTGCACTGTAGGCGATGGTCAGGCCGCGCACGCCGTCCTCCAGCCCGATACGCCAGTCGCGACCCGGGCCCGGCAGGCTGGTCCAGTCGCGCACATCGTCGCCCTGCAGCACATTGAGCAGCAGTGCCGCATCCTCCACCCGACGGGTGATGGGGCCGATATGAAACAGGTCGCCATTGTGCGCCGGTGGATAGCCGGGCACCCGGCCGTAGCTTGGTTTGAAGCCGAACACGCCGCAGACTGCCGCCGGCACGCGGATCGAGCCGCCGCCGTCGGTCGCCACCTGCAGCGGCCCCAGCCCGAGTGCTGCGGCGACGGCCGCACCGCCGCTGCTGCCGCTGGGCGAGTGCGCCGTGCTCCAGGGATTGCGGGTGATGCCGGCAAGCGCCGTCTCGGTGGCGCCCTGCCAGCCGAACTCGGCCGTGTTGGTCTTGCCCAGCAGCACGGCGCCGGCTTCACGCAGCCGTGCTGCGGCCGGGCTGTCCTCCGCCTGCGGCGTATCCAGCGTGGCGAGGCTGCCTTTGCGCGTGGGCAAGCCGCGTACATGCAGCAGATCCTTCAGCGCGGCCGGTACACCATCGATGTCGCTCAGCGGCTCGCCGCGCGCCCAGCGCTGTTCGGCGGCACGCGCCTGTGCCAGCGCCCCCTCGGCATCGACCACCCGGTAGGCGTTGTACTGCGCCTGCGTGGCATCGATGCGCGCCAGCACGGCCTGGGTCGCGTCGAGCGGGGACAGCGTGCGGCGCCGGTAATGGCGTACCAGCTCGGTGGCGGAAAGGTCGGCAGGCGAGGTCATGGCGGCATCCAGGTGCGGGGGAAACCCGCAGCGGTGCAGGGACCGTGCCAGCCTCGCCAGCGGCGCAGCTGCACGCTTTGCGCGGAGTGCGCGAGGTAGCGCTGCTGCTTGCGCAGCAGCGGATGCAGCAGCCTGTGGTTAGCGCAGCGGCGCGATGCGCGTGGCCGGTGCACCGGCGGCCAGCCAGTCGGCGTAGTCCCCGGCCATGGCCTCGCTGGCCGCCAGCGCCGCGTGCCAATGCGCGACGCGCTCGGCGTCGCGGCCGGCATAGCGCATGAAATCCTTGCGATTGGGAATGCGCCGTGCCGGCAGACTGGCGACCAGCTCGGCCGTCGGGGCCAGCACCACGGTGCGCGCGAGATGGCGTGGCCGGCGCCAGGGCAGGAACTGGTCCAGCCAGCCGGTGGTGATGCGGTCGCTGAAATGGGGTAGCAGCATCAGCCCGGCCGGTTCGGCCAGCGGCAGGTCCATGTGGTAGTCGATCAGACCGCCATCGAGGTGGTATCCGGCCGGAGCACCGGGAAAGGACGCGATGCCGTCGATGATGCCGGGAATCGCCGCGGTGGCGGTCAGCGCGGCAGCCACGTTGTCGGCGGTGAGGCGCAGCACGTGGGTGGCGAAGCCGTCGTCCTGCAGTGCCACCGGCGTGTCGCCAGCATGGATCACGGTGCGCGCAAGGTGGCGGCCCAGTGCCTGGCGGCTGCGGGTGTTGGCGAACGCCGCGCGCGCCAGCGCCAGCTTTTCGCGCCGGCTGCCGCTGCCGTCGATGCCGGCAAGCCCGCGCGCGGCAACGATATTGAGCCTGAGCCACGGATGCTGCGGGATCTCGTCGGCGCCGGTCTCGCCGAGCAGCGCGGCGAGGATGCGCTGTGCCTCGCGGCTGACCTCGATGCGGCCGTCGCCGCGCTGGTAGAACTGCTCGTCGACATAGGCGCGGGTGAAGCGATTGAGGGCGGCCAGTGGATCACGCTGGGCCGCGCAGGCCAGCCGCCACGCCCCGATCGAGGCACCGACAGCGATGAGCGGTGTGCTGCGCCGGGCGAGCCAGCCACCAAACAGCAATTTGTCGAGCCCGGCCAACATGATCCACTTGGCGCCGCCGGCAGCGGCACCCAGATGGCTGAACAGGTCCGGCTGCCAGCCCTCTGCCCGGATACGGGTCAGGGCTTCGGGGCCGGCCAGGATTTGCAACGCGCGCATGGGCAAGCCGGGAAAAAACGATAGCCGATTCTAGCGGCTCAGCACGTCGCGGGCGTCTGGCATATTCCCTATGCGCCGTTCAGCCGGGCGAGATCGTGCTCGTCCAGATAGCGCCATTCGCCGGGGGCGAGGCCCAACCCGGCCAATTCCAGACCGCCGATCCGGCTGCGTTCCAGCGCTGCGCAGTGGTTGCCGGCGGCGGCCAGCATGCGCTTCACCTGGTGGTACTTGCCTTCGGCGATCACGATCTCGATGTGGGTAGGATCGCGCAGCAAGGCATGTTGCGCGGCGATCGGCGCAGGTTCGTCGATGAGCTTGACGCCGGCAAGCAGCGCATCGACCAGCGTCTGGTCGGCGGCCTCGGCCAGCGTGGCGACGTAGAGCTTGGGCTGATGATGCTTGGGGTGCGACTGGGCGTGGATGAAATCGCCATCGTCCGACAGCAGCAGCAGGCCGGTGGTGTCGTGATCGAGCCGGCCCACCGGCTGCACGTCGCGCCAGGTGAACTGCTCGGGTAGCAGCGTGTGCACGCCGGGGTGATGGCTGGGCTTGCGCGAGCACTCGTAGTTGGCGGGCTTGTTGAGCGCGAGGTAGAGATGGCGGCGATAGATCCAGAGTTCGTCGAACACGGTGAATTCGAGGCCCTCGGGATCGAACTCGGCCTTGTACGAGGTGACGGCATTGCCGGCAACGGTGACGTCGCCATCCTCGATCAACGCCCGGCAGCCCTTGCGGGTGCCGAAGCCTTGGCTTTGCAGGATGCGGTCCAGTGACAGTTTCTTCATGGGCGCGACTTTACCCCGCCTCGCCGCCCAGCCGGTAGTCCTGCCAGCGGTTGCGGCACGGTGCGCCCAGGCAATAACGGGCCAGGCCGCTGCCTGGATGGGCAACAGCACTCCAGAAGGTCGCCATGCCATCGACGTGGCCACAGACCGGCGCTTCATGCTCGGCGAGCAAGGTCTGCAGCGCGGCGAAGCTGGCTTCGGCGCCCAGCCCGCGTGGCGCCAGCGCCTGAAGCCGCTGCATCCGGGCCAGCGAGTTGGACCAGGACGGGCACAGCGCCACCATGTCCGGATCGAGGAAATGGTTGGTCATCACCAGTACGCCGTCCACCGGCGCGCGCACCGCGCGGCGTTGCGGGTGGACCTCGATCACGCAGGCATCCGAGGCATCGACCAGCAGATAGCTCTTGGCTTCCTTCACCGGCAGCCGTAGCAACGCGTTGCGCGCCTCGGACACGCTGGCGCAGTGTTCGAGCAGGTAGCGCACCAAGTGGTGGAAGGCGATGCCGACCGGTGCCGGGTCCGGGTGTTCGCCGGCGCCGTTGAACGAGACGAACAGGCCGTGCTGGTTCATCCCGTCAAAGCGGCCGCCAGCGAGGCCTTCATGCACGCCGATGTGGGCGTAGCCGGCGGCCGGCCGGGTCTCGATCAGGTGGCGGCGCGATTCGAAGTAGAAGAAATCGTAGTTGCGGCCGACCACCATGCCCAGCGGCGTGGCGACGGCGATGCCGCTGCAGCCACCGGTCACGCCCAGCGCGTAGTGCCACAGCGCATCGTCCGCCGCCATCCCGCTGGCCTCGGCATGGGCGTCGATCTCGGCGACCAGCGCTGGATAGTGCTCGGCAGTCAGCGCCCGGCAGTCACGCGCATAGCTGAGCTGTGCCAGTCTGGTGCCGTCATGGCCGAGTTCGGCAGGCGGGCGCAGCAGAACGCCCTGCGCGGCCATGGCAATGCCGAGTTCTGCTGGCGTGCCGGCGATGCGGTAATGGCGATAATCAGAGGCGCGCTCCGCGGCGAGGTTCTCGGCATCGATCTGCATGGCGCGCTCCGGCATTGGACTGCCGCTATTGTGTACGCCCGTGCTTGATCGTCCTTGCTGTTCGCGCTGTATGCGTGATTCGCACCTGCCCCAAATGGTTGCGGCTGGTCGCACGCTGGCGGACACCGTGGCCGCTTGGCGTGACTACGCGCCCACCTTCCTGCCCTTGCCGCACCCCAGCCCGCGCAACCCGCTGTGGCTGGCTCGCCGAAGCGGTGTTGCCCCAGCCGCGCCAGCGCATTGCCGGACTGGGCTGCACGCGCTGGCTGAGGCAGCTTCACCGCCCATCGCCACGCTGTAAGAATTTGATTGACCACAATAGTTGTAATTTGTACTATTCATCCATGAATCAAATGCCCCCCACCCCCCGCTGCTTCATTCCGGTCGAGGAAAAAATCGGTCGGGTATGCGCCCGCCTGCCGGGTGCCAACCCGCAGCATGTCACGCTGTCGCAGCTGTTCAAGCACATCCAGGGCCGCCTGCACGAACGCATGCATGCGGTGCTGCGCGAGCACAACCTGAACCCGGTGAGCTTCGTGGCGCTGACCATGCTGTACAGCGCGCCGGATACCGTGCTCAACCCGTCTGAGCTTGCCGATGCCACGGGTGAATCACGCGCCAACGTCACCCGCATCTGCGATGAGCTGGTGTCGCGCGGATTGCTGTCGCGCGAGCCGAACGCCGAGGATCGGCGTCGCATCGACCTGCGCATGGCCGAGGCCGGCGGTGAGCTGGTGCAGATGCTGCTGCCGCAATTGCAGCTGCGCGTGCATTCGGCCTACAACGTGCTGTCGCAGGACGAGAAGCTGCAGCTGGAAGCGCTGTTGAAAAAGGTGCTGGGCGCGCTGGAATAACGCGGCCCAAAGCGGTATCGGTCGATCTAGCTGGCCATGACGATGTGTTCCCCGGGACGGCTCCCCCATTCGCCGCACGGGGTTTCGTTTAACCATTTGGTTGAAAAATGAACTATCCAAAACACAACAAAATTCTGCTGTTGCTGGCTGCGGCCTTCGTGCTGGCCGGCTGCGCCGCGATACCAGACGATGCGCAGACCGTGGCGCGGCGCGATCTGGCCGGTACCGAGCTGGCGCAGGGCATCAAGCTGGCGCGCGAGGGCTGGCCCGAAGCGCAATGGTGGACCGCATGGCACGATGCGCAACTCGATGCGCTGATGGCGCGGGCGCTGAAGGAAGCGCCGACGCTGGCCAGCGCCCAGGCCCGCGTGCGCCAGGCCGAATCCAGCATGGCGCTGACCGACGCCGACGGCGGGCTGAATGCCACGCTCGACGCCTCGGTCGACCGCCAGTACCTGTCGGCCACTGGCCTGTTCCCGCCCCCGATCGGCGGCGAGTGGTACACCGATACCAAGGTGGGCCTGAACGCCAGCTACGAATTCGATTGGTGGGGCAAGCATCGCTCGCAGGTGGCTGCGTCGCTGGGCGAGATGAATGCCCGCCGTGCCGAGGAAAAGCAGGCTGAACTGACGTTGAGCGTTGCCGTGGCCCAGAGCTATTTCACGCTGCAGAGCGACCGCGCCCGGCTCGCCAGCCTGAAGGAGCGCCGTGCGCTGCAGGCCAAGCTGGTGGCAGGCCGCGCCCGCCGCGTGGCGCAGGGGCTGGAGCCGATGGCCAATCGCGCCCGTGAGGAAGGCCAGCTTGCCGCGTTCGATGCGCAGATCGCCACGCTGGAAGCCACGCTCGGCCGCCAGCATGAGGCGATCAGGGCGCTGGTGGGGGGCGGGGAGCTCGCCGAGCTGCAGACAGTGCAACCGCCGCACGCCAATCCGGCGCTGCCGGCCTCGCTCGGCAACGAGCTGCTGGCCCGCCGGCCGGATCTGCAGGCCGCGCGTTGGCGCGTGGAGAGCACGATCTCGAGCGAGGCAGCGCAGCAGGCGGCGTTCTACCCGACCGTCAGCATCGCCGGCTTTGCCGGGTTCGACACCATCACCACCGAGAAGCTGTTCGACTTCGCCAGCCGCCAGATCAACCTGATCCCGGCGATCAGCCTGCCGATCTTCGATGCCGGCCGGCTGCAGGCCAGGCTCGGCGGCAAGCGCGCCGATCGCGACGCGATGATTGCCGAATACAACCAGGCGGTGACCAATGCCGTGCGCGATATCGCGCAGGACGGCATCGCGCTGCAGGGTCTCGCCCGTGAGGAAAGCGCGCAGCAGCGCCAGCTGGCCGCGCAGCGCCAGGTGCTGGCGAGCGGCGAGGCGCAGTTCAAGCAAGGCCTGGTCGATCGCACCGCGGTGTGGTCCGCCACGCTGCCGGTACTGGCGCAGAACGACGCACTGATCCAGCTGAACCAACGCCAGCTCGATACCGAGCTGCAACTGATCAAGGCACTCGGCGGCGGATACCGCGCCGGGACCACCCAAGAATAATCGGAGCCACACCAGCATGAGCGAGCAACAAGCCACCGTTTCCAAGCAGCGCAAGCCGGCGCTGCTGATCCTCACCACGTTGTTCATCGCGGCCGGCATCGGCTATGCGGTGTACTGGGCGACTGTCGCCAGCAAGCGCGAAGTCACCGACAACGCCTACGTCGGCGGCAATCAGGTCACGCTGACCTCGCAGGTGAGCGGCAACGTCACCGAGATCCGCGCCGACGAGACCCAACTGGTGAAAGCCGGCGAAGACCTGGTGATGCTGGACCCGGCCGACGCCACCGTGGGGTTGCGCCAAGCCGAGGCCAAGCTCGGCGAGACGGTACGCGAGCTGAGGAAGCAGTACGCCAATACCGCGCAGTTCGAGACAGTGCTGCAGCAGCGCCGCACCGACCTGACCCGCGCCCGCGCCGATTACCAGCGCCGGGCGCCACTGGTTGCAGACCAACTGGTCGCGGCCGAGGAAGTGGCGCACGCCAAGGAGGCACTGACGAATGCCGAGCTGGCGGTCGATGTGGCGCAGAAGCAGCTGGACGCCTCGCGCGCCGGCATCGAGGGCGTGGACCTGATCCATCACCCCAGCGTGCTGGCCGCGAAATCCAACTTCGTGCAGGCCTGGCTCACCACGCGCCGCAACGCGTTGCCGGCGCCAGTGTCGGGCTACGTGGCCAAGCGCAGCGTGCAGGTGGGCAATCGCGTCACGCCGGGCACCGCGCTGATGAACATCGTGCCGCTCGATGCGCTGTGGGTGGATGCCAACTTCAAGGAATCCGAGCTCAAGCACATCCGCATCGGCCAGCCGGCCGTGCTGGTGGCCGATCTCTACGGCGGCGAGGTGGAATACCACGGCAAGGTGGTCGGCCTCGGCGCGGGCACCGGCAGCGCGTTCTCGCTGCTACCGGCGCAGAACGCCACCGGCAACTGGATCAAGGTGGTGCAGCGCGTGCCGGTGCGCATTGCGCTCGATCCGGCCGAGCTCACCGAGCATCCGCTGCGCATCGGCCTGTCGATGGAAGTGACGGTGGATACCCACGAGCGCGGTGGCCCGGTGCTGGCCACCCAGCCGGTCAGCCGGCCGCTGTTCACCACACGCGCGCTGGAGCAGCCGCTGCCGGAAGCCGAGCGTTTGGCTGATGACATCATCGCCCGCAACGCCGGCGCCAACCGCCACGGCTGAGCCCGGCCCCAGGCCCCCGCAGGTGCAGGGGCATTCCATCCTGCCTGATCACGAGGTTGCGTCATGAGCCAGACGGCCGCCGCTTCCCCCCCGCCCGCGCCGATCCGCGGGCTACAGCTGGTCCTGCTGACGTTGGCAGTGGCTTCGGCCACCTTCATGGAGGTGCTGGACACCACCATCGTCAACGTCTCGGTCTCGCATATCTCGGGCGACCTCGCGGTCAGCCCGACCCAGGGCACCTGGGCCATCAGCTCCTATGGCCTCGCCGCTGCCATCGCCGTGCCGATGACGGGCTGGCTGGCCAAGCGCTTTGGCGAGGTGCGGATGTTCACGCTGTCCGTGCTGCTGTTCACGGTGATGTCGGTGCTGTGCGGCTTCGCGCACAACCTGCCGACGCTGGTGTTCTTCCGCTTCATGCAGGGCCTGGTGTCCGGCCCCATGGTGCCGCTATCGCAGACGCTGCTGCTCGCCAACTATCCGCCGCAGAAGAAGGGCCTTGCGCTGGCGCTGTGGGCGATGACGGTGATCGTGGCGCCGATCTTCGGCCCGATGCTGGGTGGCTGGCTCACCGACAACTACAGCTGGCCGTGGATCTTCTACATCAACGTGCCAGTAGGCCTGTTGGCGGGCTTTGCCGCCTGGTCGCTGCTCAAGGGCCGCGAGACGCCCACGCAGAAGCTGCCGATCGACTACATCGGCCTCGCGCTGCTGTTCCTCGGGGTCGGCAGCCTGCAGCTGATGCTCGACAACGGCAACGACATGGACTGGTTCAGCTCCGGCTTCATCCTCACGCTGGCGGTGATCGCCGCGGTGGCGCTGTCGGTGCTGGTGGTGTGGGAGCTGACCGATCCGCATCCCATCGTCGACCTGTCGCTGTTCAAGAGCCGCAACTTCACCATCGGCGTGCTGGCGCTGTCGCTCGGCGTGTTCTGCTTCTTCGGCAGCACCGTGCTGTTCCCGCTGTGGCTGCAGACGGTGATGGGCTACACGGCCACCTGGTCCGGCCTGGCGGTGGCGCCAGTGGGCATCCTGGCCTTCTTCATCTCGCCCATCATCGGCAAGAACATCCAGCGGCTGGATCTGCGGCTGGTGTCGTCGTTTGCCTTCATGGTCTTCGCCGCCACCATGTTCTGGTTCGCCAGCTTCACGCTGGAAACGGCGTTCGACCAGATCATCATCCCGCGTTTGCTGCAGGGCATCGGCGTGGCCTGCTTCTTCGTGCCGGTGAACCAGATCGTGCTGTCGGGCCTGCCGGTATCGCGGCTGGCGGCGGCCTCCGGCCTGGCGAACTTCTTCCGCACCATCGCCGGCAGCTTCGCCACCGCGATCGCCGTGTTCACCTGGGATCACCGCGCCACCTTCCACCATGCGCGGCTGACCGAGCATGTGACCAGCGGCGATCCGGCCACCGTCGATTACGTGGCGCGGCTGCACCAGCTCGGCCTGCCGGGCGATACCGCCTATGCGCAGATCGACAAGGTGATCGGACAGCAGGCCTTCCAGATCGCCACCACCGAGGTGTTCTGGGGGCTGGGTGTGATCTTCGTATTGCTGATGGCCATCGTCTGGCTCGCCAAGCCGCCGTTTGGCAGCGTCGGTGGTGCCGGCGGGCACTGATGGCAAAACGACAAACAAGCCGCCCAACGGGCGGCTTTGTTGCATCCACATGTCGTGTGCACGGGCGTACACTGGACAGCCATCAAAACTGATGTTAAGAAAGCGCTTTCATGACGAACGGAAGAATTTAGCGTGCATACGGTCGCTGTCTTTGTCGCCGCTCTGGTGGTGTTGCTGCACCTCTATTTCATGGTGCTCGAAATGTTCTACTGGACGCGGCCATTGGGGCGGCGGGTGTTCCGGCTGAACGAGGAGTTCGCCTACCAGAGCCGCCTGCTGGCGGCCAACCAGGGCCTGTACAACGGCTTCCTCGCCATTGGCCTTGCCTGGGGGCTGGCGATGGGGCCGGCCGGTCACGGCATCCAGCTGTTCTTCCTCGGTTGCGTGATCTGCGCCGGCGTGTTCGGCGCCGCCACGGTCGGCCGCCGCATCCTGTGGGTACAGGCGGCTCCGGCCACCGCGGCATTGCTGCTGCTGTTGGCCACCCGCTAGGCGCTGGCCGGCTCGGCTGCTGCACCAGCCACATCGGGCAGGCAGCCCAGTCCGCGCAAGGTGGTGGCCACCGCCAGATCCAGCGGCGTGCGCGGCTCGGCGCCCAGCGTGGCAACCAGCTTGTCGTTGGCAAGGCGCAGGCTATGGCGCCAGTAGGGCTGGATCTCGCGTAACTCGCGCATCAGCGGCACCACCGGTGCCAGCGCACGCACCAGCCACCAGGGGAAACGGCGCCAAGCCAGGTCCGGCCGGCTGCTGGCGCGGATGATCGCCCCCACCAGTTGCTCGCCATCCCCATCCCAGTGCCCGGCTATCTGGTAGACGGCATGGTCGTCGAGCGCATCGCCCAGTTCGACCAGGCGCAGCATGATTTCGGCCACATCGGGCAGGTAGGCCCACTGGTGACCGACGGTGCCGAGCAGATTCACCGCACCGATCGGTTGCCCCGGCGTGATCAAGCCCTGGGCAAACCAGCTGTTGCGGCTGCGTGGACCGAAGTAGTCGCCGGCCCGCACAATCAGCGTTCGTGCCCGGCCTTGCGCCGCCGCCTGCTGCAGCCGGCTTTCCAGCATCACGCGGATCTCGCCCTTGCGGGTATCCGGGTCTTGCGGCGTGGCCTCGGTGATCACGCGGTCACCGGCCGCGTAGTTGTAGACGGTACCCGGCAATACGATGCGCGCCCCATTCGCTTCGGCGGCGGCGATGGTGTTGGCTATCATCGGCAACACCCACTGTCCCCAGTTGCGATAGCCCGGGGGATTGACCGCATGCACGATCAGCGCACTGCCTGCAGCGGCACGCAACACATCGTCGCGGTTCAGCGCGTCGCCGGCGTGCCAGCGGATGCCGTTGTCCGGCCGACTGGCCGCAATGCGTGTCAGCGCGTGAACCTGCCAGCCGCGTGCCAGCAGCTTGGCCGCCACTTCCCCGCCGATGCCACCGGTTGCGCCCAGTACCAATGCCTGTTTTGCCATGTTCTGTCTCCGAGGATGTGCCGCGCCGTGGCGGCGGGATGGCTGCACTGTGCGCTCGTCACCGCCAAAACAGAATTGCCTATCCAGGCATGGTTGATATACAAAAATGCATGACCTTCATCGACCCCCCCTGGGATCTCTACCGCACACTGCTGGCCGTGCTCGAGCACGGCTCGCTCTCCGCCGCCGCCCGTGCGCTGGGGCTGGCCCAGCCAACGGTAGGCCGGCAGATCGAGGCACTGGAAACACAACTGGGCTTGCCGCTGTTCACCCGCTCGCAGACGGGGTTGCTGCCCACCGACGCCGCACGCGCATTACGGCCGCACACCGAGGCAATGCGTGCCAGCGCCGCGGCGCTGTTACGGCTGGCGCAGGGCAGTGCCGACGAGGTACGCGGCGCGGTGCGGATCACCGCGGCGGAGATGGTCGGTATTGAATTGCTACCGCCGCTGTTGGCCACGCTGCGCGAACAGCACGCCGAGCTCGTGCTGGAACTGGTGCTGTCGGACCAGCTGCAGAACCTGCTGCAGCGCGACGCCGACATCGCGGTGCGGATGAGCCCACCAACGCAGGATGCCCTGCTGGCGCAGAAGGTGGGGACGGTGGGACTGGGGCTGTATGCGCACCGCGACTACGCCCAACGCCATGGCTTGCCGCAGCGCCTGGACGAACTGGCGCAACACGCGCTGATCGGCTTCGATACCGAGCTGCCGTATATCCGCCGGCTACGCGAGCGGCTGGCGCTGCCAATCGACCGCGACGACTTCGCCGTGCGCAGCGACAACACCTTGGCGCAACTCGCGCTGCTGCGCGCCGGCTTCGGCATCGCCTTCTGCCATCACGGCATCGCCGCGCGCGACCCGGCCCTGCTGCCGGTGCTGGCGCAGGACTTCGGCTTTGGGCTGGATACCTGGGTGTTGATGCACGAGGATCTGCGCGGTAGCCGGCGCCATCGGGTGGTGTTCGATGCGCTGGCGGAGGGCCTGCGCGCGCATCTGGCCAGGCCGTGAGCGCTATTTCTCCGCGCGTACGCCGAGCTTGGCCTTGCCGCTGCTGCGATCGATGTGCAGCACCAGGCGCTTGGCACCGCAGACATTGACGTCAGCAGCGTAGACCGGCTCGATCAGTTCGAGAAATTCGAACTTCATGTCGATCAGGCAATCGACCGGTTGCTTGATCTTCACGTTGACTGCTTGGCCCGTCTCCAGATCGTCGGATTCGCCCAATAAAGGAATCCACTCATCGCTGGTGCCTGGTCGCCGGTATTCGGCCTTCATCACGATGTTCTTCAGCGTGTTCTTGAGTTCCAGCGACAGCTCCGCAGGCTTGGCCGAGCCGCGTTGCCAGTCGCGCATGAAGTTCAACGCACCAAGGCGGTTTTCCTGGCGGGTGCTCTTAGGGTAGTCATCCTTGCAGGAGACGCTGACACGCATCCTGTCACTCAGATCGTTGCCCAGCCAGTCGTAGAGCGCATTGTCGATCTCTTTCTGCGCACGGCCATCCCAGCGCACGAAGGCGCTGGTGAAACCGGCGCCACCACTGCCGTCGCCGCAGTCGCGGGAAAAGCGCATCACCCAATACCCTTCGGGAACGACCTTGGTGACGGCAAGAATCTGATAGTCGTAGCCGTACGGTGTGCCCAGGCCGCTGACATCGGTGACGAACAGCAGAAACTGCCGCTCCAGCCGCTCGGTCTTCACCGTGTAGCCGTAGTGTGGTGTTTGCGGATTCTCCCAGGCGGCCGGCGCGGCCAGGCCCTGGGTGGTCCAGAGCAGGCACAGGGCGGCAAGGCTGGCGGATCGGATCATCGTTGCCTCGGGCATCAGCTAAGCTGTGGCAGTGTACGAAGCCGCCGGTCTGGCGTCGACGGCCTCGTCGCCAGCGGCGTGTGCTCTGCCACAGTGCGGGCTCAGTCCGCTGCCGTCACCACGCGGATCTCGACACCGTCCAGCGTCACCACCTGGCCGGCGCGGATCTTGTTGGTCTTGCGCAGCTCCTGCACGCCGTCGACCGAGACGGCGCCACTGGCGACCAGCGCCTTGCCGGCGCCGCCGCTGTCGGCCACACCGGCGAGTTTCAACAGGTCGCACAGCGCGATGTAGTCCTGGTACAGCTGGATTTCGAGGATTTGCATATCGGTGTTCCTGGAATCTGGGTGGGATGTTTATGCCGTCATGGCGCGAGCAACGGCTTCGGCGATCTCGATGCCGTCCACACCGGCCGACAGGATGCCGCCAGCGTAGCCGGCACCTTCGCCCGCAGGAAACAGGCCCTTCACGTTGAGGCTCTGCAGCGTATCGCGGTCGCGGGTGATGCGCAGCGGCGAGCTGGTGCGCGTTTCCACGCCGGTCAGCAGCGCGTCGTGCATGCTGTAACCGCGGATCTGTCGCTCGAACGCGGGCAGCGCCTCGCGCATCGCGGTGATGGCGTAGTCCGGCAGCGCCAGCGCCAGATCGGTCAGTGTCACGCCTGGCGTATACGACGGCGCGACCGAGCCGAAGTCTTTCGATGGCTTGCCAGCAAGGAAATCGCCGACCAGCTGGGCGGGGGCGTTGTAGTCGCCGCCACCGAGCTCGAACGCGCGCGATTCGAGCTGGCGCTGGAATTCGATGCCGGCCAGCACGCCACCGGGATAATCATCCGGCGTGATGCCGACGACGAAGCCGGCATTGGCGTTGCGCTCGTTGCGCGAGTACTGGCT
Source organism: Chitinolyticbacter meiyuanensis (assembly GCF_008033135.1). NCBI lineage: Bacteria > Pseudomonadati > Pseudomonadota > Betaproteobacteria > Neisseriales > Chitinibacteraceae > Chitinolyticbacter > Chitinolyticbacter meiyuanensis. The sequence goes on from NZ_CP041335.1 coordinate 403,919, forward strand.
CATGCCGTTGGTGACCACGCGGTTCGGCTCGCTGGTGGCGGCGACCACGGTGCCGCCGGGGCACATGCAGAAGCTGTAGACGGAGCGGCCGTTGCTGGCGTGGTGCACCAGCTTGTAATCGGCGGCGCCGAGGATGGGGTTGCCGGCCGACGGGCCAAAGCGCGCGGCGTCGATCACCGATTGCGGGTGCTCGATGCGGAAGCCGACCGAGAACGGCTTGGCCTCCATGAACACGCCGTGGCCGTGCAGCATCTCGAAGGTATCGCGCGCGCTGTGGCCCAGCGCCAGCACCACGTGATCCGATTCGATCACGCTGCCGTCGGCCAGCTTCACCCCGCGCAGCTGCAAGCCGTCGCCGGATTTTTCCAGCAGCAGGTCGTCCACCTTGTGATTGAAGCGGATCTCGCCACCGAGGGCGACGATCTTGGTGCGCATCTCCTCGATCATGCTCACCAGGCGGAAGGTGCCGATGTGCGGCTTGCTCACATATTCGATCTCCGGCGGCGCCCCGGCGGCAACGAACTCCTTCAACACCTTGCGGCCGAGAAAGCGCGGATCGCGGATCTGGCTGTAGAGCTTGCCGTCCGAAAAGGTGCCGGCGCCGCCTTCACCGAACTGCACATTGGAATCCGGATTGAGCTCGCGCTTGCGCCACAGCCCCCACGTATCCTTGGTGCGCTCGCGCACCGCCTTGCCGCGTTCGAGCACGATGGGGTTGAAGCCCATCTCGGCAAGGATCAGCGCGGCAAACAGGCCACAGGGGCCGAAGCCGACCACCAGCGGGCGTTTGGCCGGCGGGGAAGCCAGCTGCGCGACATGGCGGTAGCCCATGTCCGGCGTGGTGCTGACGCAGCGGTCGGCTTCGAAGCGCTTCAGCAGCGCGGCTTCATGCTTTACTTCGGCATCTACCGTGTAGACCAAAAGGATGGCGGCCTTCTTGCGGGCATCGTAGGCGCGCTGGAACACGGTGAAGTTGAGCAGGTCTGCTGGTTTGATGCCGAGCTTCTTGATGACGGCGGCTGGGAGTTCTTCTTCGGTGTGGGTGAGGGGGAGCTTGATTTCGGTGACGCGGATCATGGTGTGGGTCCTGGTGGCTTGTTACGCCACAAATTGACGGGATTGCTGGTGGTGCTGTGCCGACGCGGTGGTGTTTGCGGCGGCTGGTTGTTTTGTTTGCTTAGCGCCTTCGGCGCGGGTGTTTACATGCCGGTTCCGCCCGGCGGACGGGTTCATTTCTTTTGCTTCGCCAAAAGAAACGAACCAAAGAAAAGGCGACCCCTGCCTTACGGCCCTCCGGGCTGCCCTCAGTCGGTCGCGAGCCTAGGTCTCGCTCCACTCCTTCGGCGCTTGGCAAAGGGGAGGAAAACCATGTGCCGGCTCTTGTACCAAGGCGTGACGCCGCTGTACACCCAGTGAGCCCCGGAGCGTGCGTTGCCCGGCTTCCGAGGAGGCATTTGGGGTGAGGTGAGCGCTACGTGTTATGCAAAGTGCAAGACTGAACCCCGGCTACATGTTAGTGCGAATGACCTAGAAGACTATCTCGAATTTCCTCTGGAATTAAGAGGTTGGTCCCAATTGATTCAAGTGTCGAGTTTTCTAGTGGAAAATCAGGGGTCAATCCCTTGTTTTTAAGCGACCCCCCGTTTGGAAGCTGCCACTCTGCAGGGTCTTTCCCATTTGAATCTATGGCCGTCATTCCTGCTGTCTTTTTTCCTGCGATTTTTGCTCTGCCATGTGACTGCAATCCTGCAACAACGAGCTCCGCACTGCCTGCGGTTTTTTCGTCTACCAGGGTTAAAAGCGGAAGGGTTTTTAAGTAATTAGGAACGTCAGAAAGAAAATCGATTTTTATTTCATCTTTTTGATAGAATTTTTTCCCGGTTTTGATGATGAAAGTGCTGTTGTTTTGTTTTAATTCGGCAATTTTTAAGTCGGCTTCCATGAATACAGAGGCCAACCCCGATGATTCGTATATCAGCCCCCCCGAGTTGCCTCGAACGTCGAGGACAATGAATTCTGGGGCGAAGGTTGGTAGTTTTTGCAGTTGATACCCTAGGTCTCGAGTCAATCCACGATAGATTTTTCTGATCTTTATGCTCAAAACAGCATTGTCTTCTGAGTGGGATATCTGAATGGATTCTTTTGCGGAATTGAGGGAAAATTTAACGGGAACATATAACTTCGCGTCAACGGGGTCCCCGGTTTTTGTTCGAGCAGGCGAAAACCTAGCATTCATAACTGCAGTCTTAGCTGCTTCATCTAGTGCGGCGTACCCAGATGTTTTTGAGACTCTAATATCCTTTGGTTCGCCATTTTTTGAAACGATCAGAGAAACCAAAACGCTTCCTTCTTCATGGTTCTCTATAGAGGTTTTTGGATACTTTACCTGCAGCCCGGTTGGGAGTTGCGTATGATCCGGAGTTGCGTCCTGAGCGCTGGCAAAACGGGCAATGGCAATGACGGCAAAAGAGATGAATAGCAGTTTACGCATCGCAAATTAGACGATAGTTATCTTTGAGTATAGGGAAATTAGGGTCAGACCACGCATAAAGTCACGAAGCCTCGTTTGCTTTTACACAAATGCGGGCACATGGTTTTCCTCCCCTTTGCCAAGCGCCGAGGGAGTGGAGCGAGACCTTAGGCTCGCGACCGACTGAGGGTAGCCCGGAGGGCCGTAAGGCAGGGGTCGCCTTTTCTTTGGTTCGTTTCTTTTGGCGAAGCAAAAGAAATGAACCCGTCCGCCGGGCGGAACCGGCATCAACCCCCGCGCCGCAGGCGCTACCCGCAGCCTTCGCTCTATCTCAACCGACGCGCAACCCGCGTCACTCACTACCCCTCCCGCTTATTCGCTTCCGCCGCCTCCACCTTCCGCTGCACCTTCTCCTGCCGCCGCCGCTCCGCCACATCCGATACCTCTCCACCAATATGCTGCTCCCCGCGAGCCTGCGCCAAACGCACCTGGCGTTCGCGCTCGATAAAGGCCTGCAGCTGCTCCGGGCTGTGCTGGTCGTGGCAGTGCGGGCAGCTTACGCCGGCGCGGTAATGCGGGCTGCGCTTGTCGGCCTCGGTGATCGGTAAGCGGCAGGCATGGCACAGGTCGTACTGGCCCTTCTGCAGGTGATGGTCCACCGAGACGCGGCCGTCGAACACGAAGCATTCGCCCTCCCACATCGTCTCTTCGGCCGGTACGTCTTCCAGGTATTGCAGGATGCCACCTTCCAGGTGGTAGACCTCGGTAAAGCCCTGCTCCTTCAAATACGCGGTCGATTTCTCGCAGCGGATGCCGCCGGTGCAGAACATCGCCACGCGCTTGTGCTGCTGGGGATCGAGGTGCTGCTGCACATAGGCGGGGAATTCGCGGAAGCTGTCGGTCTTGGGATTGATCGCGCCCTTGAAGGTGCCGATCTGCACTTCGTAATCGTTGCGGGTATCGACCAACAGCACGTCCGGCTGCGAGATCAGCGCGTTCCAATCCTTGGGCTTCACGTAGGTGCCGACCACGCGTTGCGGATCGATCCCTTCCACGCCCATGGTGACGATTTCCTTTTTCAGCTTCACCTTGGTGCGGTTGAACGGCTGGGCGTCGTCATAGGAGAGCTTGTACGAGATCTCGCCCACGCGCGGGTTCAGCCAGGCCAGCATCGCATCGATCGCGGCCTGGCTGCCGGCCACGGTGCCGTTGATGCCCTCCGAAGCGAGCAGCAGCGTGCCGCGGATGCCATGCGCGTCGAGCAGGTCTTGCAGCGGGGCGCGCAGGTCGGCGAAAGCGGGCAGGGCAACGAATTTGTAGAGGGCGCAGACGGTGATGCGGGACATCGCTATTCCTCGGAGCCAGGCATTGGCTCAATCAACGGGAGGGCTTCCCGTGTAAAAACAAGGAATTATGCCGGCAAGCGCGGCGGCTTGCCAGCCTGCCTTTCGCGTGCCGCCTAGGTCAGGAACACCGTGGCAAGGCCGAGGAAGATGAAGAAACCCATGCTGTCGGTGCTGGCGGTGAGCAGCACGCTGGAGCCATAGGCCGGGTCGCGGCCGAGCTTTTGCATCGTCATCGGCACGATGATGGCGACGAGGGCGGCGACTTGCAGATTGAGCACCATGGCGCTCATCATCACGGCGCCAAGCGCGATCTGGCCGTACAGCGCCCAGGCGATCAGCCCCAGCACCGCGCCCCACAACGTGCCGTTCAACAGGGCGATGCCGAGCTCCTTGATCACCAGCCGGCGCGCGTTGCTGGCGGTGATCTGGCCCAGCGCCAGACCCCGGATGATCAGCGTCATCGTCTGGGTGCCGGTATTGCCGCCGATGCCGGAGACGATGGGCATCAGCGTGGCGAGCGCGACGAGGTGGGCGATGGTGGCCTCGAATGCGCCGATCACCCGGCTGGCGAGGAAGGCGGTGCAGATGTTGAGCGCCAGCCATGGCCCGCGGTTCTTGGCCGATTTCCAGATGCTGGAGAACAGATCCTCTTCTTTCAGGCCGGCGAAGGACAGCACATCCGATTCGTCGCGGATCACGTCGACCATGGCATCGACGGTGAGGCGGCCGACCACGCGGTGGTTGCTGTCGAGCACCGGCGCCGATACCAGGTCGTAGCGCTCGAAGGCGTGTGCGGCATCGTCGGCGCGGCCATCCGGCGAGAACACCACCACGTCGCGCGCCATCACTTCGGCCACCTGGCGCTGCGGTGCGTTCACCAGCAAGCGCTTCAGCGACAGCACGCCCTTGAGCGCGCGCTCGCGGTCGATCACGAACAGCTTGTCGGTGTGCTCCGGCAGATCGCCCAGCCGGCGCAGGTAGCGCAGCACCGCCTCCAGCGAGACATCCTCGCGCACCGTCACCATGTCGAAGTCCATGATGGCGCCAACCTCGTGCTCGCGGTACGACAGCGCGCTCTGCACCTGGGCACGCTCGTCCTCGTCCAGCCCGCCCATGACCTCGGACAGCACGTGTTCGGGCAGATCGGGCGCGAGGTCGGCCAGTTCGTCGGCATCGAGCTGGCCGGCGGCGGCGACGATCTCGTGGCTTTCCATCGCGGCGAGCAGCGATTCGCGCACCGCGTCGGACACTTCCAGCAGGATTTCGCCATCGCGCTCGGTGCGCACCAGCTCCCACACCGTGAGCCGGTCAGGCAGCGGCAGCGCTTCCAGCAGGTCGGCAATGTCGGCCGGGTGCAGCCGTTCCAGCTTGATCGACAGCTCGGCGAGGTTCTGCTTGTGCACCAGCTTCTCGACCAGCTCGTGCTTGTGCATGTCCTGCTTGTGCACCATGCCCTCGACCAGCTTGTGCCGCGCCAACAGGCGCTGCACCTGGGCCAGCGTGTCCTGGAAGTTTTCCTGCGTCTTGCGGGGCGTGGTGGTCATGGCGTCTTGCGCTCTGCTGTCGGGCTGGAGGCGGCCTGTTCCGGCCGTACGGCGGGCCGGCAAGGCTGTCCGCGTGGCAGCCTAGCACGGCTGTGTGACATGAATGAACGGTAACAAAGCGCTTCATCCGGATTCACTTATAATCGCGCGGCCCGCTCCATCCCCCCGCTGTCCGAGGTGCCCCATGCTTGCAGCATTCGTCCTGGCCGAAGGCCGTCTGCGCCAGATCCCGGTGACGACCGCGGCCGACCTCGCTCAGCCTGCGGTGGTATGGGTGGACCTGGTCGATCCCACCGACGAGGAGCGCGAGCTGGTGCAGGCCGTGTTCCGCGTCGAGCTGCCGGAAGACGAGGACCTCGAGGACATCGAGGAATCCGCCCGCTGCTACGTGGACCATGCCGGGCTGCACATCAATTCCTACTTCCTGCACCAGGACAGCGACGGCGCCGACAACGTGACGGTGGCCTTCCACCTGAACCGCGGCCGGCTCCTCACCATGCGCCAGGAGGAGCTGGCGGTGTTCCGGCTGTTCCGCCTGCGTGCCCGGGTACAGAGCGGTTTTGTCGAGACGGCCGAGGACATCCTGCTTTCCATCTACGCGATCTCGGTGGAATACGACGCCGACGTGCTCGAAGGCATCTACACCGCGCTCGATCAGGTGAGCCAGGAAGTGCTCAAGCGCTCGGACGAGATCAACGACGAGAAGATGGGCGAGACGCTGGCCCACATCGCCAAGCAGGAAGACGTGAACGGCAAGGTGCGGCTCGACCTGATGGATACCCGCCGTGCGCTCTCGTTCCTGCTGCGCAGCCGCGTGCTCGATCGCGAGCAGGAGAACGACCTGCGCGAGATCCTGCGCGATCTGGAATCCCTGAACAACCACACCGGCTTCCTGTTCGAGAAGATCAACTTCCTGATGGATGCGGTGATGGGCCTGATCAACCTGGCGCAGAACAAGATCATCAAGATCTTCTCCATCGCCAGCGTGGTGTTCCTGCCGCCGACCATGATCGCCAGCGTGTATGGCATGAACTTCGACCTGATGCCGGAGCTGCACTGGCAGGGCGGCTACCCGCTCGCCATTGGCCTGATGGTGTGCTCGGGCATCGCGCCGTACTGGTTCTTCAAGCGCAAGGGCTGGCTGTAAGCGCTCAGTGCTGTTCGCCGGTGCCGTGCTGGTCGGTGATCACGTAGCGATTCTTGCCGGCGCGCTTGGCCACGTACATCGCCGCATCGGCCCGATCCAGCAGTTCATCGACCTTGGTGGGCTCGCCCGGCAGGTGCAACGCAATGCCGATGCTGGTGGTCAGCCGCACCGACTCGCCCCCTTCGAGCACGATCGGCTGCTGCATCGCATTGGCCACCTTGTCCGCGACCAGCACCGCATCGTGGCGGGCGCTGGTCACGTCTTCCAGCAGGATGGTGAATTCGTCGCCGCCCAGGCGTGCCACGGTATCGGTGGCACGCACGCTGGCGGTGAGGCGCCGGGCGAATTCGCGCAGCACCTCGTCGCCGGCGTCGTGGCCATGGCGGTCGTTCACGCCCTTGAAGCCATCGAGGTCGAGGAACATCAGCACCAAGGGCTTGCCGTGGCGTTGCTGGCGGGCAATGGCTTCGGTGACGCGCTTCATGATGGCGCGACGGTTGGGCAGGCCGGTCAGCGTATCCTCCTGTGCCATCCGCTCCATCGTGGCCTGCGCAGTCTTCTGCGCGGTGATGTCGTAGCCGAGCACGTAGTAGCCGTCGCCGGCGATCTCCGGCACCGGCACCAGGCTGATCTCGACATGGCGGCCGTCGCGTAGCGTCTCGAACTGGACGCGCTGGCCGGCGAGCACCCGGTCCACATAGGGGTCGAGGTGTTCGCGCTCGCCCCAGATCTCGCGCATGTGGCGCCCGGCCAGATGCAGGTAGCGCACGCCGAACCAGTCGCCATAGGTGGCGTTGTTGAAGCGATAGACCATGTCCGGGCCCACATGCGCGATCAGGCCGGGGATGTTGTCGGTCAGCGAGCGCAGCTGGTTGCGGGTGTGCTTCACCTCGTTCAGTGCGCCCTGCAGCGCGGCGTTGGTCTGGTTCAGCACGGCGGTGCGCTCGGCCACCCGGGCTTCGAGCTCGACATTGAGCCGGGCTAGGTTTTCCTGTGCCTCCTTGCGCGCCTGGATGTCCTCGACCACCACGATGAAGTAAGGCTCCTCGTACTTGGGGCTGGCCATCGAAACCGTGACATGGAACCAGTGGCGCCGCTGCCCTGCGAGATGAAACTGCAGGTCGAGCTGGAAGCCCGATTGCACGCCAGCCTGCATCCGGTCGGCCGCGGCGCGCACACGGGCAAGATCGTCGTCGCCAAGGAAGTTGCTGAAGTCCATCTCCTGCAGCACTTCGGCGCTGTAGCCCAGCAGCTCGCACAGCCGCTGGTTGGCACGCAGCCAGTGCGCGCCGGGCGTGACGTGCGCGATGCCGACGGCGGCCTGCTCGAAGGTGGCGCGAAATTGCGCCTCGCGCCGGGCGCGCTCAGCCTCCAGCGCGTTCTGCGTCGCCCGGGCCACGCAGCCGACCTCGCGCGCATGCAGCTCCTCCTCGACCAGACCGGCGAGATCGGCCAGCGTGTCGCGCTCGGTCGCGGAGAGTCGGCGCGGTACCCGGTCGATCACGCACAGCGTACCGAGGCGCACGCCTTCCAAGGATTTGAGCGGGTAACCAGCATAGAAGCGCACATACGGCGGGCCGGTCACCACCGGGTTGTCGCGGAACAGCGAGTCCTGGGTGGCGTCCGGGATCTCCATCAGCTCGCGCCCGAGGATGGCATGGCCGCAGAACGAGACCTGCCGTGGGGTCTGCCGCTCCGCCAGGCCCTGGCAGGACTTGAACCACTGCCGGTCCTCGTCGATCAGCGTCACCAGCGCGATCGGCACCTGCAGCATGCGCGCAGCCAGCCGGGTGATGCGGTCGAAGGCTTCCTCCGGCGGGCTGTCCAGCAGTTCCAGCTGCTGCAGGATGGCAAGGCGGCGGTCTTCGTCGGCAGGCTTGGGGGCGGCAGGCAAGGCGGGTCTCCGGGCAACAGCATTCATCATAAGCAGACGCTGCAAGCCCTGCCCAACCGGATCAACCCGCCTCGTCCACCCGCACCGTGGTCTCGCGCCAACCCTGCGCCGGCTGCGTCCAGAACCGCTCCAGCGATTCGACGGTCACCGTGCGGATGCGGTCGGAGAACCGCAGCTCGTTCGGGTGATCGTCGAACGCCACATTGGCCTTGAACACCCGCCCGCCCAGCCGGGTGAGCGTGCGCAGCTTGAGCTCGGTCGGCTGATAGCCGGCCAGCTTCAACCAGCTCTGCGCTGCCTCGCGGTTGTCGAGCCGGAGCTCGCGCGATTGCACGGTGGCCACCGTTTCCAGCAGCCACTGGTTGGAGTTCTGGTAGCGCAGCGAATACGGGTAGGCCACCACGCTGTAGGCCGGCTGATGCAGTGCGCGCAACGCCAATGGGTCCTGCAGCCGGGCCTTGAGCGCCGCCGCGGTGGCTGCCGGCGGGATCAGCACTGCAGCCTGCGGCGCGTGGATGCCGTTGAGAAAGAAGTTGCCGAGGCCCTGCGCCCACAGGTCCGAATGTGCGGTGCCGCAGTCATTCAGCAAGTGCACCACCCGCCACGGTGCGCCGGGTGCGCTGCGCCAGACCACGCCGGCGTGCGAGTAGAACAACCCGTATTTCGACAAATCCTGGCCGACACGGGCGACGACCGCCACATCGCTGCCGCTGGCATCGAGCCGTGCCTGTACCGCTTCGGCGAGCGCCAGCCCGGTACGGGCTTCGGCCAGTGTCATCGGCGCGGTCTCGCAGCTCTGCCCGGCTATGGCGGTACCGGCTGCGGCCAGCAGCAATCCGCCGCAGGCGGCCTTCATTGCGCTGCTCCGGCAATGCGGGCTTCATACAGCAGCGCCTCGCCGAGCGCGTTCGGGATGAAGGCCAGCACCTTGCCCGACGCCACCAGCAACGTGCCGCTGGTCTCGCTGACTGCCTGCACGGTTTTGCCAATGACGATGCCCGATTGCTCGAACACGCTGCGGGCGACGGTGACCGATGCCTTGCCGCTGGCCTTTACCGGCTGCAGCAGCAGCGTGACGGTATCGACGCCGGCGTCGACGATGCCGGTGACGACAAAGGCCGAACCCATCGCGGCGAACGATACGGTGCCGCTGACCGGATCGCCGGCTTCGCTGGCAAGCGACGGCGCCAGCACGATGGACATGGTGCCAACCGAGAGTTTGTCCGATGGCGAGCCATGGCCGGACGGATCGGGCCCGTGAGCATAGGCTGTGGCGCTGGCCAGGCAGACGATGGCAAATAGATGGCGCATTCCCTGTTCCCCCAATGCGGGCCGGTCGGCTTGGCGACATCCGCTTGGCGTCAACCGGCTGCGGCTATACTGGCGCACTGCCGCCGGGCTCGAATTGCCGCCGGCATTTTTTACGTACCGCCTGCCAAGTTCGTCACATGCCGTTACATGCGCTCGCCGCTTTCTTCCTGGTGCTTGTCTGGTCGACCACGGCGCTTGCCATCAACTGGAGCGTTGCCGGCGTACCCTATCCGCTGGCGCTGCTGTCGCGCTTCGCCGTAGCCGCCCTGGCAGGCTTCGCGCTGCTTGGCCTGGCGCGGCGTCCGTGGCGCATGTCGCGGCGGCTGGGCCGGGTGTGGCTGTTCAGCGGGCTGGGCACCAGCGCGTCGATGCTGTGCAGCTACTGGGCCTCGCAATACATCGCCTCCGGCATCGTCGCCGTGGTGTTCGGGCTGATCCCGCTTGCCACCGCGCTGTTCGCTCGCTGGTGGCTGGCTGAACGGTTGGACCGCCATGAGCTCGTCGGTATCGCACTCGGTGTGGCGGGGCTCGCCACGCTGTTCTCCGAACACCTGCATTTCGACGCCAGTGGAATACCCGGCCTTGCCGCGTTGCTGCTGGCCGTGGCGCTGCAATCGGCAGTCGCGGTCAGGCTGAAGGCCGAGGCGGCCGCGCTCGATCCCTTCGCAGTGAATGCCGGCGCGCTGACGGTGTGCGCGGTGGTGACCGGCATCGCCTGGCTGGCCCATGGGGCACCGCTGGCAAGCGGTCCAGTCGATGCCCGCGCGCTCGCCGCCATTGGCTATCTGTCGCTGATCGGCTCGGTGTTGGGCTTCGGCGTGTATTACTGGCTGATCCGCGAATGCCGCCCAGGCCAGGTGGCGGTGCTGTCGCTGGTGTCGCCGGCCGCCGCGCTGTGGCTGGGCCATGCGCTCAACGCCGAAGCCGTCTCCGCGCGAGTGCTGGCGGGTACCGGGCTGATCCTGGCCGGGCTGGTGCTGCACCAGCGCAACCAGCTGCTGCGCCGTTGAATGCGTCGCCCCGAATAAAAACGGCGCCCCGTGGGGCGCCGTCGAGTTGGAGCCAGGCTCCGCTTACTTGGTATTGTCGATCACGATCTGGCCGTTGAATTTCACCTGGCCGCGGAACATGTAGTCGACGCACTGCTTGTAGTCGCCGGTGTTGGCAAGGCTGAACGGCATCTGGTAATCGACCAGCTGGCAGGCCCACGATACGCCGCCCGGGTTGTTGGCGTTGTAGCCCCAGTTCTTGTCCAGATAGGCCTTGGTGGCGGCAGCCGAACCAGGCTGGAAGCCCTTCATCGATGCGCAACCGAGCTGCTCGTTGGCCGGGATGGTCACGCCCATCTCGCGGGCGAACTCGCGGTAGGCCGCGATGCGGTTCAGTACCTGTTGCTTCTCGGTACCGCCGCCGCACTCGATGCCACCGTTGATGATGTGCACGGTAGCGCCGAAGCCCGGGCTCATGTTGTTGGCCACGTCGACCGCGTTCGGCACCCAGGTGCCGTCGACCACCCAGGTCATCGGCGGCTTGGGCGATTGCGGATAGACCGCAAACCAGATGGCCGAGGCGAAGTTCAGCCAGGTGTCCGCTACGCGGCCCGGGTTGTCCAGCAGCACGTTGGCATCACCGTACAGCGACTTGCTGAACGGGCCGTAGTTGTAGTTCCACGACAGCTGCTTGGAGCCACGGCCGAAGTAGTCGATGTTCTGGCCCGAGGCGTTTTGTGCGCACGGATAGAAGATAGAGAAGATCGAGCTGCCGGCACCGCGGAAGCAATCCTGGTAGGCGCCGACGGCCGAGCCTTCGTTGTAGCCGTTCTCACGCAGGTACCACAGCGCCTGCTTGTAGGTCGGGATGGCGGTGTTCTGGTCCATCGTCGCCAGCACGGCGTTGTTCTGCGCCGGGTAGGTGCGGGCGGTGGCCGGAGTCAGCGCCGGCCAGTTGGCACCGGTTTCCTGGGTAAAGTGGGCGAACGAGGTGGCCAGCAGCTTGCGGCAGATGGCGTCGGCGTCGCGGCCGTCGCTGTAGTTGTCGCAATAGGCCGGGAACTTGGCCACGCCACGCAGGAAGTTGACGTAGGTGTAGGCGACGTTGCGCACCGGGAAGAAGCTGTCGAACTTGGCTTCGCCCAACACGCGCTCGACGCGCTTCACGTTGTCCGGGTTGGCAGCGCGGCCCGGGACGACGGCATTGACGTCGGCATCGGGCAGCACGCGCAGCGCGGCGCGGATACGGGCGATGGCGCCGGCATCGGTGCCGGCCTGGGCGGCAAGCGCGTTCTCGGCAGCGGTGAACTGGGCGTCGCTCGGATAACCGGCCGGCGCGGCGATGAAGGTCACTTGCGGCTTGTAGCTGGCAACCGGACCAGGTGTCGGGGTCGGCACAGCCGGTGTCGGCGTCGGGGTGGCGACGACCGGGGTCGGGGTAGCCGTGGGCTTGGGTGTCGGGGTCGCCGTCACCGGAGTGGGGGTGGGCGTGGCGACAACAGGGGTCGGCGTGGCGGTTGGCTTCGGCGTCGGAGTAGCGACGACCGGCGTCGGCGTGGCCGAGGTGCCGCCGCAGCTGCCGAGATCCTTCCAGACGCCCCAGGCACCCGATTGCGCCGGGTTGTCGTTGTTGGTCCACCACTGGGCTTCGTAATTGCGACCGTTGTAGGTCACGCGCTGGCCGCCGGTGTACACGGTGCCGGAAACCCAGTTCGGATAGCAGCTCGCGCTGACCGGGGTCGGTGTCGCGGCCACCGGCGTGGGCGTTGCAGCAACCGGAGTCGGCGTGGCGGGGCGGGGCGTGGGTGTCGCAGCGACCGGGGTAGGCGTGGCCGGAACCGGGGTTGCGGTCGGCGTACCCGTGCTGGTACCGAGCGATTTCCACAGCGTCGGCGTGGCGGCCGGGTTCCAGTTGGCGCCGACGTAGGCGGTATGGGTGACCTGGGCTTCGTAATCGACGCCGTTGTAGGTCACCTTGGTGCCGGCGGTGTAGGTGGTGCCTTCTTGCCAGGCCGCATAGGCGTGGGCCAGCGAGGCGGGCAGTACAACCGGGCCGAGCGTGCCGAATGCAATCAGGCACGCCCCGGCAAGCTTGCGCATGCGCAGGGTGTTCATCGCTCCAATCCTTCTCTTATGGTTTTTGATGCGCGGCACCCGTGCGGGATATGCCGCTTGCGGGCTCATCATAACGCAGGCCTGTAAGAAAAAAACTGTCACTACAAAATGGCAGTGGCCCCAAGAGGGTGTGCTGGCTGCATCGCACGCACCAATGCAAGCAAAATCGCGGCACCGATCTTTCACAACTCCGGCAACCGGGGCGGTGCAATCCGTTTGTCGTTGACGATCGGCGAGTGCTGATGGGGCCAATGAAAAACGGCGCCCGTGGGGGCGCCGCTCGAGTGACGGCGATACTGCCTGCCGCTGGAGTTGCTGTTATCCCCGGCTGGGCGCCATCGGCGGACGTGCCGGTTGATACCGGTAGGCCGCACCCGACACGCTGGCCGTGCGCGTGGCGTGCGGCTGCGCATTGCTAACTACTGGGAGCCGGGTGGGCGTCTGGGTGGGAATGAACTGCGTGGGTGTGGGCGGCGTTGGAGAAGGTGGCGCGCACGGCGGCAGCATGCCGCCGACCACTTCCCAGAGCGCCGGGTCGTACGAGACGGTGCCATTGGCGTTCCGATACGGTTCGTTTTCCGCGCTACTGAGGTGGGCTTGTTTTACGCCGAACAGGCCGACCAGATACGACGTGGCGCCGTTGCCAGCGACCATCTGGAAGCTGCCGCTGCGGGCATACACAACCGTACCTGCCGCGTATTGCTGCCCGGCGGTCCACGTGCCAAGTTGCGGATTCTGCGGGCATGGCATGGTGATGGTGCGTGCCGGGGTTGGCTGCACGGTCACTCGCGCCGGGGTGGGCGTTACGCCGAAGAAGCCCAACTGGCTCTCGCTCGCCACGCATTGCGCGTAGCCGGCATTGCAGACCTTCAGCCGGTAGATGCCCGATGGCATATAGACCGTAGCGGCACCACCGTAGCTGCTGCGATTGTTGAGGATGTCGTCCTGAACCCAGAGCTGGTAGCTGGAATAGGCGGCGCTTCCCGTTTCCATGCGTTCCAGATGCCAGCTGGACGGCGCCAGGCCCAACAACTGTGCATCCGCGCTCCACTGGACCGAGCCCCAGCCTGGGCTGCTGGTACTGGAGGTCAGCGTCCAGCCTATTGAACGTGTCGGGCCGGCAGGTAGCGTTTGCGGCGGCACCGGCGTTGGTGGCGGGGTGTAGTCGGGGGGCGTGGGTGTCGGGACGGGCTTGCCGACAAAGCCGCGCTCATCGCTGGCATAGCACGGCGCATCGGGCTGGCTGTCGCGGCAGACCAGCACGCGGTAGCCGCCGGGGGCCGAATTCTGCAACTCGCTCGCTACGGCGATGCCGCCATAGTAGTAAGCGCCCGCTTGTCCGGCACGCTGTACCACGGGATCGCTGAGCGGGTACAGCCGGTTGCCCGGGCCTTGCAGTGCCCAGTAGGTCGGCACGAAGGCGGTGTCGACTTCCTTGAGGGTGAAGGCGATGTCGGCCACCGTCATGCCCATTGAGTTGAATGCCCAATCGATTGGCGCGGCGGAGATCGGCGGCAGTGGCGTTGGCAATGGTGTGGGCAGCGGCAAGTACAAAGTGGGCGTGACGACCGGCGTCGGGGTTGGCGTCGCCGCGATTGGAGATGGCCTCGGGCCGCTTGGGCAAACGCCGATCTTGCGCCATGGGCCCCAGTCGTTGTTCGGGTCCGGGATATCGCCGTGTACCCACCACCTGGCTTCGTACAGGATGCCGCGGTAGCAGACGCGCAGCCCGCCGGTATACACCTGGGTTGCCGACCATTCCGGGGCCGCGGTAACCGGCGTGACCGGCTGGGCGGGCGTCGGGGTTGGTGTCGGTGTGGGATTGAACGGTGTGGGCCGCGGCGTGACCGGCAGGCAGACCGCCGGGCTGGGCTCAGGCTTCCAGTAGCTGCTGTTGCCCAGTGCCGTGCCAGCCGGAACGGTTTGCAGTGCACGGTAGTTGGACTGGCTCGGGCAGCTGGTATTGGCGTTGAGCACGACATAGACACAGGCACCGGCACCATAGCCGCTGCTGGCCGACCATAGCGTGTACTGGGTGGTGCAGCCCGTGGGCACCGGGCTCGGTGTGGGGCTGGGCGTGCCAGTCGTGGGCCCGAGATCGCGCCACAGCGTGGGCGTGGCGGCCGGGTTCCAGTTGGCGCCGACGTAGGCGGTATGGCTGACCAGCGCCTCGTAATCGCGGGTATTGAAGGTGACCTTGCTGCCGGCGGCATAGGTGGTGCCTTCCTGCCATGCCACGTAGGCATGGGCCAGGGAGGCGGGCAGAACGACCGGGCCGAGCGTGCCGAACAACAGCGCGCACGCCCCAGCGAGCTTGTGCAAGCCTGGGGTTTTCATGACTCTTCCATCCTCGTTGTTGTGATGTGCATGCGTGCGGATGCACTGAACATGCCGAAGTCATGCTTGCAGACGGCCAAAGCGGATACAAGGACCGAATGTCAGCTTTGGATGGCTAGCAGCGCCGTGGCCACGGCAAGGAGCCGGGATCAATCTGTTCCAGCATTGGCATGGCTGCACCGAATCCGGTGCCATGCTGCGGGTCGAGCACGAAGCGGCACTGCTCGCCGTGCCAGTAAAAGGCCAACTGCCAAGCATGCAGGTAACCGCGATCCGCGTCGGTACCGCCATAGCGCGTATCGCCCAGGATGGGCGCGCCGATGCTCTTCAGTGCTACGCGCAACTGGTGGGTGCGGCCGGTCAGCGGGCGCAGCAGATACAGCCGCACGCCGTTCCCGAGCCCGTAGCTGAAGAACTGGGTGATCGCATGTTGCTCAGCATCACGCGTCAATCGCCAGTTGCCACCGCGGCCCGGCGCCATGCCACCGGCGATGGTGCCTTGCTTCTTGGCCGGCCTGTGATCGGATAGCGCCACGTAATACTTGGCAATCTGCCTTGTTTCGAACAGCGTGCCGAACTGGCGTGCCGGCTGCGCGCCGCGCGCCACCAGCACCAGGCCCGAGGTGATGCGGTCGAGCCGGTGCACCGGATTCAGCTCGCCGCGCGAGAGTGCGCGCAGCTCATCCATGAAGCCCGGCTCGTCTCCTTCGCGATGGAAGCTCAGGCCGGCGGGCTTATGGCAGACCAGGAAATCGTCGTGCTCGAACAGCACGGCGACGCGCGCGGCGGCAGGAGCGGCGAGGCGGAGCGGAGTGGATACGTCGGCTGGCGGCTGCGTGCTAGAGTCCATGCTTTGGCTGCGCAGCGCGCGTTCGGGAAGGGGTCGTGAAGCTTATCATCATCGCTGTCGGTCACAAGATGCCGGACTGGATCGCCGACGGCTTTGCCGAATACCAGAAGCGGTTGCCGCGCGAGTTCGCGCTAAGCCTGATCGAGCTCAAGCCGGACAAGCGCGCCGGTAGCAAGACGCCGCAACAGGTGATGATGGAGGAAGCCGAACGCATCCTCGCCGCGGTGCCGCAAGGT
Organism: Chitinolyticbacter meiyuanensis; assembly: GCF_008033135.1. Taxonomy (NCBI): domain Bacteria; kingdom Pseudomonadati; phylum Pseudomonadota; class Betaproteobacteria; order Neisseriales; family Chitinibacteraceae; genus Chitinolyticbacter; species Chitinolyticbacter meiyuanensis. Next base: position 420,158 of record NZ_CP041335.1, read on the forward strand.
GCGCGCGTGATCGCGCTCGACGAGCGTGGCGCCAACTGGACCACGATGAAGCTCACTGAGGCGATGAAGACCTGGCACGCCGACGGCCGTGATACGGTCTTCATCATCGGCGGTACCGACGGGCTCGACCCCAGCGTGAAACAGCGCGCCGACCAGCTGCTGCAGCTCTCCGCGATGACGCTGCCCCACGGCATGGTGCGGGTGCTGCTGGCCGAGCAGCTCTACCGGGCCTATTCCATCCTGCATAATCATCCCTACCACCGCGAATGATCGGCTGCCTTCATGGCTGAAGCCGTCTGGATTGCCGATGCGCAGCGCTGGCTTTTCCCACTGTGGCCGACGCACTACCATTCGTTGTTTTCCTCCATGAGCTAACCATGGATCTCTACCTCGCCTCCACCAGCCCCCGTCGCCGCGAATTGCTCGCGCAAGTGGGCGTCACCTTCGAGCGCATCACCAGCGAAGTAGACGAAACCCCGCTGCCAGACGAAGGCCCGCGCAACTATGTGCTGCGCCTCGCGCGCGCCAAGGCGGGCGCCGGCCGGGTAGCAATGTATAAACAAGGCCTGCCGATGCGTCCGGTGCTGGCGGCTGACACCACCGTGGTGCTCGGAGGCCGCATCCTCGGCAAGCCCGAAGACGCGGAAGACGCAGCTCGGATGCTGCGCGCGCTATCCGGCAGCACCCACTTGGTACTGACCGCACTGGGGCTGGCCGTTGGCAATGAAGTGGAAACGGTGCTGTCGGAAAGCCGGGTGCAGTTCGCCGCGCTGACTGATTCCCAGATCGCCGACTACGTCGCCAGCGGCGAGCCGATGGACAAGGCTGGCGCCTACGGCATCCAAGGGCGTGGCGGCCTTTTTGTGACACGGCTGGAGGGAAGCTTTACCGGCGTTGTCGGCCTGCCGCTGCACGAGACAGCGGCGCTACTGGCAAGGCACGGGCTGGGCTGGCTGGCGTAAACCGGTCAGCAACGGGTCGGGCCACTGCCGGCCTTTGCGGTGCCAGGGCGAGCGCTGAGGGCAGCGCGCCGCCAAGATGCGGTATATTCGGTATGTATATACAGTGAACCGGCGTAATCCGGGGTCAGGCTGTTGGGCCGCCAACAGACTGCTTGATGCGCTTGAGCGTGGTTGATGTTTTAGCGTCGTGCGACCCAGCGTTACCACTTCATTGGCCCTCAGCAGGTGCCACTGCCCCTTGGCCAGCTCGCCCAGCTGCAGCGTGCCGATGGCAACCGCGCACCAGTCGCAAGGTCTCCACTTGGTAGGTGGCCAGCAGCCGGCGGATATGGCGGTTGCGCCCTCCTCGGGCACGATCTTCAGCCAGGCGTGCTTGTCGCCCTGACCCAGCAGCTGGACTGACTTGGCGGTCAGTTGTTCGCTATCCACCTTGACTCCGGCGCGCAGCCGCTCCAACAGCTCCGCATTGGCCAGTCGATCGAGGTAGTCTTGGCCCATGGCTGGCCGGATCGGTGAGCCGCGCTGCCCACACGGTATCGTTGCTGAACAGCAGCAAGCCTTCGCTCGCCTTATCCAGCTGGCCCACCGGCCCTCAGCCATGGCAACCCCGCGCCTTCCAGGCAGCGGTAGCCCGTATCCCGCCCCTACTCGTCCTGCGCCGTGGTCACCATGCCGCGCGGCTTGTTCAGCATCAGGTAGACCGCGCGCTGCGCCGTCAGTGGCTGGCCATCGAGGGTGAAACGGTCCCGTCCCAGATCGACCCAAGCGAGCGGATCACGCCCCGGCCCGCAGCGAACCAGCTCCTCGGCTTGGGTGCGCGAACACATGCGAAGCTTGGAAAGCGCTTATGCCAGCTTGGCCCGCTGGCGGGTGACGAAGGGCTGGAATAGAGTATCGGTCGAGTCTTGTTGGCGTGGAGCCGAAAGCAATTGATTGAAACCAGCCGATTCTTGTAAGCGATGTGACGTAAAACGTCACTTTGGCACGGAAAGCTCCTTGAGCGGCACGTTGCCGCAGGCGTCCTCACAACCAATCGTCATCAGCACTGGTCGGAGCAGCCGGGCGTGGGCCAAGCAAAAGCCCGCCAAGGGCGGGCTTCGCTGTGATGCTGGTGCCGTTGATGTGAATCGAACACACGACCTACTGATTACGAATCAGTTGCTCTACCGACTGAGCTACAACGGCGAGGGCAAAATTTTGCCACAACCTCGAAAGCTCCGCCAGTGCTGCGGGTGGCATGGTCTATGCTCACCGACAATCAGTCCTTTTTTGGAGAGCGGCCATGCAACGAGGTTTTACTTTGATAGAACTGATGATTGTCGTTGCCATCATCGGAATTCTGGCGGCGCTTGCGATCCCCGCATACCAGAGCTACACGGCAAGGGCTCAGGCAACAGAAGCCGTGCAGTTGTTCGACGGACTAAAGTCGCGCATTTTGACAAGCTATGGCGAGTCTGGGGACCTGTCGATTCCTTCGGGCGCGCTAACCAGCGGCCAGTTCGTCGACACGATCGACAACACAGCACAGCCGAACGAGTATGTCGCTACTTTCAAAACGAACACTGCAGGAATGTTGCAAGGTCGAAAACTAAAAGTAGTATTCAACACTACCTCGTTGACATGGCAGTGCATGAACGTTGATCTGCCCGTCGGGCTCGTGCCGACAGCCTGCAACTAGGCATGGCATACTTCATGCTTGTTTCACCACGCAGGTGACATGTTGTCGCTGTGGTTAACCCTCTTTATCAAGGAGCACTCCTATGCACGCAATGAAGCAAGCTCAGCGCGGCTTTACACTGATCGAACTGATGATTGTGGTCGCTATCATTGGCATTTTGGCAGCCGTCGCAATCCCTGCCTATCAGGATTACACCGCCCGCAGCCAAGTTACTGAAGCTGTTAATCTGTTGGGTGGTCTGAAAACCCCGATTGCCGAGCAATATGCAGACAATGGCAGCCTGGCGATTCCCACCGGTGCGATCAAGACTGGCAAATATGTCAACAACATTACCACGGCGGCCAACTCCGGCCGGTATGTAGCAGATTTCAAGTCGTCCGGTGTAAACGGCAAGATTGCGAGCAAAACCATGTCATTCTCGTTTAACACGCAGACTGGTCAGTGGACGTGCTCGAAGGGTTCGGTCCCTGCCGGTATCCATCCGAAGACCTGCTCCTAAGAAAGCGAGGCGCTTTCAAGCCGGGCATGGCCCGGCTTTTTTTATCGCCTTATCGCACATGCAACACTTTGCAACCTGAAGATGAACCAGCGACCGATTCTCAAAGCGTACCTCCGGCAGCGACAGCTGCCTCTACTCCTGCTAATTGGCGCCCTTGTCGGCGTCATTTATTGGCAAGGTCTGCCGGGAACATTTTTGTTGGATGATTATGCAAACTTGCAATGGCTGCCTTCCTCCCCTGCCTGGGACTGGAACATCCTTTCGGAGCTTCTCGCCAAGCATGGGCGCGCTGGTCCTACTGGGCGCCCGGTCAGCCTTATAAGCTTCTATGCACAAGCCTCGAGTTGGCCTAACGATCCAGGGGCGTTTAAGGCCGTCAACATTGCGCTCCATATTGCTACTGGATTACTAATTTATAGCCTTTTCAAGGTGGTTTTTAGTAAAGGCCATCTCAAAATAATTGATCAAAACCAAGCCGCTTTCGTAGTGGCCGTGTTATGGCTGGCCAACCCAGCCCATATTTCAACGGTGCTGTACGTTGTTCAGAGAATGACGATACTGGCAACGTTGTTCGCAATACTGGCCTGTATTGGCTACGTTTGCATGCGAAATTCACTTCTTGAAAATAAAATCCGAAAGGCTGCTTTAATTACATTTGCCTGGGTGCTTCCTAGCCTAACACTCGCCGTACTTAGCAAAGAGAACGGCGCAACAACTCCTCTACTGTTTTTGGCGATCGAGCTGGCATGCTACTCAAACAATAAAAATTCGCAATATGTAAGATGGCTGCGCTTTGCCTTGTTCGCTTTTCTTTGTGCGATAATTTTATATCTGAGTCAGGCGCTTTTAAATCAATACAACGGGCGCGATTTCACCCCCGTTGAACGACTGCTCACCCAATTTAGAGTTGTTTCAGAATATGTCAAGCTCTGGTTATTGCCCGCCCCCGGCCAATATAGCCTGATTCATGACGACTACATCAAATCCACCTCCCTAATTTCGCCCGCATCTACAGCAATATGCGCATTTGCAATTTCCATTGTTGCGATATCTGCGTTCATCTTTCGCAAGAAAAATACCATCTTTTTTCTTGCTGTGCTTTGGTTTTTCGCTGCGCACAGCTTGGAATCTACCTCGCTCAATCTAGAGCTCTTTTTTGAGCATCGAAATTACCTGCCTTCCGTAGGTCTGAGTGTTTTAATTGTTGCAATGCTCGATTCAATTTTATGCAAATTTCCGTCGCTGAAGCAACCTATTGCGCTGGGGGGCATCGCGATAGCTTTCTCGTGGCTCTTTATATTAGCCCTGGAAGCGCAACGCTGGTCAAATGATTTTGACCTAATTTCAACCTGGAACAAAAACCATCCCCAATCTGTGCGAATGAAGGAAATGACGGCTGTTTATTTGGTGCTTTCGGATCGCGCAGATATCGCCTCGGACTTCGCCCATCAGTACTTTAACCAATCCAGAACGCTGCCGGCTGCCTTACTCATTTTCAATATCGCGTGTATCAATCCCAGGGTAAAACTTCTAAGTGTTGAGGAAATTAAGCCCCTTCTACGCAAGAGCCCGTTTGCTGTTCCTGTTGTTAACAACTTGTTGCAAATATCGCAAGATGCTTATGCCGAGCGGTGCGCTCTTCCCCTCACAACGGTCTTGGACTTACTCGCATCAGCCCACGAAAATCCTGTATACAGCCGTCATACCGAGCTTTTGATGGCTCAGGCGCACATAGCAGACAAATTAGGAGATACGAGACAAGCCGTGGCATTATTGAGGCGCGCCTTTGATGTAAGCCCTGAACCTATCTACATGATTGCCGCCACCACGATGCTTCTCGATAGCAAAGATCCAGCAATGAGACCCCTTGCACGGGAAACATTAAGGGCCGCGGTTAAGTCACTCCGCGGTAGCACTACGCCGAGTATCGATCAAAACGCCATCAACAATCTGCAGAAAAGAATCGGTGATGAGAAATGAAAAAATCCATCATCCTGCCAGCAAAAAACGAATCGTTAGGCTTGGCCAAAGTACTTCCCGAACTTCGGCAACGTTTTCCCGATGCCGAGTTGATCGTGGTCGATGACGGCTCAACCGACAATACCATCGAAATTGTGTCGCAGTATGTCGACCGGCTCGTGCGCCATCCTTACTCCAAGGGAAATGGCGCTGCGATTAAAAGCGGTGCTCGTGTCGCCACGGGCGACCTGCTGGTATTCATGGATGCTGATGGGCAGCACCAACCTGCTGACGTAGCTCGGTTGCTTGCAGAGCTTGCCGATAAACAATTGGATATGGTGGTTGGCGCCCGGGGCATGGCCTCGCAAGCTAGTCTGCATCGCGGCTTGGCCAATGTCTTTTACAACCGTTTTGCCAGCTGGGTTGCCGGGCATCGTATTCACGACCTCACCTCCGGCATGCGCGCGGTGCGGGCCAGGCTGTTTTGCGAATTTTTGCCCTTGCTACCCAACGGTTTTTCATATCCCACAACCATTACCATGTGTTTCTTCCGGGCGGGTTACTCCGTGGGCTATCTGCCCATCGTAGCACCGCCACGGCTCGGCAAAAGTCATGTGAAGATATGGCGGGACGGGTTGCGCTTTTTGCTGATCATTTTCAAGATTGGTACGCTATTTTCGCCGCTAAAATTGTTTGCGCCAATTGCGCTGGCATTCTTTCTGACTGGACTGGGATACTATGGCTACACCTACACCACGGTGGGCCGATTCACCAATATGTCTGGATTGCTGTTTTCCAACTCAGTACTGATTTTTCTGTTCGGTCTTGTCGCTGAGCAAATCACCAGTCTGATGTACCTTCGCAGCGCGGAGCAACATCAGGAAACTAAGCATGAATAAGCCAAGACTGCTGGTGTGCAGTTCTACGTTCCCAATTGCTCCTGGGGATTCTGAACCACCATTTGTATATGAGCTATGCCAGCGACTGGCGCAGTGGTTTGACGTGCTCGTGCTGGTCCCTGCCCCGCCTGGACTGCCGGGCGGTGTTACCCGTATGGGCAGGTTGCGAGTGTGCCGCTATCGGTATGCACCCCGCCGCTGGCAGAGGTTGGCCTACGGTGGCGGTATGTTGCCAGCGATCCGCCGGGCGCCCTGGCTGCTCCTGTTGCTGCCGATGATGCTTTTGGCGCAACTGTTCGTATTGGCTGGTTTACTGCGGCGCTGGCCGGCCCCGCTGGTGCATGCGCACTGGCTGTTTCCGCAGGGGCTGTGTGCAGCGCTGGCGCTGGCCACGTTGCCAGCGGCTTCCCGCCCACTGCTCAAACTCACCTCGCACGGCGGCGATCTGTTTGGTTTACGTGGCCGTCTGTGGGATACCCTGCTGGCATGGGTGCTGCGGCGCAGTTCAGCGCTCGCGGTGGTGAGTACCGCCATGGCTGAGCATGCCCAACAGCGCTTTGCTCTCGCGGAGCTGCCTTGGGTGTGTTCGATGGGCGTGGACACTACCAGCCGTTTTACCCCGCCGGTAGCCGATTTGACGCGCGAGGGTTTGCTGTTTGTCGGCCGCTTGGCAGAGAAGAAGGGGCTGGATACGCTGCTGCATGCACTGGCTCTGCTGCAGCAGCACCATGGGCTGCGCCCCGGACTGGTCATTGTGGGGGATGGCCCCGAGCGCCCGGTGCTGCAGTCTCTGGCGAATCAGCTAGGAGTGAGTGGTCAGCTGCGTTGGCATGGTCGCCGCCCTAACGCGGAGCTGGTGGATTTTTATCGCCGTGCTGCGCTTGTGGTCATGCCCTCACGGGTGGCTAGCGACGGTGATCAGGAAGGGTTGGGGTTGGTGGCAGTGGAGGCCATGGCATGCGGCGCACTGGTACTGGCGAGCGACTTACCTGCGTTACGCGATGTGATTTGCCCCGGAGAGAATGGGTTGACGTTCGCCGCAGGCGATGCGACGGCGCTTGCTTTTGCGTTGCAGCAGGCCCTGGCCTTGCAGCTGAGCTGCCAGGTGCGGCTGCAACAGGCGGCCGTGCAAACGGCCAGCCGCTTTGACTGGACCCGAGTGGCAAATGACTACAAATACTGGCTGTTGGGTGCCCAAAGACAACAAGGACGGCTAGAGGCAGATCGTGATTGAACACATGCACCAACTGCGTCAGCGGCTACGCAGCTGGCTGGCGCCACTGCGGCGTCTACCTCTGCATCCCCAATGGTTGCTTTCCCGCCAAGGGAAGGCGCGGCTCGCCTGGGTGCAGGCCCGCGCGCAAGGGCGCGTGCTGGATGTCGGCTGCGCTGATCAGTCCATGCGCAGTCAGCTTCCCGGGATCACCGAGTATCTTGGGTTGGATTACCCTTCCACCGCCACGGCGCTCTATCGCACCCAGCCAGGCGTTTTTGCTGATGCGGCCTCCTTGCCTTTAGCCGACGGTGTTTTCGACACCGTGCTGCTACTTGATGTGCTTGAGCATCTTGCCGAGCCAGAGGCTGCACTGCGTGAAGCTGGTCGGGTGCTGCGGCCCGGTGGCTCCGTACTGATCACGGTGCCGTTCTGCTACCCGCTACATGATCAACCCCACGATTATCAACGCTGGACCGAGCACGCCCTACGGCGGCGGCTGGCGCAGGCCGGCTTCGAGGTGCTCGAACTGGCCGAAGCCAGTGATGCGCACGCAGCAGCCGGGGTGACGCAGGCACTGACGCTGGGTCAGGCGGCGGTCGAGGCGCTCTCCCGACCAGGTTGGCGGCTGCTGGGCCTGCCTTTGCTGTTGGCTGGCATCGTGCTGGTCAACCTGCAGGCCTGGTGCCTCAGCCGCGTTTGGCCGGTACAGGGTCTGATGCCGGGGGCCTACCATCTGCGCGCCCGCCGCCCGCTTGCCGTGCAGCCGGCTCCGATGCCGGCCAGCACAGCAACCATGCTCTGTAGCTTGGCCGCACCGACCGAGTGCTCGTTCCCTGCCGGGGGGCGCCAATGAGGCTGTTGATGATTGCCTACTACTTCGCGCCCTACAGCCACGTGGCAGGGGTGCGCAGCACCAAGTTCGCCAAGTATTGGGCAGCGGCGGGTTCCGACGTCAGCGTTTATTCAGCGAACCCGGTGTTGTATGGTGAGGCCGTCATCACCGGCCAGGACGACGGCTTGCCGGTTCGTCACATGCATGCACCGCAGCTGGGTTCGGGACGGCTGCTCAACAAGCTGGTCTTTTTTTTGGGTGCCTGCTGGCACCTGCTACGACATGGTCGCGAGCATGATCTGGTGTATGTGTCGGGCGCGCCGTTTTACCCATTTATCTTGGCCGCGCTGTTTGGATGGCGGCTGCCTTTTGTGCTGGATTTCCGGGATTCGTGGAGCATGAATCCCGGTTTTGCCTATGGCCGGGGCAGGGCACGGCCGCTGCGGGCTTGGCTAGCGCGGCAAGTCGAGCGCATATCGATCCGCAGCGCGCATCTGGTTGTGTTCTGCACTCGGGTGCTGCTCGAGGAATATCGCGCCGCCTTCCCCGAGTCTTCGGCGAAGTTTGCGCTGGTGCACAACGGTTTTGATCCCGAAGACATGGCCGGGATCGAGCCAGTGCGCGCATTTGCCGAGAAGACTTTGGTTGTATCTGGCAGTTTTTTGGTTTACATGCCAGATTTTGCAGATCTGATTGCCAAGTTTCTGCGCAACCGGCCGGATTGGCGTTTCTTGTATCTTGGACAAGAAGCATCTAGCGTGGCAAAAACAATCGAGGAATATGGCGTTGCCAAAAACTCCTTGATATTGCCTCAAATGCCAAGGCGTCAGGCTCTGGCGCATGTGGCAGGTGCAGATTTATGCTTGCTCACCACTGGCACCCCAAATGGTGTTGGCACAAAATTCTATGAGTATATGGCCCTGCGCAAGCCTATTGCTTGTTTTGTGCCGAAAAACTCTGCAATCAAGTCTGAGTTTGAAGGCGTCGAAAATGTAGCTGCGTTTGAGCCCCCCTTTGACGTTGATGCCTTGTTTTTGGCGGAGGCATGGTTTGAAAGGAATTTGACTCGCCATTCAAAAAATCAATTTGATATGAGAACCTATGACAGATCACGACAAGCAGAATGTCTGCTTGAAATAATGAACGGATTGATCTCGTCTCGGAAATGTAAGTATCAATGAATATCCGCTATACGACAGCTGCTTATCTTTGGTATGACACTTCCACAGCGCAATTTGAGGTAAGTCATGCAGTTCAAACCCATCAACGATCGCCGCATCCGCTTGGCCGTGGTAGGCTTTGGCCGGATTTCGGGCAATTATTTCGACGCGCTAGTCCGTCATGCAGACCGGGCTGAGCTGACGGCTGTCTGTGACACCGCCCCCGCCGCATTGGAAGCCGCCGCCCAGCGTATGGGGGCAAGCCCTATGCCAGCCTTTATTCGCTGCTGGCCGAGGCACCCGTCGATGCCGTGGTGATGGCGACGCCCTCTGGCATCCATCCTCGGCAGACCATCCAGATCGCCCAGTCTGGCCGGCATGTGATCACTGAAAAGCCGATGGCCACCCACTGGGCGGACGGCATCGCCATGGTCGAGGCCTGCGACCAAGCGGGGGTGCGGCTGTTTGTCGTCAAGCAAAACCGGCGCAATGCCACGCTGCAATTGCTAAAGCGCTCGGTGGAAGCCGGCCGCTTCGGGCGGATTTATCAGGTTCATATGAATGTGTTCTGGACCCGGCCGCAAAGCTACTACGACCAAGCCAGATGGCGCGGCACTTGGGAGCTGGACGGCGGTGCGCTGATGAATCAGGTCAGCCACTATATCGATCTATTGGACTGGATTATTAGCCCGGTGGAGAGCGTGCACGCCTACACCAGCCACGCTGGCGCGGAATATTGAAGTGGAGGACAGTGCGGTGCTCAATCTGCGCTGGCGTTCGGGCGCGCTAGGTTCGGTGTCTGTGTCGATGCTGACCTACCCCCAAAATCTGGAAGGCTCGATCACCCTCCTGAGCGAACGCGGGACGGTTCGGGTCGGTGGGGTGGCTGTCAACGCTCTGGCGCGTGCCCTCATGAGCCGTATGGAATTCATTGATCTCAAATCTCAATACCGGCAGCTCAAGGCCGATATCGATGCAGCAATCCAGCGGGTGTCGAGCATGGACAGTTCATCCTCGGGCCGGAAGTCGCGGTGCTCGAAGAAAAACTGCCCGAATATGTCGGGGCACGTCATTGCATCACCGTAGCAAATGGTACCGATGCACTGCAGATCGCGCAGATGGCCTTGGAAATCGGCCCGGGCGACGAAGTCATCAGGCCGGCCTTTTCATTCATCGCCACCGCCGAGGCCACGGCACTGCTTGGAGCGCGGCCGGTGTATGTCGATATCGATCCACTGACATTCAATCTCGATCCCGCCTTGCTGGAGGCCGCCATCACTCCGCGAACCAAAGCCATCATCCCCGTCAGCCTGTATGGGCAGTGTGCCGATTACGATGCCATCAACGCGATCGCGGCCCGGCACGGTATTCCCGTAGTAAAGGACGCCGCGCAGAGCTTTAGCGCCACCTACAAGGGCCGGAAAAGCGGCAACTTGACGACGATTGCCTGCACCAGCTTTTTCCCGAGTATGCCCTTGGGCTGCGATGGCGATGGCGATGGCGATGGCGGGGCGATTTTCACGAACGATGAAGGGCTGGCCAAGGCCATGCGGCAGATTGCTCGCCACGGCCAAGAGCGGCATTATCACCACGTTCGGGTGGGGGTCAACAGCCGGCTGGATACCCTGCAAGCCGCCATCCTGTTGCCTAAGCTGGCCGTCCTGGACAATGAAATCGTGGCTCGGCAGCAGGTGAACGCAGCCTATCAGCATTGGCTGTTTGCTGCGGGTGGCCCGGACACGATGCTGAAGCTGCCGGTGGTGTTGCCGGAAAACCAGAGCGCCTGGGCGCAGTACACGGTGCAGAGCGCCTGTCGGGAAAAGATCCAGAGGGCCCTGCAGGAGCAAGGTATCCCCACCGCTGTGCATTACCCTTTGCCCCTCCACCGGCAACCCGCCGTTGCCGACCCCGCGATCACCGCCGCCGTCAGCGAAAGTGTCGCCCACGAGGTCGTGAGCCTGCCCATGCATCCTTATCTGCAGCAGGACGAGGTCGCCAGAATTGCCAAGGCTATCCACGGTGTGGCGACTTAGGCACACGCCCGGGCTGGGCGTGGTCGGCTGGTTGCAGGGGGGGGGCAGGCGCTTGGGCGAGTGGCTTGCCCGCCTGCGCCGGAACACCGCTGCCATGAGTGTGGCGGTCCTCACACTGGGCACCGCAGTGGCCCAAGCTATCAGCGTTTCGGCAATGCCGGTGCTGTCGCGGCTGTACGCGCCGGCCGAATTCGGGCTGCTGGCAATGTTCATGGCGGTGGTGGCGGTCGTAGCCACCCTAGTCACCCTGCGTTACGAAGTTCACATCGTCGCGGCCAAGGACGAGACGGCAGCCAGAGAGCTGGCGTGCCTCAGTCTGCTGCTCGCTGGCAGCCTTGGCGTCGTGGTCAGCCTTGCCGGTTGGGTATTGCCAGCTGCTTGGCAACAGGCGCTGGGGCTTGGTGCCCTGCACACCTGGTTGCCTTGGGCCTGTCTGACCGGCGTCCTGATTGCAGCCAGTGCGGTCACCATTGCCTGGTTGAACCGCCGTCAGGCCTACCGGCTGATCGCGCGGTTGCGCGTCTGTCAGAGTCTGCTGTTCTGCGGGGGGGCGATCCTGCTCGGCTTGAGTGCAATCGGCCACGGGCTGATGTTCGCGCAGATCGCCGCTGCTACCCTGGTCCTGCTATGGGTCGTCTCTGTCCTGCCACGGCCCGGTGTAGCTGATCTGCGTGCAATCGGCACTGTAGCTGCGCAGTACCGTAGCGCACCGCGTTACATGCTGCCCACAGCCTTGCTGGATGTGGTAACGATGCAGTTGCCGGTCGTATTGATCGCGACCTGGTACGGGGCAACCGAGGCCGGGCAGTTCAGCCTCGCCTGGCGGGTGCTGGTCCTGCCGGCGGCGTTGATCGGCGCGGCGGTCGGCCAGGTTTTTTTTCAGCGTTTTGCCGCCGCCTGGCCCGATGCCAAGGCTGCCCGCTCGTTGCTGTTCAGTGCCTGGAAAACCTTGGCGCTCGCCGGTGTGTTGCCGATGCTCTTGATGGTTCTGTTTGGCGAAGCCCTGTTTTCGCTGGTATTCGGGGATGCCTGGGCCGAGGCCGGAAAGATGGCTGCCGTACTGGCGCCGATGATTTTTGCCTCGCTGATCCATTCGCCGACGTCCACCACGGCGATCGTGCTGGGCGTGCAGAAGCAGGTGCTGCACTTGGCGATTCTGGTGCTGATCTACCGGCCACTTTCGCTGTATGTGGGTTGGCGCCTGGATGATATTTACCTCGGTCTGCTGCTTTATTCCGTACTCGAAATCGGCCAGATCGTCTTTTTTCAATGGCTGGTTTTGCAAAAAATAAAGTCCGGCATGCGCAAACAAGGGGGCGATCAATGAAGGCAGTGATTCTGGCCGGGGGGCTCGGCACGCGGATTTCAGAAGAAACCCACCTCAAGCCCAAGCCGATGATCGAAATCGGTGGCAAGCCGATCCTGTGGCACATCATGAAGATCTATTCCCATCACGGGATCAACGACTTCATCATCTGCTGCGGGTACAAGGGCTATGTGATCAAAGAATATTTCGCCAATTACTTCCTGCACATGTCCGATGTCACCTTTGACATGACCCACAACAGCATGCAGGTTCATCAGCGCAGCGCTGAACCCTGGCGGGTAACACTGGTGGATACCGGCGAAACCACCATGACCGGCGGACGCCTCAAGCGGGTGAACCCCTATCTGCGGGACGAGGAAGCGTTTTGCTTCACCTACGGGGACGGCGTGGGGGATATCGACATCGGGGCGCTCATCGCCTTTCACCGGACGCAGCGAGTGAAGGCCACGCTGACGGCGACCTGGCCGCCAGGCCGCTTTGGCGCGCTCGACATGCAGGGCCCGAGGGTGCTGAGCTTCAAGGAAAAACCCAAAGGCGATGGCGGCATGATCAATGGCGGTTTCTTCGTGCTCTCCCCGGCCGTGCTCGATTACATCAGCGACGACAGCTGCATCTGGGAGCGCGCGCCCATGGAGATCCTGGCTGAGGAAGGGCAACTCGCGGCTTATGCGCACCAAGGGTTCTGGCAGCCCATGGACACGCTGCGGGACCGCACTTACCTGGAGGAGCTCTGGCAGAGCGGCCAGGCTCCGTGGAAGGTGTGGAAATGAATCCGGCGTTCTGGCAGGGGCGGCGTGTCTTCCTCACGGGGCACACTGGGTTCAAGGGGGGCTGGCTTTCCCTCTGGCTGCAGCAGCTCGGTGCGGTCGTCACCGGCTATGCGCTGCCGCCGGCGACCGAGCCTTCGCTGTTTGTCTGCGCCAGGGTGGCCGAAGGCATGCATTCGATCTTCGGCGATGTGAGAGACCTAGCCGCGCTGACGGCCGCCATGCTGGAGGCTGCCCCTGAAGTCGTCATCCACATGGCGGCCCAGCCGCTGGTTCGTCGCGCGTATGCCGACCCAGTCGAAACCTACTCCACCAACGTGATGGGTACTGTGCACCTGTTGGAGGCCGCACGCCACTGCCTGACGGTACGTGCAGTGGTCAACGTCACGACGGATAAGTGCTACGAGAACCGCGAGTGGGTCTGGCCCTATCGCGAAAATGACCCGTTGGGCGGGTATGACCCTTACAGCAGCAGCAAAGGCTGTGCAGAGCTGGTCACCGCCGCGTATCGCAACGCGTTTTTCAACCCGGCGCAGTACGCTGCGCACGGCGTGGCAATCGCCAGCGCCCGGGCCGGCAATGTCATTGGTGGCGGGGATTGGTCGACCGACCGGCTGATTCCCGATATTCTTGCTGCGTTTTCTGAAGGCCGACCGGTAACAATCCGCCAGCCGCTGGCTGTCCGGCCCTGGCAGCACGTGCTAGAGCCGCTGCGCGGCTACCTTGTTCTAGCCGAGCGGCTGCATCAGGATGGCGCTGTGTTTGGGGAGCCGTTCAACTTCGGTCCCCGCAGCGAGGATGCCCGCCCCGTCGAATGGATTGTGCGCGAGCTGGCGCAGCACTGGGGCGCGGGGGCGAGTTGGACCCTCGACCCCGGTGAGCACCCCCACGAAGCGATGATCCTGAAGCTAGATATTGCCAAGGCTGCCGCCTGCCTGGGTTGGACGCCATGGTTGGCGCTCGGGCAGGCGCTGTCGCTTACGGTGGACTGGGCCCGCGGCATACGCAGCGGGCAGGACGCCCGGGTTTTGAGCCACGCGCAAATCGCTGCCTACCAAGCGGGTAGACCAAGGCCGGCCTGAACCGGACCGGATTGCCGGTAGGGCCGGTGTCAAAGGGAAGCTGAATTAACGGTGATCGGAGCTCGTACAAGGCTGAAGGCAGACATGAACACGTGCAACCAGATTGAAAAATGCGAGGTTTGCGGGGCGGAGACCCTGAGCCCAGTGCTGGATCTCGGCCACCATCCCATGTGTGATGACCTAGTGCCCGTTGGCAACCCGGCCGAGTGCGAGCGGTCTCCCATCGAGATTCTGTATTGTGCGCAATGTGCCACTGCACATCAGCGCTATCAGGTGCCCAAGACCCGGCTGTTTCCGCAAACGTATCACTACCGATCGCGCTTTACGGCCGATGTGCTGTCGGGTATGCAGACGCTGGCAGATTCGGTCGAGCAGCGGTTGGGCACGCTAGCTGGCCGGGTAGTGCTGGATGTCGGCTGCAACGATGGCAGCCTGCTCGACCGGTTTGCTGCCAAGGGTGCGATCACGATTGGCGTCGAGCCGACCGGGGCCGCTGCTGATGCCGAAGGGCGCGGCCATTGGATCATCAACGATTATTTCTCGTTGTCTACCGCTGACAGGATTCTCGGCTTCCAGCCGAAGGTGGATATCATCACCTTCACCAATGTGTTCGCCCATATCGAAGACCTGCCTGGTTTGCTGGTGGCGCTGGACCGCTTGATGGGCGAAAACACTGTTCTTGTCGTCGAAAACCATTATCTGGGCGCGGTGCTCGACCGAAACCAGTTCGATACGTTCTATCACGAGCATCCGCGCACCTATAGCCTCAACTCTTTTGTGCATATCGCACAGACCCTAGGCAGGCAAGTGATTGCCGTTGAATTCCCCCAGCGTTATGGCGGCAATATCCGAGTGATGATCGGTAAGCCTGGCGCTGCGTCGGTTGAAAATGTGTGGCTTATTGAAAAAGTGCTGGAGAGAGAGTCCGGTTTTGCCGAGCAGTTTGCCGCGATGAGTGCGTTTATCTCCCGCTGGAAAAATGAGAAACGTGCCGAACTTGAGGCCCTGATCGGTGGGCATGGCAAGCTGGTGGCCAAGGCCTTTCCAGGCCGGGCGGCCATTCTGGTGGAGCTGCTCGGGCTTTCTGAAAATGAAATTGATTGCGTCTACGAAAAGCCGGGCTCGCTCAAGATCGGCCACTATCTGCCGGGTACCCGTATTCCCATTCGTAGTGATGAGGAGCTGTTCACCCGCTTGGCCAGTTTGCCGGTCATTCTGAATCTGGCTTGGCACATTCCTGCAGAAATTGAGGCGTATCTCCGGGCAAAGGGCTATTCGGGGCGACTCGTCCATGTGCTCTGAGGCGGGCCACGCGCATGCCGGCAATCTCTGAATCTGACAAAAAGATGTGGGATGACGGCGCCAGATTTGCAGTGATCGGCAGCGGGTTCGGCCTATATGGCTACCTGCCGGCGCTCCTGCGCTTGGGCAGTGGGCCGGTGCTGTTGCCCGAGAAATACCGGCCGATTCTCCTCGCCCGCGATGAGCTGCGGCCCTTCGACAGTCGGGTGCACTGGCAACCCTCGATCGAGGCGGCGCTGGCCCGCGCTGACGGGGTGGTGCTGGCCGTGCCGCCGGCCGCGCAGGTGGAATGGCTGCCCGCCGTTCTCCATGCCGATCAACTGCGCAGGGTGGTGCTGGAAAAGCCGCTCGCGCCGAGCCCGGAGATTGCAGTGCGAACCCTCGCCGATCTTGCGTGCTGTGAAAGAAAAATCCGGGTTGGCTACACCTTTCTGTATGCCGATTGGTATCCCCTATTGCTGGGTCTGTGCGTTCGGCCACTGCGGCGGGTCATGCTCCGCTGGCATTTCATGGCAGACCACATTGTCAAAAACAAGGAAATCTGGAAGCGTCATCACGCGCTCGGCGGTGGTGTGGTGCGCTTTTACGGCATTCACCTTTTGGCGGTGCTCGCGTCACTGGATTACGCAAGGGTGAGCCAGAGCCGGTTGGCTAAATCGGGTGAGGGCCAGGCCCTGGGCTGGCAGGCGACGTTTGCCGGTGCCGCGCGACCTGAATTTGAGGTGGAGGTATTGATCAACGTCCCGGTCAGCGAGTTTTCGATTGCCGTGGTGGATGAACTGGGCCAAACGCAGCGGGTTTACGCCGCAGCGAGTCCCTTTGAGGGAGCTGTCAGCTCCGATGGCCAGGACAAGCGCGTCACGGTGCTGGAACGCCTGCTTGGTTCTTTCGATTCCGACGATGCAGGATATGTGTCGCTTTACCGACAGACCCATGCGCTCTGGGCAAACGCGGAGCAGTTGGCCGGTGTTTGAGAACAGCGCAAGTCATGAATGCTGGGCTTGGGCGGAAATCGGTGGGCGACAGCCTGGGGTGACTTTGAACAATGAATAGACTGCTGAGCATCGGGATTCCGACCTACAACCGGAGCTGTTGTCTTGATGTCATGCTGCAGGCATTGACGGCGAGCGTCAGCCCTTTTGCCGATCAGATCGAAGTCATTCTTTCGGACAACTGCTCGGGCGACGCCACCCCGGACATCATTGCGAACTGGTTGATGCGGCAACCGGCCGCGCTCGCCGCGCGGCACGTCCGCCACCCGGAGAACATTGGCGTGAGCCGCAATCTGGTTTCGCTGCTTTATGCCGCGTGCGGCGATTATTTCATGTTTCTGGGTGACGATGATCAGCTAAACCCCGATACGTTTGGCCGCCTTCTGCACTTGTTGGCCGAGAAACGGCCGGTAGCTGTGATTCAGGCGCTGTGGGCCGGGCGGATTCGCGGTGCAGGAACCGGTGAGCTGCGCTTCGATGAGGCGCTTTCGCTCTTCTACGAATATGGCAACGCCTGGGCCGGGGTGGTCGACCGGGAGGCCGCGGTGCGGGCGGTCAACAACCGGGGTATTCGGGGAGAGATCGAGGCGATTGTCTGGCCGCAAACGGTGTTCGGATTTCTGGCCATGCACGATGCCCAAGGCCGCCATCCGATCGAGGCGGTTGACTTTGAAATCGGCAGGCCGCTAGCCGAATCACTGAACATCACCACCAAGGCTTACTGGCTCCGGAGCCTCACCGGCCTGCTTATGGCCGCCGTGCTGGTGCAACACCACACAAGCAGCCGGGCGATTCGCAGCCGGCTGCTGGCGGGCCATTCGCACGGGGTTACGGGGCATGTCCGGGCGATCTTCTGGCACGCGCTGGTGGACGAAGACCGGACTTCGCTGACAGAACTCCGACAGTTGCTGCGCCAAGCGTTCGGCTGGCGCGGCTGGGCGTGGGCAGCACTGTTGTGGCTGGATGCCCGGCCACGGGCGCTCAGGCGGGTGGCCGAGCTCGGTTATCGGCTGAGCCGGCTTGGCCGCAGCGCTAGCCTCAAGGCACGGATCGATGCAGCACGTCGTCAGCGCGATCTCGATATCGAGAACCGGAGTACCACCGGCAAGCGTTTCGGAGACTGGTTTTGACGACATTCGCAGCGCTTCCCCCGCGCCGTGACCGAACAACCGCAGCCACGTTCAAAAGAGGGCTGAGCTGATGTGCGGGATTTTGGGGTACTTTTCGAGGGGCGCCACGCCCTTGCCGGAGGCTGCACTAGGCAGGGCTTTGCGGGCGCTGGCGCATCGGGGGCCGGATGATGCTGGTAGCGTGGCGCTGCCGATCGCCGGCGGGCACTTGGCGCTCGGGCATACCCGGCTGTCGATCATTGACCTCTCCGCCGCCGGGCACCAGCCGATGCAGGATCCCAGCGAGCGGTATTGGCTCGTATTCAACGGCGAAATCTACAACTATCCGGAGCTGCGGCAGGCACTGCAGCAACTCGGTCACCACTTTGCCGGCCATTCGGATACCGAAGTGTTGCTGGCAGCCTGGGCACAGTGGGGGCTTGCCTGCCTGAGCCGGCTGACCGGCATGTTTGCGTTTGCCGTGTTGGACCGCGTGGCGTGTAGCCTGACGCTGGTCCGCGATCATTTCGGCATCAAGCCGCTGTTTTACGCTTGCAACGCCGACGGCGTGCGCTTCGCTTCCGAACTGGGCGCTTTACGCCAGCTGCTGCCCGGGCCCCTGCAGGCGGATGCGGCACAGGTGGTCGAATATCTACTCACCGGACGCTATGACCGGGGGGGCAGGACGTTTCACGCCGGCATCAGCCAGTTGCCGCCCGGTCATCTGCTGCAACTCGATCTGCGGCAGCCCGGGCAGGCGCATCCGGAGCGCTGGTGGTGGCCAGAGATCACTGAGCGCCGTGACCTGAGCTTTGGCCAGGCGGCCGAGGCGTTACGGGCGATGTTTCTAGACAGTGTGCGGCTGCATCTGCGCAGTGATGTGCCGCTGGGGGCTGCGTTGTCGGGCGGGGTGGACTCCTCAGCCATCGTCTGCGCCATGCGCCATCTGGAACCGGCGCTGCCAATCCACACCTTCAGCTTCGTGGCGCCGGGAGATCCGTTCGATGAAGAGCGTTGGGCCGATCAGGTCAATGCCCGCGTCGGCGCAGTGGCGCACAAGGTAGAGTTGGGGGCTGGGGACCTGTTGACCGATCTTGACGACCTGATCCGCAGCCAGGGCGAGCCCTTCGGTTCGACCAGCATCTTTGCCCAGTACCGGGTCTTCCGCCTCGTTCGCGAGGCGGGCGTGACGGTGACGCTGGATGGGCAGGGCGCCGATGAACTGCTGGCAGGTTACCCCGGTTATCTGCGCTGGCGGCTGGCCAGCCTGCTGGAGCAGCGCCGCTGGGGCGAAATTGCCCGGCTCCTGCCGTGCTGGGCAGCTTGGCCCGGCCGCGGGAGCTGGCGGCGGGCCGGCCTCGCGCTGGGTGCAGCGGCACTGGGTTCGCCAACCCTAGCGCGGGTCGCCAGCCAGCTGTCCGGGCAGGACCCAGCCCCTCGCTGGCTGCGGCAGGCGTATCTGGCCGACCTGTCCGTTCCGGTCGCCTGGTTTGAGCCGACTCCGAGTGATTCAGAGGCCTGTGGGCGACGCTTGATGCAGGCGCTGCGCGCCTCGCTGACCGGAGGCGGTCTCGCGTCCTTGCTTCGGCACGGCGATCGCAACTCGATGCGCTGGTCAGTGGAAAGCCGGGTGCCCTTTCTGACGCCGGTATTAGCCGAGTTTGTGTTGAGCCTGCCGGAGGATTACCTACTCTCGCCGGAAGGCGAGACCAAGAGTGTGTTTCGTGCGGCGCTGCGCGGCATCGTGCCGGATGCGATTCTGGACCGCCGGGATAAGATTGGCTTTCAGACGCCTGAATACCACTGGTTGTCGGAGCGGGCCGACGAGCTCGAGCACACTCTGTCGGCGGCCGAATGCCTGCCTTTTCTCGATGTGGAGCAGGTGCGGCTGACGGTGCGGGCCATGTTGCGTGGCGAACGCCCCTGGCAGGCGACGGGCTGGCGCCTGATCAATGTCTGCCGTTGGCTGCAGCTACAGTGAGCGGAGGATCCGAGCAAGCGCTCCGCCTTCACCCTTTATAATCTTGGAGTCGTGTGTTCATGAAGTGTTACTGTGCTGGGGGCTCGCTCGCAGTTTGTCAAAGCTGACCTGTGCAGGTTCTACCGGGTCCATACACCGAGGTCGACCGGATAGCCGTTATGCTGTCCGAGCGCAGCACACCGAGTGCTTGCTAGCCGATTTGTACGGGAACGGCAAGGCTGGCGTGGCCATTGCCGCGGCCCTGCTGCGCCTAATCACCGCTAGCCAGGCTGGCAAAGAGCTGTCGGTAGTCCTCGACCATGCGTGTCTCGGTCCAACCCTCGCTGATCACCTGCCGGGCATTGTATTGCCCGAATTGTAGGCGTAATACAACATTGTCTCGCAGCTGCTGTAGCGCCGCCACGAAGTCATCCGTCTTTCCCAACGGCAGCAAGAAACCTCCGGCACTGTGGCAGACGGTCTCGGCCACCTCCGGGAGCGCACTGGCGACCAACGGCAAGCCGCAGGCCATGGCCTCAAGGATGGCGAGCGAATGGCCTTCGCGCACGGTGGGGGCCAGCAGCACATCGGCGGTCCGGTAGAGCTCGGGCATTGCCGCATGCGGCCGGGGCGGAATCAGCCGTACATTGGGCAGCTCAGCCAGCCGACCTAGCTGGGGCTGGCCGCGCAGGCCGGCAGTGATCCAGAACTCGAAGCCACGGCCGGCGCCGCGGATGATGGCCGGTAGCCAGTGCGCGCCCTTGCGCCGGGTTGGGTTGCCGCAGAACAGCACCCGCAGCGGTCCACTTCGCTCAGTCCGGGGTGCCGAGCTGGGCTTGAACAAGTCGGTATCGATGCCATTGTAGATAACGCGGATCGGGCCGGAGAAACCGAGGTCCTCCTGTGCTCGGGCTGCCGTGGCCGCACTGACCGCCGTAACGATATCGGCACCGGCCAGCGCCCGCCGGGTGAAGGCGCGCAGGTCAGTCCGGTAGTGCAGCCGCTGCAGCGCGGAGCTGTATGCCTGCATGAACGGATCGAGCACGTAGTTGTGCAGGGTGATCACGCGCCGTTGGTCACGTCGCCAAAGAAAGGGTGCGTAATCCGGGGTGGTGTGCAGGATGTCGGCCGGCCGGTGCAGCCCGAGCAGCAGTGGTGGGCAGAGCGTCAGCCAGGGAGAATAGCCGGCGATCTGATACCCGACAAGCTGGCGGGCGAGGCGCTGGTGTACGACATATGCGCCGTTGCCGGTCGCGATCGGGCTGTAGATCTGCGGGTTAGCGGCTATGCCTTCTGGTTTGGCTCCGTCAATCAAGCTAGCGTCCTCGAGAGTCAACAAGCATTAGAGGTGTTACAGGCGCGCCAGCCTGAGCTACCTGAGCAAGCCAGTATAGGGATACGCACGGGTTGATTTCGATATAGCATCCCAAGCGGACAGTCGAATTTCTTCGGGTCGAAAATGATCTCGTTGGAGCCGTATCCGTCAAGCGTGCCTAGCCTTCTACGTCCTTGACCAAGTATAACTCCACGCTGAGAGACATAACTTGACCGCCGGAGCAAAGGCAGGATGTGGTTGAGATTTGACGAACTATTTTCAGATTGAAGTCGTGCAGCCTAATGCGATGGCACCAGCCACAGCGCCCTCTTAAACTGCCGAATACGTAGGATACTAAAAAAACATACTGATTTCGATTTCTTGATGCCACCACCAAATAACGTTCATTGCCTAAAATTTTATAAAGAACGATTATCGTTATTGATCAGAGCGGTCGTTATTGGTGGTATAGCCACTGTGGTCAAGCATTAACGACATTGGACGCCGTTGCTAGCTTGCATCGTGTATCCACTAGCAACTGAGCGTACTTAACGAGCAACGTACAGTCGAAGTGGTTATGGTCGGTGGTCAGCACCATGCAGTCGTAGCCGACAAGGACTTCAGCGGTGAGCGGGACGGAGCTCAGATCAAACTAGGTATTCGCGCATGGCAGGGAAGATGGGGGTCGCTATATTCGACCATGGCGCCGCGCTGGCGTAGAAGGTCCATGATCTCGACGAGGGCGATTCTCGGGTGTCGTCGATGTTTTTGTAGGCGATGCTCAGCACTAGGACGCAGCTGCCCTTCACTGCCTTGGCATGCTCGTTCTGCGCGTCGGCCACTTTCTGGACCACCCAGTGCGGCATGTAATGATTGATTTCGCCAGCCAGCTCGATAAAACGGGTGTTGACGCCGTATTCCTTGGCCTTCCAGGTCCGGAAAAAGGGGTCAATCGGGATGTGACCTTCCCCCACCCAGCTATACCAAGAATTAGTTAGCATGACGGCCAAGGAGCCCGCATGCGCAAGTCCCGTTTTACCGATGAACAGATCATCGCCATCCTCAAAGAGGCCGAAGCAGGTCTGCCAGCTGTCGAGCTGTGCCGCAAACACGGCATCTCGGATGCCACTTTCTACAAGTGGCGCGCCAAATTCGGCGGCATGGACGTCCCCGAAGCGCGGCGCCTCAAACAACTTGAAGACGAGAACAATCGCCTCAAGCGGCTGGTCGCTGACCAAGCCCTCGACATCCAGATGCTCAAGGAAGTGCTGGCAAAAAACTGAGCCGGCCCGCTCAACGCCGTACTGTTGCACGCCAGTTGATGCTGGCGCACGGCATCTCGGAACGGCGGGCCTGTGCATTGGTCCAGATCGCGCGCAATACCCTGCGCCATCAGCCACCGCCTGACCCCAATGCGGTATTGCGGCAACGCCTGCGTGAGCTGGCTGCACAACGGCGGCGCTTTGGTGCGCCGCGGCTGCATGTGCTGCTACAGCGGGAAGGCTGGCGTATCAACCACAAGCGGGTGGAGCGGCTTTACCGTGAAGAAGGCTTGTCGTTGCGTTTACGTCATCGCAAGAAACGCCCCAGTCACTTGCGCGTGGTGTTGCCGCTGGCAGCCGGACCTGATCAGCGCTGGGCGATGGATTTTGTGGCAGACAGTTTATGGAATGGCCGACGTATTCGCCTGCTGGCGATCATCGACACCTGGCATCGTGAGGCCGTCTGGATCGAAGTGGATCACTCACTCTCTGGTGTCAGAGTGGCACGGGTACTGGAGCAACTGCGCCTGGGTGGCCGCTTGCCCGCGCTGATTCAGGTCGACAATGGTCCGGAGTTCACCAGTCGGGCACTGGATGAATGGGCGCATCGCCATGGGGTGAAGCTGCAATTCATCCGGCTCGGCAAACCGGTGGAGAACGCCTTCATCGAGAGCTTCAATGGCCGACTAAGGGAGGAGTGCCTGAACCAGTTGGTGTTTCACAACCTGGCCCAAGCCCGAACCATGATCGAATCTTGGCGACAGGACTACAATCATGTCCGGCCGCATAGTGCCCTGCAGTACCAGACCCCGATGCAGTATTGGGAAACCCATCAACCCCAACATGAGCAAATCGCTAACTAATTAGTGGTTCACTCCGTGGGGGAAGGTCAACTTCGCCCCCCGGGTGCTGCTTACTGGTAAGGTGCGGCGTACCGCCAGTTGGTAGAGCGCATCACCCAGTGCCAAATAGCGCCGCGTCTTCCCGCCCACCACTTTAGGATATCGGCGGTGCCGTAGTCTGTGCTCCCGGGCTCTTCGCGCGCTGGACAACACCAGCGCACAGTTTTCGCGCGGGATAGAGCGCCAAGCAGCAAGGCGTGGGGCTAACTCCTCGTCCGTAGTACCGGGCCAGGCGGTCCTCTCCAAGCTCATCAGCTGGCCCGCGCGAAAGTGCGGCAGAATGGCCTGGACCGCGTTCAAGATAAAGCTCAGATCTGGAGCATCATGGGCATCCAATGGGGTAGGTCCGCAGAGGATCAGTACGTCTGCCTCGGTGTGCGGGCAAAGTCGCTGCTGGCCGTCAGCCCCTGAGTCTACGCAGCTTGGATTAACCTAGGTTCGATCCGTTCGATATAGCTTTCGCCCCAGTTGAGCTTGGCGACCTTGACTGGATCGATGTCGAAGCCCAACACCTTGCCGCCAACTTCGGCGAAACGCAGCGCCAATGGCAGCCCCACATAGCCCAAACCATAGATGCCCACGGTGAGAGAGCGGTCTTGGATATGTTGGGCAAAGGGATCGAGGGGAGTCACGGTAGCCTATATTTACCGCGACAAAACTGCAGTGTGCCGGAATCGACTAGGTGCAGCGCAAACGCGATCCGCTCTTAGGCAAGCTTTGACTTTCTGGATGACAAATCGCCCTGTCAAGATAGGCAACAAATGTGCCAGAAATCTGTACTTTCGAACGCCAGCGTTTTACTGAAGGAGGCTAGGCAGATCAAGGCCGTGATTGTGGCCACGAAGCGGCCTTGCAGCACCGGCGTGGTCTTCACGAGCGAGTACACAGCGCCGTAGCACTTCGAACCACCAGCACCGCTTTCTGATCGCGGCGGTGATGCCGTCGGCCTGCAGTCCCTAGCGGATTTTCTCGACCACTGCTCGGCCTTGCCCTGCAAGGCTGCTTTTTTTTACATGCCCTAGCGCCCGTCTTCCATCCGGCTATCAATCTCACGACGGGGGTAGGCCACAGGTCTGCTCACCTCTGACACGTTGGTCTTGCGCTGGATGATCTCCGGCACCAGCGCTGTCTTGCGCTTCGCGGTCTAGCGTTTGATTTCTTCGTCCGTCAACATACTCATGGTGTCTTCCTCCCAACGATAACACCTGAGCAGGTTTTCACTGGGTCAATACAAAACCGCCGTTCAGGAAGTTTCTTATTGGTCGACGGTGGGGCTCAGCGCACCAATTTGCTCAAATCTACCGCCTCCCAGTGCGGAAAATATCTCCGCACCAGCCCATTCAGCTCCACCTCGAACGCGCGGTAGCGTTCCAGTTCGTCCATTTCATCGAGTGATTTGCTGGCCGAAGCGGCGACGCTAGCGATCATTCCGGCACCGGCCGTGGCGTTGCTCAGGCGGTCGATCACAATGAAGCTGCCAGTGCCGCGGCACTGGATGTAGGGGTCGAATACCACTGGGGCGTTGACTTCGAGTGTGACCAGGGCGATTTCGTTGAGGCCGATCTGCTCAGCATCGAGCTGTGCCATGGTGTTCACGTCGATGCGGTGGGCGATCTTGCTGACGCGGCCGAACACGCTCTTCCCGGCGAGCTTGATCGCGTATTCCTTGCCGACAACGAGCGGTGATTCGTTCATCCATACCACGTGGGCATCGAAGGCCTGGGCCACATTGGGCTGGGCATCGTCGGCGCGTACGATCAGATCACCGCGGCTGATGTCGATCTCGTCGTCCAGCGTCAGCGTGATGGCCTGGCCGGCGAAGGCGTCGGCTTGCTCGCCTTCGAAGGTGACGATGGCCTTTACCTTGGAGCGCTTGCCCGACGGTAGTGCGACGACGTCATCGCCTGGAGCGATGTGGCCGGCGGCAATGGTGCCGCAGAAGCCGCGGAAGTCGAGGTTGGGCCGGTTCACGTATTGCACCGGCAGGCGGAACGCGTCGAGCTGGGCGTTGCGGTTCACCTCGACGGCTTCCAGCAGCTGCATCAGCGTGCCGCCGTCGTACCACGCGGTCTGCGTGGAGGCGTTGACCACGTTATCGCCCTTCAGCGCCGAGATCGGCACGAAGCGGATGTCGGGGATGTTCAGCGCACCGGCGAATTCCAGGTAGGCCGCCTTGATCTCGTTGAAGCGCGCTTCCGAGAAGTCGACCAGGTCCATCTTGTTCACCGCGACCAGCACATGGCGAATGCCGAGTAGGCTGACAATGTAGCTGTGGCGACGGGTCTGGGTCTGCACGCCGTAGCGGGCATCGATCAGGATCACCGCCAGATCACAGGTGGAAGCGCCGGTGGCCATGTTGCGGGTGTACTGCTCGTGCCCCGGGCAGTCGGCGATGATGAACTTGCGCTTGTCGGTGCTGAAATAGCGGTAGGCCACGTCGATGGTGATGCCTTGCTCGCGTTCGGCCTGCAGGCCGTCGACCAGCAGCGCCAGATCGAACTCGTCGTCGGTGGTGTTGTACTTCTGGCTGTCCTTCTTGATCGCGGCGAGGTGGTCTTCAAAGATCAGCTTGGAATCGTGCAGCAGGCGGCCGATCAGCGTGGACTTGCCGTCATCGACGTTGCCACAGGTGATGAAACGCAGCAGATCCTTGTTCTCGTGCTGCTTGAGGTAGGCGAGGATGTCGCTGGCGATCAGGTCGGATTGGTGAGACATGTTCGGGTACGTCCAGAATACGGTCAGTGGCGGGCGGCGATGGCGCGGCGGCTTAGAAGTAGCCTTCCATTTTCTTCTTCTCCATCGAGCCGCTGGAGTCGTGGTCGATCACGCGGCCCTGGCGCTCGCTGGTGGTGGTCAGCAGCATTTCCTGGATGATGTCGGGCAGCGTCTGCGCCCGTGATTCGACTGCGCCGGTGAGCGGGTAGCAGCCCAGCGTGCGGAATCGCACCCATTCCTTGCGGATGGTGGCTTTCTGTTCGGGCGTGAGGTACTGCAGGATGCGCTCATCGTCGATCATCACCAGCGCGCCGTTGTAGTCGACCACCTCGCGCTCAGCGGCGAAGTAGAGCGGCACGATCTCGATGTTCTCGAGGAAGATGTATTGCCAGATATCGAGCTCGGTCCAGTTCGACAGCGGGAACACACGGATGCTCTCGCCCTTGTCGATGCGCGAGTTGTAGATGTTCCAGAGTTCGGGGCGCTGGTTCTTCGGATCCCAGCGATGGTTCTTGTCGCGGAACGAGTAGACGCGCTCCTTGGCGCGGCTCTTTTCCTCGTCGCGGCGGGCGCCACCGAAGGCGGCGTCAAAACCGTATTTGTTCAGCGCCTGCTTCAGCCCCTCGGTCTTCATCACGTCGGTGTGCTTGGCACTGCCGGCGGTGAACGGGTTGATGCCGGCTTTCACGCCTTCCTCGTTCACGTAGGTGATCAGATTCCAGCCTTCGGCCTTTTGCTGGTCGCGCAGCTTGTACATCTCCTGGAATTTCCAGGTGGTATCCACGTGCATCAGCGGGAACGGTGGCTTGCCGGGGGCAAAGGCCTTCTTGGCCAGATGCAGCATTACGGCGGAATCCTTGCCGATCGAGTACAGCATCACCGGGTTGTCGAACTCGGCCGCGACCTCGCGGATGATGTGGATGGACTCGGCCTCCAGCTGCTTGAGGTGGGTGAGGCGCGTTTCGCTGATGGTGTTCATGGGCAGTACAGGTCTCGGGCCCGCGGCCGTGGCCGGTCGCGGGCGACAAACAGGGGAACGTTCGAATCTACCGCAAGGTAGAGGGGGGCTAAAGACAGGCTGGTTATATCGTTATGAAGCCTGCCCTGGCGCCGTAGCTCAGACTGCCGACCAGGGGCGGCCGGTGGGATTGAAGGTCGGCTTCTGGCCGCCCCACAATTGTTCCAGATCGTAGTAGTCGCGTACGGCGGGCAGCATCACGTGCACCACTAGGCTGCCGGCATCGACCAGCACCCATTCACCGCTTTCCTCGCCTTCGGTCGAGATGATTTCGAAGCCCTTGGCCTTGAGCTCGACGGCCACGTTGTTGGCCAGTGCGCGCACCTGCCGGTTGGAGTCGCCCGAGGCGACCACCATGCACTCGAACAGGTCGGTGAGCTCCTCGGTATCGAGGATTTCGATGTACTTGGCCTTGATGTCTTCCAGCGCGGCGACAGCGATGTCGCGCATCTGTGCGGTATGTTCGTTCATGCGTGATTCCGGTAGAGCCCGCTATCCATGATCGCCCGGGCGACCGGGCTTTGCGCCGAGATATCCTCGCCGCACGCGAGGCGCGCGCGCAGTTCGGTCGAGGAAAACGGTAATAGCGGGCTGGGCAAAACCGACAGTTTACCTTTTGTCAGCGCATCAGGCTTGGCTTCGAGCCGCCGCCTGGCGAATTCGACGGCGATTTCGGCGGGCAGGCTGGCCAGATCGGTGTCCGGCCGCGCTGCGACGACGAGATGACCCAGCTCGAGCAGCTGCCGCCAGTCGCGCCAAGTCGGGAGCTGGGCCAGCGAGTCGGCGCCGATGAGCCAGACCAGCAAGGCGTCCGGCCGCTCGCGCTGCAGCTGGGTCAGCGTATCGATGGTATAGCTGTAGCCGCTTCGGCGCAGCTCGATATCGTCGGCGATGAGGCCCGCCTCACCGGCCAGCGCATCACGCACCCACGCAAAGCGCTGTGCGGCTGGAACCTGAGGTGGTGGCCGGTGTGGTGGCTCGCCGGTCGGGATCAGCCGCACTTCCGGTAATGCGAAGGTATTGCGCAGGCCGCGCGCCAGCGCCAGATGGCCATGGTGGATCGGATTGAAGGTGCCGCCATAGACGCCGAGGGTGTTCATCTCACGCCCGCTGATGCCGCGCCACCACCTCGTCGAGCAGCAGTTGCAGCAGGTTCTGCGCGAATTCGGGATCAATGCCGTGTTCGCTGGCGAGCGCGGCGAAGCGGGCACGTTGTTGCGCTTCGCGTTCGAGGTCGCGCGCCGGCAGGCCGTGCTGCTTCTTTAGCTGGCCGACTTCGGCAGTAATGGCGAAGCGCCGGGCCAGCAATGCCAGCCACTGGGCATCAAGTTCGTCGAGTTCGGCGCGCAGCGCTCGCAGAATAGGTACATGGGTTTGGAGTTCGGTTTGCATAGGGAATGCTCCAATGCGACAAGGCCCGCTAAGCGGGCCTTGTGCCAAGCAAGAAGATCAGCTGCGGATATGTCCATCACCGAGCACGATCCACTTTTCGCTGGTCAGGCCTTCCAGCCCCACCGGTCCTCTGGCGTGGATCTTGTCGGTGGAAATGCCGATCTCGGCACCCAGGCCGTATTCGAAGCCATCGGCGAAGCGGGTCGAGGCGTTGACCATCACACTGGCGCTATCCACCTCGCGCAGGAAGCGCCGCGCCTTGGTGTAATTCTCGCTGACGATGGCGTCGGTGTGGTGGCTGCCGTAGGTGTTGATATGGTCGATCGCCGCATCGAGGTCGGCGACGATCCGGATGGCCAGGATGGGAGCCAGGTATTCGGTGCGCCAGTCTTCTTCGGTGGCCGGGATCGCGTCGGGCAGGATGTCGCGGGTGGCGGCGCAGCCGCGCAGCTCCACGCCCTTCTCGCGGTAGATCGCGGCAAGCGGTGGCAGGATCACGTCGGCGACGTTCTCGTTCACCAGCAGCGTTTCCATGGTGTTGCACGGCGCGTAGCGCTGGGTCTTGGCGTTGTCGGCGATGCGGATGGCCTTTTCCGGATCGGCCTCGTCGTCGATGTAGACGTGGCAGATGCCGTCCAGATGCTTGATCACCGGCACGCGGGCGTCGCGGCTGATGCGCTCGATCAGGCCCTTGCCGCCGCGCGGCACGATCACGTCGACGAACGCGGTCATGGTGATCAGCTCGCCGACCGCAGCGCGGTCCGGCGTCTCGATGATCTGTACTGCGGATTCGGGTAGGCCGGCGGTGGCGAGGCCTTCCTTCACCAGGCGGGCGATGGCCTGGTTGCAATGGAAGGCTTCACGGCCGCCGCGCAGGATGGTGGCGTTGCCGGACTTGATGCAGAGACCTGCGGCATCGGCGGTCACGTTCGGTCGCGCTTCGTAGATGATGCCGATCACACCCAGCGGCACGCGCATCTTGCCGACCTGGATGCCGGTCGGCTGGTATTTGAAGTCGCCCATGTTGCCGATCGGATCGGGCAGGCTGGCGATCTGGCGCAGGCCTTCGGCCATGGTGGCGATGGTTTTCTCGGTAAGCTGCAAGCGCTCGAGCAGCGCCGGTTCCAGGCCGTCGGCGCGCGCCTGAGCCATGTCCTGCTCGTTGGCGGCGGTCAGCAGCGCGGCATCGCGGACGATGGCGTCGGCGATGGCGTTCAGTGCCTGGTTCTTGGCGGCGGTGTCGGCCTTGGCCATTGCGCGGCTGGCGGCGCGGGCACGGCGGCCGACGTCTTGCATGTATTGCTGGATATCCATGATGCTGCCGGGGCGGATGCTTGAAGAATCAAGCCATTGTAGCGGGGAAGCGCCGGCAGCGGCAGTGGGGGCTCAGTCTTCAGCGGTGAGCGGGCTGGGCCAGGACAGGCTCATGCGTGCACCGCCGAGGTCGCTATCGCCCACGGTCAGCGCACCGCCATGCCCCTGCATGATCATGGCGGTGATGGCGAGGCCGAGGCCATGGCCGCCGGTGCTGCGGTTGCGGCTGCCTTCCAGGCGCTCGAACGGCTTGAGCAGCCGCTCGCGCGCATCGACCGGAATGCCGGGGCCGTCGTCGTCGACATGCAGTGCGGCGTTGCCGTCCTGCCAGGCGAAGGTCACTCGCACCCGGCCGCCGCCATAGCGCCGCGCATTGTTGACGAGGTTGCCGAGCGCGCGGCCGAGGTAGTAACGATCAGCCCACAGCCAGGGTTCGTCACTGCCGCTGGCGTTGACGAACTCGATTGCATCACCGGTCACGGCTAACTCGTCGAGCTGGCGCGCCAGCCACGGCAGTGCCTCGAACGGCTGCGCCTCGGGCCGCATCTCGGGGCGCTCCAGCGTGCGCAGTGTCAGCCACTCCTCGACCAGCTGGTCCATGTGGGCGAGGTCGCGCTCGGCGCCGGCGATGAAGCCATCGACCGGGGCGCCGGCCTTCACCGCTTCCAGCCGGTAGCGCAGCCGCGCCAGCGGCGTGCGTACGTCGTGCGAAATGGCATCGATCATCGCCTGGCGGCCGCTGGACAGCTCTTCAATGTCCTGTGCCATGCGGTTCATGGTGCCGGACAGCGGTTCCAGCGGCGACGATTCCTCAAGCTCGGTGCGCGCGGAAAAATCGCCGCGCCCGAGCGCACGGCTCTGGCGGGTCAGCGCCAGCAGGTCGCGCCAGAATGGCCGCAGCCACAGCCAGGTAGGAATGCCGAGCGCCGCGCTCATCAGGATCAGGCCGATGATGTCCGGCCAGGAGACGCTGTCGAGCCGCGCGAGGAAGGCCACCGGGCCGAGCTCGATGGCGAGCTGGGTATCGGGGATACGGTGAATGTAGATGTTGCGCTTGGGCAGATACAGCGTTTCGCCATTCATCAGGCTCTGCTGCAGCGCTGGGCCTAGCTGGTAGGCTTCGACCGCCTCGATGTTCACCGGCACCGGCAGCTTGCTGCGCAGGCGGGTGATCTCGTCGTGCCACAGCGATTGCGGCAGCGCACCGAGCTCGTTCTCGACGATGATGATGGTGCTCTGGAACACGTCGTTCAGGTACTGACGATTGATGCGCTCCAGCATCTGCTTGTAGAACACCCCGATCAACAGGCCGGAGGCGAGGAAGCAGACGACGACGGTGAGGTAGAAGCGCAGGAACAGCTTGCGCATGTCAACGCTCCGCGGCGCGGTGACGCGCGCTCACTCCTGCCACCAGATGTCGGTGGCAAACAGGTAGCCCTTGTGGCGGATGGTCTTGATCTTGCGCGGCTCGTTCGGATCGTCGTCCAGTTTCTTGCGCAGTCGCGAGATGGCGACGTCGATGCTGCGGTCCATGCCGTCGTATTCGATGCCGCGTAGCGTCTTCAGCAGGTGGTCGCGCGACAGGATCTCGCCGGCGTGGCGTGCCAGCTCCCACAGCAGGTCGAAATCGCCGGTCGAAAGGTGCAGCGGTTCCTTTGCATAGGTGGCGGTGCGATTGCGCGCATCGATCTGCAGCTTGCCGAAGTTCAGCGTCTGCGGATTGCCGTTGCTGGTCGGTGTGCTCGGTACCGCGCTGGCGCCGGCCTGGGTCTGGCGCAGGTGGGCACGGATACGTGCCAGCAACACCGCAGGCGGCGTGGTTTTCACCACGTAGTCGGTGGCGCCGATCTCGAAGCCCAGGATCTGGTTCATGTCGCTGTTGAGCGAGGTGAGGATGACGATGGGCTCGCTGTAGAAGGTGCGCAGTTCGCGGCACAGCGTGAGGCCATCCTTGCCGGGCAACATCACGTCGAGCAGCACTAGGTCCGGCGGGCTCTGCCGCACGCGGTCGATCACGGTGCTGCCGTCGGGCAGGTGTTCGACATCGAACTCGAAGCTCTTCAGGAAGCCGCCGATCAGCTCTGCGAGCTCACCGTCGTCTTCCACGAACAGGATACGTTGCTTCATGGCACCCCCATGCTTGGATGCCCGATTGTAACGAAGCGCGCCGCCGCTGCGCAGGCGTTTCGCGCTAAGCTCGCCTCGGTCAATCCAAGATGGGAACTGCCATGGCGATCCGTGACGTGCTGAAGATGGGTGATCCGCGCCTCTACGAAGTGGCGCAGCCGGTGGCGGCCTTCGATACCCCGGCACTGCATGCGCTGGTGGCCGATTTGTTCGACACCATGCAGGCCAGCAAGGGGGTCGGCATCGCCGCGCCACAGATCGGCGTGGGGCTGCAGGTGGTGATCTTCGGCTTCCAGAGCAATCCACGCTATCCGGATGCGCAGCCGGTGCCGGAGACGGTGCTGGTGAATCCAGTATTGACGCCACTCTCCGACGAAATCGAGGAGGGCTGGGAGGGCTGCCTGTCGGTGCCCGGGCTGCGCGGCCTGGTACCGCGGCACCTGAAGTTGCGCTACACCGGCTTCGATCAACACGGCGTGGCGATCGATCGTACCGTGGATGGTTTCCATGCCCGCGTGGTGCAACACGAGTGCGATCACCTGAATGGCGTGCTTTATCCGTTCCATATCCGCGATCTGCACAAGCTCGGCTACACCGAGGTGCTGTTCCCGGAGCGCGGCAGTTAGCACGTACGCCAGGCAACAAAAAACCGCGGCAGGGCCGCGGTTTTTTGTGGTGCAGGGGCGATTAGGCCTTGCGGATCGCCGAAGCTTGCAGACCCTTCGGGCCTTGCTTCACTTCGAACTCAACGCGTTGGTTTTCCTGCAGGCTCTTGAAGCCGTTGCCCTGGATTTCGGAGAAATGGGCAAACAGGTCTTGGCCGCCATCATCCGGAGTGATGAAGCCGAAGCCCTTGGAATCATTGAACCACTTAACGGTACCGGTAGCCATTGCTACGTTCCTTCCTAAAACAAATTGAATAAAGCGGGCGCATGCCCTGATCTCGCAAACGATCAAGAAACGTAGCCGGGAGTACTTGCGACGCGCCGTCGTGAAACGGGCTGGGAACTGCTCGAATACATGCTTTGATGCGACTGCTGCCGGCCACGCTACACCGATTGCGGCACGAAGTCTAGCCATTTGTTGTTCACGAGACGTTACAATGCGCGGCTCGAACCATTTTGCCGCTGCGCGGCCAGTCAACCAGCATGAGCGCCACACCCATCAAATTGATCGTCGGCCTGGGCAATCCGGGCGCCGAATATGCGGCCACCCGCCACAACGCCGGATTCTGGTGGGTGGACCAGTTGGCGCGCGACGGGGGCACTACGCTGCGGCACGACAACAAGTTCCACGGCCTGATCGGCCGTGCCCGGCTGCACGGCCATGAAGTGTGGCTGCTGCAACCGCAGACCTTCATGAACCGCAGCGGACTCTCGGTGGTGTCGGTGGCGCAGTTCTATCGCATTCTGCCGCACGAAATCCTGGTGGCGCACGACGAGCTCGACATCCCGCCCGGCCAGATCAAGTTGAAGCAGGGCGGCGGCACCGGCGGCCACAACGGGCTCAAGGACATCCAGGCGCACCTGTCCACGCCCAATTACTGGCGACTGCGCATCGGCATCGGCCATCCGGGCGATCGGGCACAGGTGGCGAGCTTTGTGCTGAAGCCGCCACGCGCCGAGGAGCAGGGGCCGATCGACGATACGTTGAACCGCGCCCACCTGATCGTGCCGCAACTGCTCGGCGGCGATCTCGGTGGCGCGATGCAGAAGCTGCATACGGACGATGCCAAGCGTCGCCCGCACAAGGCGGCGCCCGAGGGCTGAACGATGAAAACCATCCTGGTCGCCAACCCCAAGGGCGGCAGCGGCAAATCGACGCTGGCCACCCAACTGGCTGCCCACTATGCGTGGGAAGGCGAAGGGGTGATGCTGGGCGACCTGGATCGGCAGCATACGGCGCGGCGCTGGCTGGATCTGCGGCCCGAGCACTACCCGGCCATTGCCGGCTGGGACCTTGCACCGGGCGAGCCGGCCCGGCCACCGAAGGGCACGACGGTAGCGATCCTCGACAGCCCCGCCGGCTTGCACGGCAAGAAGCTGGATGCGGCACTGGCCGTGGTCAGCCACGTGGTGGTGCCGGCGCAGCCCGCGAGCTTCGATGCCTGGGCGTTGACCGATTTCTTTGTGGCGCTGCGCGAGACGCGGGCACTGCGCAAGGACAAGGTCAGGGTTGCCGTGGTCGGTATGCGCTACAACCCGCGCACGCAGGCAGCGCGGCGCTTCGCCGAGTTCGTCGCCGAGCAGTCGTTGCCGCTCGTCACCTGTATCCGCGACACCCAACTCTATGTGCAGCTGCAGCCACGCGGGCTGACGCTGTTCGACCTGCCGCACCTGCGCTACGCCCGCGATCTGGCGCAATGGCAACCGCTGCTCAACTGGCTCAAGTGATCATGACCCTACCACCCCGCATCCCCGTCAATCTTGTCACCGGTTTTCTCGGCGTCGGCAAGACCACCGCGCTGACGCGGCTGCTGGCGGACAAACCGGCCGATGAATACTGGGCTGTGGTGGTCAACGAATTTGGCGAGGTCGGCATCGATGGCGCGACACTGTCTGCGGCCGGCGCCAACCTCGATGTCGCCGAAGTGCCCGGCGGCTGCATCTGCTGCACCACCAGCCCGATGTTGCGCACTGCGCTGGGCCGCATCGTCAAGGCACGGCGCCCCGATCGCATCCTGATCGAGCCGTCCGGCCTGGGCCACCCTGCAGGCATCGTCGATTTGCTGCGCGAGCCGATGCAGGCCAAGGCCTTTGAGTTGCGCGCCGTCGTCACGCTGCTCGACCCGCGGCACCTCGACGATGCGCGCTACACCGGGCACGAAACCTGGCGTGCCCAACTGGAATTGGCCGATGTGCTGGTGCTGAACAAGATCGATCTGGCGAATCACGTCGAGCTGGAGCGTGCCCGCGCGCTGGCGATGGCGTTGTATCCGGCCAAGTTGGCGGTGGTCGAGGCGACGCAGGGCGCGTTCGACCCCGCCTTGCTCGATCTGGAGCTCGACGCTGCGCGCTGGGGTGAGGTGGCGCCGCACAGCGGTGCGCACGGCCTGGCCCCGACTCGCCGCAAGCCAGCCACGTCGGCAGCGGAAGCGGCGCCGTCCTACCCACTGAGAAAAACGCAGTCCAGCCTGGGCTCGCACAGCTGCGGCTGGGTGTTCGCGCCGGAGACGGTGTTCGTGTCCTATCTGGTGGCTGACCTGTTCGAAGCGTTTGGCGAACCGGACAAGCTGGGTTTGGTTGGGCTGTCTCGCGCCAAGGGTGTGTTCCATACCGAGCGCGACTGGTATCGCTTCGACTGGGTCGACGGCGTGCCGGGCGCGGCGATCTCGGCCTATCGTCGTGACAACCGCTTCGAGGTGATCGTAGACAGCGAAACGCCGCCCGATTGGGCGGCGCTGGAAGCGGCCTTGCAGGCGGCGGTGATGCCTGCCACCTCGCAGGGGGCGGGCTAGCCCTTGAGCACTGCGCGGATCTGCGCGAGATAGGTCTGCGCCGTGGCCTCGTGGCCGCGCTCGCGCATCAACGTCAGCCAGCGCGTGATGCCGGCTTCAAGCACGGATTTGTCGACGGCGCCATCGAGCTGGCGCAGCAGATCGTCGAGCGCGCCGGACAGCTGGTTCTGGTTGCTCATGTGGAGAATGTTGCGGATGCGGGCCACCTGGCCGGCGCTGATGGTGCCGGCGGCGATCGTGATGGGAGCCGCCGGCGCAGGTGCGGCTACTGGTGCGGGTGCCGGCTTGGGCGAGGAGATCGCACCACCGGCAGCAACGCCGCCGACACGCTCGATGAAGCCATCCCATTCCAGCTCCATCAGCCGATGCACCATTTCCTTTTCCGGCAGTTGCAGCGCGAGCTGCCCGGCAGGGGTCTTGCCATCGATCATGATCAGCAGCTGGCGCAGCTTGGGCGAGAGCGCGTGACCGCGCGAGCGCACTTCTTCGGAGCCCAGATCCGTCTTGCGGAATACCACGTCCAGCATGCCCCACCCCCAGTGTCATACGAGCGCCATTTTTTACCGCAAAGGCTGGCTTCACGAAAGCGCAAAACCCCTTATCGACACCGGCGGTCGCCTGGATTCGACCATTCCGGCAGTTGTTGCGCCCATGTCGCAATCGACATATCCAGTTGAAAACAAGGCGCTAGCGTCTTTTCTACAAAAGCCGAGCACGGGAAAGGCGACCCGTCCGTCAATGATGAGCGGTCGGACTGTGTAAGCGATGTTTTCGCAACACTTGCACGTATTGATCAATAAAAGCGGCGCAGATCCATGCCACGGTACAGGCCGGCCACTTGTTCACCATAGCCGTTGAACAGCACCGTCTTGCGCCGCAGCAGCTCGCCGATGCGTCGCTCGCTGCCCTGGCTCCAGCGCGGATGGTCGACTTCCGGGTTCACGTTCGAGTAGAAGCCGTATTCCTGCGGGGCGGCCTTGTTCCAGGCCGTGGCCGGCTGTTGTTCGGTCAGCCGGATGCGCACGATCGATTTCGCACTCTTGAAGCCGTATTTCCACGGTACGACCAGCCGGATTGGTGCGCCATTTTGATTGGGCAGTGCCTTGCCGTAGAGGCCGACGGCCAGCAGCGTCAATGGATGCATCGCCTCGTCGATACGCAGCCCCTCGGTGTATGGCCAGTCGAGCACGCCGCTGGCGAGGCCGGGCATCTGCTTGGGATCGGCCAGCGTGGTGAAGGCCACGTATTTGGCGCGAGAGGTCGGCTTTACCTGCCGCAGCAGTGTACCGAGTTCGAAGCCAACCCAAGGGATGACCATGGACCAGCCCTCGACGCAGCGCAGCCGGTACACTCGCTCCTCGAGTGGCGCGAGCTTGAGCAGCGTATCGATATCGTAAGTACGCGGCGCCTCGCACTCGCCTTCCACGATGACGGCCCACGGGCGAGGCCGTAGCGTGTGGGCATTGCGCGCGGGTTCGTCCTTGTCGGTGCCGAACTCGTAGTAATTGTTGTAGCCGGTGATCTGTTCCAGGCTGTTGCGCGTCTCGCTGGTGCTGAAACGTCCCGGCCGCGCCGCCAGTGCCGATGGGTTTGTCGCGCCGGTTGCCTCGGGCAGCAGTGGCGCCAGTGCAAGACCGGCCAGGCCCTGCATCCAGCGGCGGCGTTCCAGGTAGACGGTTTCCGGCGTGATCTCGGAAGCGGTGGGCAGATCGTAGCGCAGCGCCATGGTGCGTTCCTCACAGGCAATGGGCATCAGTCGGCGCAAGCGCCTTCCGATGACATCGGACCGGATTCAGCGCGACAAGTGCCAGCCGAGCGCACCAATGGCGGTGAGCAGCAACACCGTTGCGGCGATGCGCATCGCGCGGTCGAGCTCACGCCGCCACTGCGGCTTGAACCAACTCATCACCAGCACCAGTACGGCCCAGGTCGCGAGGAGGTAGAGCGCCAGACGCAACAGTTTGGGCAACATGGGCGGGCTGAATGTCCTTACTTAAAGTAGCACTTTAAGAATGTGAGCTTGAGGCTTCATTTTATTTTGTTTTGTATATCAGTGATTTGTCATGCAATCGCCGACGTAAGTGATTGTATCAAAACGGAATTTCCGAATCCGCCCCTTGTGAGGGCGTTTTTTTTCCTCTATAGTGGGGCGCAGTGGGAAAAAGTGGGTGAAAGTGTAGAAAACAACCCAACCCAGGAAGACGGAGAACATGTTCAGCGGTGTGGCGTCTCTCAACCTCGACAGCAAGGGGCGTTTGGCTATTCCGGCCAAGCATCGCGAACTGCTGTCCGCCCGCTGCGCTGGCCGCCTCGTCATTACCGTCGAGCCCTCCGGCTGCCTGCTGATCTATCCCGAACCCGACTGGTTGCCGGTGCGTGACCAGCTCAACCAGCTCACCGGTGCCCAGATGCCGATCCGCCGCTTCATCGTCGGCCATGCCGAGGATGTCGAGCTCGATTCGGCCGGCCGTGTGCTGATCTCGCCGCGGCTGAGGCAGATCGCCGGACTCGACAAGGAGATTGCCCTCGTCGGCATGGGCAACAAGTTCGAGCTGTGGGATGAGGCGAAGTGGGCGGCACAGAACGCCTCCGTCATGGCGATCGATCCAGCGGAGCTTGCCGCGCAGATGCAGGGCATCTCGCTGTGAACTTCGTGCACAAGACCGTGCTGCTCCACGAAGCGGTCGACGCCCTGGCAATCCAACCCGAAGGCACCTACGTCGACGGCACCTTTGGTCGCGGCGGCCACTCGCGGCTGATCCTCTCGCAGCTGGGCGAGCAGGGGCGTCTGATCGCCTTCGACAAGGACCCGGCCGCCATCGCCGAGGCCGCCGGCATCGCCGACCCGCGCTTCTCCATTGTCCACGCCGGATTTGCCGACCTGGCCGATGCGCTGGCGGCGCGTGGCGTGACCACCATCGACGGCCTGCTGCTCGATCTGGGCGTGAGTTCACCCCAGCTCGACGACGGCAGCCGTGGCTTCAGTTTCCGATTCGATGCGCCGCTCGACATGCGCATGGACACCACCCGCGGCATGACGGTTGCGGAGTGGCTCAACACTGCCGATCAACAAGATATTGCCGAGGTGATACGTGACTATGGCGAAGAGCGGTTTGCTAAACAGGTTGCAGCAGCGATTGTTGCGCGTCGGGGCGAGCAGCCCATCGCAACGACGCGGGAACTTGCCACACTCGTGGCAGGCGCCGTCCGCACCCGCGAGCCGGGTCAGGACCCGGCGACGCGTACCTTCCAAGCTCTACGGATTTTCATCAATCGCGAGCTTGAGGAGTTGTCGCTGATCCTGCCGCAGGCATTGCGGCTGCTGCGCCCCGGCGGGCGTTACTCGATCATTGCCTTCCACTCGCTGGAAGACCGCATCGTCAAGCGCTTCATGCAGGACGCAAGCAAGTCGGACCTGCCTGACCGGCTGCCGGTTCGGGCGGCCGAAGTGCCGCCACCGCCGCTGCGGTTGATCGGCAAGCCGATCAGGGCGACGGCGGCAGAAGTGGACGACAACCCGCGCGCGCGCAGCGCGATCCTGCGGGTAGCGGAAAAAACGGAGGCGGCGCGATGATCCGCCTCAATCTCTTTTTGTTGGTCCTGCTGCTGCTGTGCGCGATGTCGGTCGTCACCAGCCAGCACAAGTCGCGCAAGCTCTACGCCGAATTGCAGAACGAGGCGGCGCACACGCGCAAGCTCGACGTCGAATGGGGCCAGCTGCAGCTGGAGCAGAGCACCTGGGCGATGCATTCGCGCATCGAGCAGGAAGCGACGCAGAAACTCGCCATGCAGCTGCCGGGCAGCAATCGCACGCAGGTGATCCTGCCGCGCGGCCAGGTCGTGGCCAAGCCCAAGTTGTCCGAAGACACGTCGGCGGATCACTGATGAACGCGCCGCCCAACAACCGCACCCGCCAGCGCTATGCCCAGCAACTGAAGCTGGAGCGCTGGCGTGTCTGGTTCATCGTCGGCGGTCTGATGTCGCTGTTCGGCGTGCTGATTGCGCGCGGCTTCTATCTGCAGGTGCTCAACGAGGGTTTCCTGCAGCAGCAGGGCGAAGCGCGCTACGCCCGCACGCTGAAGCTCGAGGCCAACCGTGGCATGATCACCGACCGCAACGGCGATCCACTGGCGATCTCCACCCCGGTACAGTCGATCTGGGGTAGCCCGCGCTCGATCAAGCTGCTGCCCGCAGGCGAGCAACGCCCGGCAGGCTGGGAGCCGAAGGACGAGAAGGACCCGGTGCCGATGTCGGCCGACGAAGTCGCCAAGCTCGCCAAGGCGCTGGATCTGCCGGCCAAGACCGTCGCTGCACGCCTCGGCACCAGCCGCAAGGGCGCCAGCGGCCAGACCAGCCAGCCGGATTTCATCTGGCTGCGCCGGCACATGGCACCGCAGGACGCGAAGAAGGTGCTGGATCTCAACCTGCCTGGCATCTATGCGCAGACCGAGTTCCGCCGCTTCTACCCGGCCGGCGACGTCACCGCGCACATCATCGGCTTCACCAACATCGATGGTCGCGGCCAGGAAGGCTTCGAGCTCACCCGGCAGGAGCAGCTCGCTGGCAAGCCGGGTAGCCGCACGGTGATCCGCGACCGCCGCGGTTTCATCGTCGAGGACATCTCGACGGTGATCCCGCCCAAGGATGGCGACACGCTGTCGCTGTCGATCGACCGTCGCATCCAGTACCTCGCCTACCGCGAACTGAAGAACACCGTCGAGGCCAACAAGGCGCTCGGTGGCGGCGTGGTGGTGCTCGATGCCCGCACCGGCGAGGTGCTGGCGCTGGCCAACGTGCCCTCGTACAACCCCAACAGCCGCGCCCGCATCGATCCGGCGCGCCGTCGCAATCGCGTGGTCACCGATCTCTATGAGCCGGGTTCGACCATGAAGCCGATCACCATCGCTGCGGCGCTGGAATCGGGCAAGTTCACGCCGTCGACCGTGATTGACACCGGTGGTGGCGCGATGGGCATGGCCGGCTTCGTGATCAAGGACACCCATGCCTACGGTCCGCTGTCAGTCGAGCGCGTGCTGGTGAAGTCGTCCAACATCGGTACCGCGCGGATCGCGCTGCAGCTCGATCGCGAATACCTGTGGACCTACTACAACGCCATCGGCTTCGGTCAGCCGCCGCGCACCGGTTTCCCCGGCGAGGCCTCCGGCAAGCTGCGGGCGTGGAAGACCTGGCGCCCGGTCGAGCAGGCGACGATGGCCTACGGCTATGGCCTGTCGGTGAGCCTGATGCAGATGGCGCGTGCCTACCAGGTGTTCGCCACCGACGGCGAGATCCGGCCGGTGACCTTCACCAAGCTGGTGGCGCCGCCGCCCGGCAAGCGCGTGTTCGATCCGGCCATCGCTCGCGAAGTGCGCTTCATGATGGAAAAGGTCACCCAGCCCGGCGGCACCGGCACGCGCGCGCAGGTGGTCGGCTACCGGGTGGCCGGCAAGACCGGCACGGCGAAGAAGGTAGGCATCGGCGGCTACGGCGAGAAACGCTACGTCGCTTCCTTTGTCGGCTTTGCACCGGTATCCGATCCACGCCTGATCGTGGCGGTGATGATCGACGAGCCGCAGGGCGACTCCTATTACGGCGGCACCGTCGCCGCTCCCCCGTTCGCGTCCATCGTGGCCGGCAGCCTGCGCATGCTCGGCGTGCCGCCCGATGCGCCGACCGACAACATCCTGCTGCCCGGCCCGGATGAGCCGGAAGTGAAGGAAGAGACATGAAGCCGCGTTCCTGGTCGTTGCCCGCCCTCGATTTCGCAGCCATCGACGCGCTCGCCGCCGGTCGCCACCTTGCGGTGGACAGCCGCCGCGTGAAGCCGGGCGACCTGTTCCTCGCTTTCCCCGGCGAATACGCCGACGGCCGCGCCTATATCGAGGCGGCGATTGCCAATGGCGCTGGCGCGGTGCTGTGGGAGGCGGAAGGCTTTGCCTGGGATCCGGCCTGGGCCGTGCCCAATCTGGCGATTTCGCAGCTGCGCGCGCAGGCCGGCATCGTGGCTGCGCACCTGCTGGGCTATCCGGCGCGGGCGATGACGGTATTCGGCGTGACCGGCACCAACGGCAAGACCTCGATCGCCAACTGGCTGGCGCAGTGCTACGCGGCACTGCACCGCAAGGTGGGCGTGCTCGGCACGCTGGGCAACGGCGTCTACCCGTCGCTGATCCCGTCCAGCCATACCACGCTCGATCCAGTGGCGTTGCAGGGCTGGCTGGCCGGCTTCGTCGACATCGATGTACAGGTGGTGGCGATGGAGGTGAGCTCGCACGGCCTCGCCCAGGCGCGGGCGCACGGCGTGGCGTTCGACGTCGCCATCTTCACCAATCTGACGCGCGATCACCTCGACTACCACGGCACGATGGAAGCCTACGGGGCCGAGAAGGCCAAGCTGTTCGAGTGGGAAGGGCTGAAGGCCGCGGTGATCAATGCCGACGACCCGTTTGGCGCAGCGCTGCTGGGCCGGGTGCAACTGCCGAGGGTGCTCGGCTACGGCATCAAGCGCGGCGACGTGCGTGCCACCCGTATCGAGGCCACGCTGGCCGGGCTCACGCTGAACGTGACCACGCCGTATGGCGACGCCACGCTGGTGTCGTCGCTGGTCGGCCGCTTCAACGCCTACAACCTGCTGGCCTGCCTCGCCGCGCTGCTGGCGGCCGATGTGCCGCTCGATGCCGCGGTGCGCGTGCTCGGCAGCGTGGAATCGGCTCCCGGCCGGATGCAGCGGTTGGGCGGGGAAGAGGTGCCGCTGGTGGTGGTCGACTATGCCCACACGCCCGACGCACTGGAAAAGGCGCTGACCACCCTGCGCGAGGCCATGGGCAGCCGCGGGCGGCTCTATTGCGTGTTCGGCTGCGGCGGTGATCGCGATCGCGGCAAGCGCCCGCTGATGGGACGCGTTGCCTGCGAGCTGGCCAATACCGTGGTCATCACCAGCGATAACCCGCGCACCGAAACGCCGCAGCAGATCATCGAAGACATCGTTGCCGGCGTCGAAGGTGCCACCGGCAGCGGGCATGCCGATTACTCGGTCGAATCGGACCGCCGCGAGGCGATCGCCCACACCGTGGCGCTGGCACAGCTTGGCGACGTGGTGCTGATCGCCGGCAAGGGTCACGAGCACTATCAGGAAATCGCCGGCGTACGCCATCACTTCGACGACGTCGAAGAGGCGCGTGCCGCGCTGGAAAGGAAGAAACCATGATGTTGACGCTACGCGAAACCGCGCTGGCGCTGGAAGCAAACCTGGTCGGCAATGCCGATCTGGTGTTCGACCGGGTCACCACCGACAGCCGCGACGTGCGGCCAGGGGATCTGTTCGTCGCCCTCAAGGGCGACCGTTTCGATGGCCACGACTATGTGGCAGGCGCGTTGGTGGCCGGCGCCGTCGCTGCGCTGGTCGATCACGCCACTGGCGCTGCCAATGAACTGGTCGTGGCCGACACGCTGGCTGCGCTGGGCCGGCTTGGCGCCTACTGGCGCCACAAGCTCGATCCCACGGTGATTGCCATCACCGGCAGCAACGGCAAGACCACGGTGAAGGAAATGACCGCCACCGTGCTGCGCGAACTGGCCGGCAGTGACGCCGTGCTGGCCACGCAGGGCAACCTGAACAACCACATCGGCGTGCCGCTGACGCTGCTGTCGCTGCGTGCCGAGCACCGCTATGCCGTGGTCGAGATGGGCATGAACCATTTCGGCGAGATCGACTACCTGACACACCTGGCCGCGCCGGATGTCGCCCTTGTCAACAACGCTGCCAGTGCCCACCTGGAGGCGCTGGGCTCGGTGGAGGGTGTGGCGCAGGCCAAGGGCGAGCTCTTCGGCGGCCTCTCCGACGGCGGCATCGCCATCATCAATGCCGATGACGAATACGCCGCGCTGTGGAGCCAGCTCGCGGCGGGCAGGAAGCAGATCACCTTCGGCGTGAACGCCGCAGAGGTCGGTGCGCGCGAGATCGAGCTCGGGGTGGAAGCGAGCCGCTTCATCCTCGACCTGCCGCTCGACGATGCGCCGGCCAATCTGCCGGTGCCGGGTCTGCACAACGTGCGCAATGCGCTGGCCGCCGCCGCCGTCGCCTATGCGCTCGGCTTCGCGGTCAGTGACATCGCCCATGCACTCGGCCAGTACCGCGGTGTCAAGGGCCGGCTGCAGATGAAGCGTGCCACCAATGGTGCGCGCGTGATCGACGACAGCTACAACGCCAATCCCGATTCGATGAA
The DNA here is from genome assembly GCF_008033135.1 of Chitinolyticbacter meiyuanensis. Taxonomy (NCBI): domain Bacteria; kingdom Pseudomonadati; phylum Pseudomonadota; class Betaproteobacteria; order Neisseriales; family Chitinibacteraceae; genus Chitinolyticbacter; species Chitinolyticbacter meiyuanensis. The sequence goes on from NZ_CP041335.1 coordinate 463,662, forward strand.
GGCGGCGATCGACGTGCTGGTCGCCAGCGGCGGCGACACCGTGCTGGTGCTGGGTGACATCGGCGAGGTCGGCGCCAACGCCGCCGCGCTGCATGCCGAGGTCGGCGCCTACGCCCGCGCGCGCGGCGTCGGCAAGCTCTTCACGCTGGGCGAGCAGATGTGCCATGCCGCTGAGGCGTTCGGCGAGGGCGCTGAACATCACGCCGACAACCTGACCTCGTTGCTGACCGTGCTGCAAAACGCCGCCACGCCGCAGAGCACCGTGCTGGTGAAAGGGTCGCGCTTCATGAAGATGGAACGCGTGGTCGACGCACTGGTGGAGGGAAACTGAGATGCTGCTTTGGCTATTCGATTGGCTGGGCGAATCGGTCCGCGCCTTCAATGTCTTCAACTACCTGACGCTGCGCGCCGTGCTGTCGGTGATGACCGCGCTCGGCATCTCCTGGCTGCTCGGCCCCTGGGTGATCCAGAAGCTGACCGAGCTCAAGGTAGGCCAGGCCGTACGCAATGACGGCCCGCAGACCCACCTCGTCAAGGCCGGCACGCCGACCATGGGCGGCACGCTGATCCTCTTGGCCATTGGCCTGACCACGCTGCTGTGGGGCGACCTTTCCAACAAGTACGTGTGGCTCACGCTGGTCGTCACGCTGGCGACCGGCGTGATCGGCTTCGTCGACGACTACAAGAAGGTGGCGCTGAAGAACCCCAAGGGATTGTCGGCCAAAGCCAAGATGTTCTGGCAATCGGTCATCGCCATTGGCGCCGGACTGTTCCTCACCTGGTTCGCCAAGGATCCGACCCAGACCGGCTTCGTGGTGCCGTTCTTCAAGGAAATCCTCTACCCGTTCGGCGCCATCGGCTTCTGTGTGTTGACCTATTTCGTCATCGTCGGCACCAGCAACGCGGTGAACCTCACCGATGGGCTCGATGGCCTCGCCATCATGCCAACGGTGCTGGTGTCGGGCGCGTTCTGCATCTTCGCCTATGTCGCCGGCAACGCAGTGTTCTCCAAGTACCTGGGCGTGCCGCACGTGCCAGGTGCTGGCGAGCTGGTGATCTTCTGCGCCGCCATGGCCGGCGCCGGCCTTGGCTTTCTCTGGTTCAACGCCTACCCGGCCGAAGTGTTCATGGGCGACGTCGGCGCGCTGGCGCTGGGCGCGGGCCTCGGCACCGTGGCGGTGATCGTGCGCCAGGAAATCGTGCTGCTGATCATGGGCGGCGTGTTCGTGGTCGAAGCGCTCTCCGTGATGATCCAGGTCGCCAGCTTCAAGATGACCGGCAAGCGGGTGTTCCGCATGGCGCCGCTGCATCACCACTACGAACTCAAGGGCTGGAAGGAGACGCAGGTGGTCGTGCGTTTCTGGATCATAACGATGCTGCTGGTGATGGCCGGCCTCGCCACGCTGAAGCTGCGCTAGGCGGATGGACAAATGAACTACGCAGGCAAACACACCATCGTCGTCGGGCTCGGGGATACCGGCCTGTCGGCTGCCCGCTGGCTGGCGGCGCGTAATGCGCGCGTCACCGTGGCGGACAGTCGCACCGCGCCGCCCAACGTCGATGCGTTGAAGGCCGCCGTGCCACAGGCCGAGCTGCGGCTGGGCGCATTCTCGGCGCACACCTTCATCGATGCCGACCTGCTGGTGGTCAGCCCCGGCGTCGCGCTCGCCACACCGGCCGTTGCCGCCACCGTGCAGCGCGGCGTGCCGGCCGTGGGCGACGTCGAGCTGTTCGCGCGCGAGATCGCCGCACGGCGCGCGGCCGGCAGGGCGGTGAAGGTGATCGCCATCACCGGTTCCAACGGCAAGTCCACCGTCACCACCATGGTCGGCAAGATGTGCGAGGCGGCCGGCCTCAAGACTGTGGTCGCCGGCAACATCGGCCTGCCGGTGCTCGATGCGCTGGGCGACCCCAAGACGAAGACCGCTGACGTCTACGTGCTCGAACTCTCCAGCTTCCAGCTGGAAACCACCGGTTCGCTGGCGGCCGATGCCGCCACCGTGCTCAACGTCAGCGAGGATCACCTCGACCGCTACGACGGCATGAAGGGCTATGCCGCCGCCAAGGCACGCATCTTCAGCGGCAGCGGCGCCCAGGTGCTGAACCGCGAGGACGACTACAGCCGCGACATGGGTCTGCCGGGCCGACACGTGATCCGCTTCGGCCAGGATGCGCCGCGCCGCGCCGATGAATACGGCCTTGTCGCTGCCGGCAAGGATATCGAGCTGCGCCTGGGTGAAACCGTGCTGATGCGGGCGGACGACCTGCCCATCGCCGGCCTGCACAACGCGGTGAACGCGCTGTCCGCGATCGCACTGTGCCGCGCCATCGGCTTGCCGTTGCCGCCGCTGGTGGCTGCGCTCAAGGCGTTCAAGGGCTTGCCGCACCGCGTCGAGTTTGTCGCCAGTCGCCATGGCGTGGATTACTACGACGATTCCAAGGGCACCAACGTCGGCGCGACCGAGGCGGCGCTCAAGGGCATGACCCGGCCGGTGGTGCTGATCGCCGGTGGCGACGGCAAGGGCCAGGATTTCACGCCGTTGCTGCCGGCGTGCGAGCGCATCTGCCGTGCGGTGCTGCTGATCGGCCGCGATGGCCCGCAGATCGCCGAGGTGCTGGCCGAGGCCCATTCCACCTACATCGCGGATGACGGCGACGGCGAGAACTTCCTGCCGGTGCTGGAGCTGCCGACGCTGGACATGGCGGTGCAGATGGCGGCCAACCTCGCCGAGTCGGGCGATGTGGTGCTGCTGTCGCCGGCCTGCGCCAGCCTCGACATGTTCCGCAACTACCATCACCGCGCCGAGGTATTCATCGACGCGGTCAAGGCGCTGCCCGCATGAAGCAGCTCTTCTACCAGGCCCTGAGCCGCGTCCGCCCCAGCATGAGCGCCTACGATGTCGCGCTCACCTGGGGGGTATTGCTGCTGATCTGCTTCGGCCTGGTGATGGTCTATTCGGCCTCGATCGCCATGGCCGAGGTCGATAAGGACACCGGTTTCCGCTCCACCTACTTCCTGATCCGCCACGGCATCTTCCTCACCGTGGGGCTGACTGCGGGTTTCATCGCCTTCAATATCCCGACCAAGACCTGGCAGCAGTACGCGCCGTTGCTGTTCATCATCGGCGTGATCCTGCTGGCGCTGGTGCTGGTGCCCGGCATCGGCCGCGAGGTGAACGGCAGCCGCCGCTGGCTGTCGCTGTTCGTGATCAACCTGCAGCCGTCCGAGCTGATGAAGTTCATCGTGGTGCTGTACGCCGCCGACTACACGGTGCGCAAGGCAGCCTTCATGGGTGGTGATTTCGTTGCCAGCATCACCAAGGGCCTGCTGCCCATGCTGGTGGTGATGCTGGTGGTCGGTGGCCTGCTGCTGCTGGAGCCCGATTTCGGTGCCTTCGCCGTGATCACCGCCATCGCCGTGGGCCTGCTGTTCCTCGGCGGCTTCGACTGGCGGCTGTTCGCTGGCCTGATCGCGCTGCTGGCGATCGGCTTCGTCGGCCTCGTGGTCAGCTCGCCGTACCGGATGCAGCGGGTGTTGGGCTTCCTCGATCCGTGGCAGGACCCGTACGGCAAGGGCTACCAGCTCAGTCACTCGCTGATCGCCTTCGGCCGCGGCGAATGGACCGGGGTGGGGCTGGGCGCCAGCGTCGAGAAGCTGTCCTACCTGCCCGAGGCGCATACCGACTTCCTGATGGCCATCATCGCCGAGGAGCTGGGCTTCGTCGGCGTGGCCTTGGTGGTGTGCCTGTTTGCCTTCATCGTGTTCCGCGCCTTCATGATCGGCGTGCAGGCCGCCAAGCTCGACCGCACATACCAGGCACTGGTGGCACAAGGTATCGGCATCTGGTTCGGCGTGCAGTCGGTGATCAACATCGGCGTGAACATGGGCCTGTTACCAACCAAGGGGCTGACACTGCCGCTGCTGTCGTTCGGTGGCTCGGGCATCCTCGCCAACCTGGTCACGCTGGGTGTGCTGCTACGCGTCGACTACGAGAACCGCCAGGCGCTGCGAGGGTTCAAGACATGAGCCGCCGCACCCTGCTCGTGATGGCCGGCGGTACCGGCGGCCACATCTTCCCCGCACTGGCCGTGGCCCAGGCCGTGCGCGAGCACGGCTGGGATGTGGTGTGGCTGGGCGCCAAGGGCGCGATGGAAACACGCATCGTGCCACAGCACGACATCCCGCTCGAGACGCTCGCCATCGGCGGCGTACGCGGCAAGGGCATGTTCACCAAGCTGATCCAGCCGTGGGTGCAGCTGAAGGCGCTCTTTGGCGCCCTGAACGCGATCTTCCGCCACCGGCCGGACGTGGCCATCGGGTTTGGCGGTTTCACCGGCTTTCCGGGCGGGCTCGCGATGCGGCTCATGTGGCTGCCGCTGGTGATCCACGAACAGAACTCGGTCGCAGGCCTGACCAACAAGACGCTGGCACGCATCGCCAACCGTGTGCTCTACGCCTTCCCCGGCGCCTTCCCCCGGCGTGACGACGGTTACGTCGGCAACCCGGTGCGCAGCGAGATCACCGGCGTGGCGCCGCCCGCCGAGCGCTACGGCCCGCGTTCTGGCCCGCTGAAGCTGCTGGTCGTCGGCGGTAGCCTCGGTGCACAGGTGTTCAACGAGCAGGTGCCGCAGGCGCTGGCGCTGCTGGCGCCGGAGCGCCGGCCGCAGGTGATCCACCAGGCTGGTGAAAAGCATATCGACGCGCTCAAGGTCCACTACGCGGCGGCCGGTGTCGACGCTGAGTGCGTCGCCTTCATCGCCGACATGGCGGCGGCGTATGCCGAGGCGGACCTGGTGCTGTGCCGTGCCGGCGCGCTCACGGTCTCGGAGCTTGCCTGCGTTGGCGTTGCCAGCGTGCTGGTGCCGTTTCCGCACGCGGTGGACGACCACCAGACCGGCAACGCGCGGTTCCTCGCCGAGGCCGGCGCAGGCACGCTGTTGCCACAAACCGAATTGACGGCAGCACGCCTTGCCGCGCTGCTGGAACAGACCAACCGCACCGATTGCCTGGTGATGGCGGAGAAGGCGCGCGCGCTTGCCAAGCCGGACGCCACCGCCAGCGTCGTCGCGGTCATTGAAGCATTGGCAGGTTAGGAACATGAAACACAAGGTCAAACGCATCCACTTCGTCGGCATCGGTGGCGTCGGCATGAGCGGCATCGCCGAGGTGCTGCTCAACCTCGGCTTCGAGGTCTCCGGCACCGATCTGGGCAGCAATGCCACCACGCAACGGCTGGCCACCGCCGGTGCCAGCGTGCACCAGGGCCACGCGGCCGAATTTGTCGCCAATGCCGACGTGGTGGTGATCTCCAGCGCGGTGAAGGACGACAACCCGGAAGTGGTCGCGGCGCGTGCGCGCAAGATCCCGGTGGTGCCGCGTGCGATGATGCTGGCCGAGCTGATGCGGCTCAAACAAGGCATTGCCATTGCCGGCACCCACGGCAAGACGACCACCACCAGCCTGACCGCATCCATCCTCGAAGCGGCCGGGCTCGATCCCACCTTCGTCATCGGCGGCAAGCTGCACGCGGCTGGTTCCAACGCGCGGCTCGGCTCAGGCGATTTCCTGGTCGCCGAGGCGGACGAGAGCGATGCGTCCTTCCTGTTGCTGAGTCCGGTGATCTCGGTCGTCACCAATATCGACGCCGATCACATGGATACCTACGGCCATGACTTCGAGAAACTGAAGCAGGCCTTCGTCGATTTCCTCTACCACCTGCCGTTCTACGGCCGCGCGGTGCTGTGCGTCGACGACCCGGTGGTGCGCGAGATCCTGCCGCGCGTGACCAGCCCGGTCACCACCTATGGCGTGAGCGCGGACGCCATGCTGCGCGCCGAGAACGTGGTCGCCGCCGCTGGCCAGATGCGGTTCGACGCGGTGTGGGAGAACGGCGAGACGCGCCGCATTCCGGTCACGCTCAACCTGCCGGGCATGCACAACGTGCTGAATGCGCTCGCTGCCATCGGCATCGCGCTGGAAGTCGGTGCCTCCGAAGCGGCCATCCAGAAGGCGCTGGCCGAATTCCAGGGCGTGGGCCGGCGCTTCCAGCGCTACGGCGAAGTGGCGCTGCAGGCCGGAGGCAGCTTCACCGTGGTCGACGATTACGGGCACCACCCGGTCGAGATGGCCGCGACGCTGGCCGCCGCGCGCGGTGCCTTTCCGGGGCGCCGGTTGCTGCTGGCGTTCCAGCCGCACCGCTATACCCGCACCCGCGATTGCTTCGAGGATTTCGTCAAGGTGCTGAACACCGTCGATGGCCTGCTGCTGGCCGAGGTCTACGCCGCTGGCGAAGCACCCATCGTCGCGGCCGACGGCCGGGCGCTGGCGCGCGCGGTGCGCGTGGCCGGCAAGGTCGAGCCGGTGTTCGTGGAGCAGATTGCAGACATGCCAGCCGCGATTTTTGCGGCGGTACAGGATGGCGATGTGGTGATCACCATGGGTGCCGGTTCGATCGGCGGCATTCCCGCGAAACTGGTGGCGGGGGCGTGAGATGAGCATGAAGCAGCAATACGGCAAGGTCGCGGTGGTGATGGGCGGTGATTCCACCGAGCGCGAAGTCTCGTTGATGAGTGGCAAGGGCGTGCTCGATGCACTGCGCAGCCAGGGCGTCGATGCTCAGGCCTTCGATCCGGCCGAGCGGCCGCTGACCGATCTCGTCGAGGACGGCTTCGATCGTGCCTTCCTGATCCTGCATGGCGGCGAGGGTGAGGATGGCACTATCCAGGGTGCGCTCGAATACCTCGGCGTGCCGTACACCGGCTGTGGCGTGATGGCGAGCGCCATCGGCATGGACAAGTGGCGCACCAAGCTGATGTGGCAGGCGGTGGGCCTGCCGGTGCCGGCCTACCTGCTGCTCGACGCACAGAGCGATTTCGACTCGGTGCTTGCCAAGCTCGGTTCGCCGGTATTCGTGAAGCCGTCCAATGGCGGCTCCAGTGTGGGCGTCACCAAGTGCCGCACTGCTGACGAGATCCGTGCCGCCTATGAGGTCGCAGCGCGGTACGACCCGCTGGTGATGGTCGAGCAGGCCGTGACCGGTGGCGAATACAGCTGCGCGGTGCTGGACGGCAAGGCGCTGGCCACGGTGAAGATCGAGCCCGCCACCGAGTTCTACGACTACGAAGCCAAGTACTTCCGTGACGACACCGTCTACACCTGTCCCGGCCTTACCGGTGACGCAGAAACCCAGGCGCGCCAGCTCGCCGAAGTGGCGTACCGCGTGCTGGGCGCCACCGGCTGGGCACGCATCGATTTCCTGACCGACCCGCAGGGCAAGGCCTACCTCCTGGAGCCGAACACCGCGCCCGGCATGACCAGCCACAGCCTGTTCCCGGTCTGTGCCCGCGAAGCGGGCATCAGCTACGAGCAACTGGTGCTGAAGATTCTGGATACGACGTTGGAGCAGGAATAAGGCCATGCCTGCTTCCCATGTTTGCCGTTTGAGAACCGAGAGAGAGGACACGTGATTTCGGCACCAAGAGAACCTCGTCAGGGCGTCGCGAGCGACTGCCAGGCAAGGAGTCAGCAGCGCAGTCACCGCAACGTACATGCGTACGTGAGGATGACGAGCAGCGCACGACGCCGCATGGCGGTCGCGCAGCAGCCATGCCGAGGTTCGAATGTGGGATAAGCCGCAACTCTTGATGTGGTTCGCCAATCTGCTCACCGGCCTTGCTGCCTTGCTGCTGTTCTATTCGCTGGTGTTCCTGGCGGTGAACTCGCCGCTGTTCCCGGTCAAGCGCATCAAGGTGGATGGCGAGCTCGCGCATGTGACCAAGGAGCAGTTGCAGTACGTGATCAAGAACGAGCTCAAGGGCACCTTCTTCACGCTGAACCTCGACAAGACGCGGCAGGCGTTCGAGAAGCTGCCGTGGGTACGCGAAGTCAGCGTGCGCCGGCGCTGGCCGGATCGGCTGGAAGTGCAGATCGAGGAGCACCAGGCCATTGCCCGCTGGGGCGGGGTGGCGCTGCTCAATACGCATGGCGAGCGTTTCGACGCTGCATCGAACGACCCGTTGCCGGTGCTGGAAGGCCCACCGGGCACCGAGAAGCAGATGGTCGACGGCTATCGCGAGTTCGCCGAAGTCCTGGCACCGATCAGCAAGCAGCCGGAGCACATCTGGCTGTCGGCACGGCGCGCCTGGCGGGTCGAACTCAACGACGGCACCACCATCGAGGTGGGGCGCGATGAGGCATTGGACCGGGTGAAGCGCTTCGTCGTCGCCTACCCCAATTCGCTGGCACTGATTGCGCAGAAGCAGCCGTTCCAGTACGTGGATTTGCGTTACCCCAACGGCTTTGCCGTCAGGCTGCCGGGCTACACCCCGGCCGAGCCGCCCAAGCCGGGTGCGAAGCCCGCCAAACCGGCGGCGCCGAAGCCCGCAGTACCTAGCGCGGCGGCAAGACCGGCATGAACAAGACAAACGCGGCCCTGCGGGGCCGGATGAACCAACAGCAGGGAAGAGGTCGTCAGTGACTAGAGACAGCAAGAATCTCATCGTCGGGCTCGATATCGGCACCTCCAAGGTGGTGGCCGTCGTGGCCGAGATCCAGGACGACGGCAAGCTCAACGTGGTCGGGCTCGGCTCGGCCGTCAGCCGGGGCCTGAAGCGCGGCGTGGTGGTCGACATCGAGAAGACGGTCGGCGCCATCCAGAGCGCACTCGGCGAGGCCGAGCTGATGGCCGACTGCAAGATCCGCGAAGTGTTCACCGGCATCGCCGGTAGCCATATCAAGGGCCTGAACTCGCACGGCATGGTGGCGATCAAGGACAAGGAAGTCACCCAGGCCGACATGACCCGGGTGATCGAGACCGCCAGCGCGGTGAACATCCCTACCGATCACCAGGTGCTGCACATCCTGGCGCAGGAATACGTGATCGACGGCCAGGAGGATGTGAAGGAGCCGCTCGGCATGTCCGGTGTGCGGCTGGAAGTGCGCGTGCATATCGTCTCCGGCGCAGTCTCGGCGGTGCAGAACATCACCAAGTGCGTGCGCCGCTGCGGGCTGGAGATCGCCGAGGTGATCCTGCAGCCGCTGGCCTCGGCCTACGCGGTGCTGACTGAGGACGAGAAGGACCTCGGCGTGTGCCTGGTCGATATCGGCGGCGGCACCACCGACCTTGCCGTGTTCATCGATGGCGCCATCCGCCATACCGCGGTGATCCCCATCGCTGGCGACCAGATCACCAACGACATCGCTATGGCACTACGCACACCCACGGGCGAAGCCGAGTCGATCAAGCTGCAGCACGGCGTGGCGCTGCGCCACATGACCGATCCGCAGACCATGATCGAGGTGCCGGGCGTGGGCGAGCGGGGTTCGCGCCAGATGAGCCGCCACACCCTGGCCGAAGTGATCGAGCCGCGCGTCGAGGAGCTCTACGGCCTAGTGCAGGCCGAGTTGCGCCGTGCCGGCTTCGAGGATCGCCTCTCCTCCGGCATCGTCATCACCGGTGGCGCGGCGCTGATGCCGGGCATGGTCGAGCTCGGCGAGGAAATCTTCCATATGCCGGTTCGCCTTGGCACGCCCAAGTACGTGGGCGGCCTTGCCGAGGTCGTCAAGAATTCGCGTTATTCGACGGCGGTCGGCCTGTTGCTGATCGCCAAGGAGCAGTACCTGAAGAATCCCGCCGGACGGATGAAGGACGGGTCGTTCGGCGATTTGCTGGGGCGCATGAAATCGTGGTTTCAGAACAATTTCTAAGTTGTTTTTAAGTTTCGGGTCAGTTAGGTAAAATCGGGTCTAGAGGAGAAACACCATGGCACTCACTATCGAAGTCCAAGAGGTCGCGCACCTCGTCAACATCAAGGTGATCGGCGTCGGCGGCGCCGGTTGCAACGCGATCAACAACATGATCGACCACAGCATGCAAGGGGTGGAGTTCATCTCCGCCAATACCGACGCGCAGGTACTCAAACTGTCGCGCGCCGAGAACGTGGTGCAGCTCGGTGCCGAGCTCACCCGTGGCTTTGGTGCCGGCTGCAACCCGGACATCGGTCGCCAGGCCGCAGAGGAAGATCGCGAGCGCATCGCCGATCTGATCGAGGGCGCCGACCTGCTGTTCGTCACTGCTGGCATGGGTGGTGGCACCGGTACCGGCGCTGCGCCGGTGATTGCGCAGGTGGCCCGCGAGAAGGGCATCCTCACCGTAGGCGTTGTCACCAAGCCGGGCCTCGACGAAGGTGCGCGCCAGAAGGTGGCGCAGGCTGGTATCGACGAGCTGGCCCGCTATGTTGATTCGCTGATCGTGGTCTCGAACGAGAAGCTGGAAGAAGTGCTGGGCGAGGACGTGACCATCGACGAGGCCTTCCGCGCCGCTGATGACATCCTGCGCAACGCCGTCGGCTCCATCGTCGAGATCATCCACTACCCCGGCCTCATCAACGTCGACTTCGCCGATGTGAAGACGGTGATGCGCGAAATGGGCATGGCGATGATGGGCTCGGCCCACGCGTCGGGTGCCGAGCGTGCCGTGACCGCGACCGAGGAAGCCATCCGCTGCCCGCTGCTCGACAACATTAGCTTCAAGGGCGCGCGCGGTGTGCTGGTCAACTTCTCGGCCAGCCGTGCCACGCTGAAGAAGAGCGAAATCCGCCAGGCGCTGGAAATCATCAACCAGCACGTGGCCGACGATGCACAGGTCAAGCACGGCGTGGTGTACGACGAGAGCCTGGGCGACGAGCTGCGCATCACGCTGATCGCAACGGGCCTGGGCGCCAAGGAAAACGCCAAGCCGTCGCTGTCGGTGATCCAGAGCGAAAGCCGCAAGACCGGGACCGACAACTTCAATGCGGAAGACTACGATACCCCGGCCATCTGGCGCTCGCGCCGTGGCGGTGGCGCTCCGGCGGAGCAGAGCGGCGCGGCACGGCCGGCGTTGAACAACATCGATATGGATATACCCGCCTTCCTGCGACGCCAAGCCGATTGATCGGTCTCGGCCTGCTGCGCCCGCGCATGGCTTTGTCGCGTGACAGACTCGGCATCCTTATGGACATCCAGTCCATTCCGGTGCCTCGTCCGCCCCGCTTCGCGCCCTGCACGCGCTCGCGACGGCCGTGCTCCGATCAATGGTTCGGTAAAGCAGTAGGACGGGAATAGGTTCAACCGATCGGGAACATTGCAACGATCAATCCAGCCCAAGACCCGGGGCTGCTAGAATTGTTGTCAGTTTCTGAGTGGGAAAAGTGTCCATGTTTCAACAACGTACCCTGAAATCCACGGTGCGTGCCGTCGGTGTCGGCCTGCATTCGGGTGACCGCGTCACCCTGACGCTCAAGCCCGCGCCCGTCGACCACGGCATCGTGTTTCGGCGCACCGATTTGCCCGGATCGGCACCGTTCAGGGTCGGCCCCGCCCTCGTCAACGACACGCGTCTTTCCTCTACGCTGGTCCAGGACGAGGTGCGGGTGGGCACCATCGAACACCTGATGTCCGCCTTCGCCGGCCTTGGCCTCGACAATGTCGAGGTCGAGGTCGACGCGCAGGAAATGCCCATCATGGATGGCTCGTCCGCGCCATTCATCTACCTGATCCAGTCCGCCGGCATCGTCGACCAATCTGCGCCCAAGCGTTTCGTGCGCGTGCTCAGGTCCGTCGAGGTGATCGAGGGGGACAAATGGGTGCGGCTCGATCCGCACGACGGTTACAAGGTCAGGCTGACCATTGATTTCCAGCACCCGGCATTCAAGAAATCGGCGCAGACCGTCGAGATCGATTTCGCCGACACCAACTACATCAGCGAGATCTCGCGCGCGCGCACCTTTGGCTTCATCCACGAGTTCGAATACATGCGGATGAATGGCCTGGCACGCGGCGGCAGCATGGACAACGCCATCGTCATCGACGAATACCGCGTGCTGAACGACGGTGGCCTGCGTTTCGAGGACGAGTTCGTGCGCCACAAAGTGCTCGACGCCATCGGCGATCTCTATATCCTCGGCCACCCGCTGATCGCGGCCTTTTCCGGCTACAAGAGCGGCCACGCGCTGAACAACAAGCTGCTGCGCACGCTGCTCGCCGACGAGGCCAATTACGAGTTCGTCACCTTTGGCGAACGTGCCACGGTGCCGAGCTCGTTCCACGAGCTGCCGCCGCTGGGCATCTGACGCTCCGCCGGTTGGCAGCGGCGCCCGCTTCGGCCATCATCGCGCCATGTTCGTGCTGCTCCGCGTCCTTTTCTTCATCCTCGTGCTGCTGGTGGGCTGGTTCGGCTTTCGCTACCTGCGCACTCGCGACCGCTACTGGCTGCAACTGATCCGCGGCACGCTGGGCGTGGCCCTCGCACTGGCGCTGGTGGGCGTGATCGGCTTGGTGATCCAGCGGCTGGCGGAATCCTGATGCCCCGTTTGTATATCGACCTGCCACTGGCGAGCGGCATTGCCGTCACCCTGCCGGACGAGGCGAGCCGCCACGCCCAGGTGCTGCGGCTGCAGCCGGGTGATGCGCTCATGCTGTTCGATGGCTGCGGCGGTGAATACGCGGCCACGGTCAGCAAGATGGGCAAGCGTAGCGTCGAGGTCACCGTCGGTGATCACGATCCGGTCGAGCGCGAATCGCCGCTGCAGCTGACGCTGATCCAGGCGGTGGCTGCAGCCGAGCGCATGGACTACGCGATCCAGAAAGCCACCGAGCTGGGCGTGGCCACCATCATGCCGGTCAACAGTGCCTACACGCAGGGCCGGATGAGTGGCGAGCGCGCCGAGAAGCGCTTGGCGCACTGGCGCGGCGTGGCGGTTGCGGCATGCGAGCAGAGCGGGCGTACCCGCGTGCCGCAGATCGCGCCGGTGGCCGATCTCGCCGACGTGCTGGCCGCGCCACCGGATGCCGAACTGAAACTGCTGCTGTCGCCACGCGGTGCCGTGCCGCTCGCTGGATTGCCGGTACAGGCGTCCAGCGTCGCCGTGCTGATCGGCCCCGAAGGGGGACTGTCGGCAGCGGAAGAGGAGGCTGCGCGGGCTGCCGGCTTCACCCCGCTGCTGCTCGGGCCGCGCGTACTGCGCACCGAGACGGCGGCCGCCACCGTCTGCGCGCTGCTGCAGGCGCGCTACGGCGACTATTGAATTCCCATTGCGACGTACCATGACCAATCGCCAGCTCTACTTCCGCATCCTCGGCCACATCAAGCCCTACAAGTGGGTGATCGTGGTCAACATGATCTGCCTCGCGCTCGCCGCCGCAGTCGACGCCGCGATGATCGGGTTGCTGCAGCCCATCGTCGACAAGAACCTCAATGCCGCCGGCAACATGGCCAATGCGGCCACCTGGGTGATTCCGGCGCAGATCGTCGGTCTCGCCGTGCTGCGCATGATTTCCAACTACGGCAACGAATACCTCGGCAACTGGGTGACGACCCGGGTGGTCGCCGACCTGCGCAGCAGGATGTTCGAGCGCATGATCCAGCTGCCGGTACGGGTGTTCGACCAGAATGCCGTCGGCGTGCTGTTGTCACGCGTCACCTATGACGTGAACCAGATCATGCTGGCCGGGATCCAGATCCTGACCACGCTGGTGCGTGATTCGATGATGGTGGTCTACCTGGTCGGTTTGATGCTGTGGCACGACTGGCGCCTGACATTGCTGTGCATCGTGCTGATTCCGGGTGTGGCCGTGTCGATCCGCGTGGTCGGCAAGCGCCAGCGCCGGCTGGCGCGCGAATCGCAGCAAAAGGTGGGGCAGATGACGCGCACGCTGGACGAGGCGTTCTCCGGCCAGCGCGTGGTGAAGATCTTCAACGGCCAGACCTACGAGCAGCAGCGCTTCGATCACATCAACAATCAGGTGCGTCTGGTCAACGTGAAGCAGACCGCCACCTCCAGCGCCAACTCCAGCCTGATCATGCTGCTGATCGGCATCACGCTCGCCATCATCATCTATTTCGCCAGCCTGCTGGTGCAGCACGGTGCGCTCACCGCCGGTGCCTTCGTCTCCTTCGTTGGCGCCATGCTGCTGGTGCAGCAGCCGGTGAAGAGCCTGACCAAGCTCAACGAGCAGTTCCACAAAGGGCTGGCCGCCGCCGAATCGGTGTTCGGCGTGCTGGACGAGGAGATCGAGCGCGATACCGGCACCAAGCCGCTTGCCCGCGCGCAGGGCGCGCTATCGTTGCAGCAGGTCGAGTTCCGCTACGAGCACGCCGAGAAGCTGGCGCTCAACGGCATCAGCGTCGAGGTGGCGCCGGGCGAGACCGTCGCCCTGGTCGGCAGCTCCGGCAGCGGCAAGACCACGCTGGCCAACCTGATCCCGCGCTTCTACGACCACACCGGTGGCCGGATCCTGCTCGATGGCGTGCCGCTGGCCGACTACCGACTGCGCGACCTGCGCGCACAGATCGCGCTGGTGAGCCAGGACGTGGTGCTGTTCGACGACACGGTCACCGCCAATATCGCCTATGGCGATCCGCGGCCCGACCCGGAGCGCCTGCGCGCCGCAGCACAGGCGGCGTTCGCGCTCGATTTCATCGAAGCGCTGCCCGATGGTTTTGCCACGCCGCTGGGCGAGAACGGTTCGCGGCTGTCCGGCGGCCAGCGCCAGCGCATCGCCATCGCCCGGGCGTTGTACAAGGATGCGCCCATCCTGATCCTCGACGAGGCGACCAGCGCGCTCGATACCGAGTCGGAGCGCCAGGTGCAGGCCGCGCTGGAGAACCTGATGCGCTCGCGTACCACGCTCGTGATCGCGCACCGGCTCTCGACCATCGAGAACGCCGACCGCATCCTGGTGTTGCGTGACGGCAAGGTGGCCGAGGAAGGGCGCCATGCCGAGCTGCTGGCGCGTAACGGGCTCTATGCCCAGATGCATGCCGCCCAGTTCAGTGAGGGCTAAGCCGCTGCGCTAGCGCTTGCCGTCGCGACGGTTCAGCAGCGCAAGCTTGAGGAAGCGGTAGTACACCGTTTCGGCGTTGAAGATCGCGACCTGCAGGCCGGCGGCGCCATCGAGGAAACCGCGCTTGAATACATAGGTGCGGATGAACGCCCACAGGCCACGACCCAGTGCCTTGGCCATGCTGGCGGTTTCGCCGCGTGCCGCGCGCTGCGCGGCCCCGGCGCTGGAATAGCTGTCGAGCTTGCGCAGCACGTCCTCGATGCGCTCGTACGAGTAGTGATGCAGCAGGCCATCGAGCCGGCCGGCGTTGCCGGCGTAGACCAGATGTTCATGCACCAGCTCGTCCGAGTAGCGGGCGGCGCCCTTGCGAAACAGCCGCGGGATCCAGTCGGGGAACCAGCCGGAGTGGCGCATCCACTGGCCGCAGAACGACGAAAGCCGGTTCAATTGCCAGACATCGTGGTGGCCGCTGGCGATGGCTTGACGGATCGAGGCGGCGAGCTCGGTCGTGACCACCTCATCGGCATCGATCACCAGCACCCAATCGCAGTCCACCAGATCGATGGCGCGGTTCTTCTGCAGGCCAAAGCCCGGCCAGTCGGCGGTTTCCTGGATGCGGGTGCCGTGGGCGCGGGCGATGTCCAGCGTGCTGTCGCTGCTGCCAGAATCGACGATCACCACTTCGTCGGCGAAGCTCAACGCGGCAAGGCACTGGGCGAGCCGGGCCTCGGCATTCTTGGTGATCAGGGCAACGCCCAAGGTAGGGTGAGGCATGGACGGGACGGGCGGCGAAAACGGCTATAATCGGCCATCTTGCCCGGCCGCGACAAGCCGCAGCCGGGGCTTCATCCGAGCCAACCCATGAAGATACTCGTTACCGGCGCAGCCGGTTTCATCGGCATGCACCTGACCGAGCGCCTGATCGCGCTTGGCCACGCCGTGCATGGCATCGACAGCATCAACAGCTATTACGATCCGGCGCTGAAGCAGGCGCGGCTGGCGCGGCTCACCGGCTTGCCCGGTTTTTCCTTTGCCCAGCACGACGTGGCCGATCCGGCAACGATAGACCTGATCCGCGACGGCGGCTTCGATGTGGTGGTGCATCTGGCTGCGCAGGCCGGCGTGCGCTACTCGATCGAGGCGCCGCTGGCCTACAACGCGGCGAACCTCAGCGGCTTCACCCACGTGCTCGAAGGCTGCCGCCATGGCGGCGTTGGTCATCTGATTTTCGCCAGCTCGTCGAGCGTCTATGGTGGCAACCGCAGGTTGCCGTTCCGTGAAACCGATGCCACCGAGCACCCGGTCAGTTTCTATGCGGCGACCAAGAAGGCCAACGAGGCGATGGCGCACAGCTACGCGCATCTCTACGGCCTGCCGGTGACCGGGCTGCGCTTCTTCACTGTCTACGGTCCATGGGGCCGGCCAGACATGGCGTACTACAGTTTCGCGCAGAAGATCATGGCCGGCGACACCATCGACGTTTACAACCACGGCAACATGCGGCGCGATTTCACTTACATCGACGAGATCGTTGCCGGCATCGTCGGCCTGCTCGACAAGCCGGCGCGGCCCGATCCGGCGTTCGATGTGATGGCACCGCGCAATGGCAGCAGCTGGGCGCCGTACCGCATCCTCAACATCGGCGGCAGCAACCCCGCGCAGTTGTCCGAGTTCATCACCCTCTTGGAAAAGCACCTGGGGCGCGAGGCCGACAAGCGCTACCTGCCGATGCAGGCCGGCGATGTCGAGGAGACCGCCGCCGATACCACGGCGCTGGAAGCGCTGGTCGGCCCCATCCCGCGGACCGGGCTCGATGCCGGGCTCGGCCGCTTCGTTGCGTGGTTCAAGGATTACCACGGTGTCTGAACCGCTGGCCCCGGTCAGCCCCCTGGCGCGCCCGCAGCTCAAGCGGGCACTGGTGATCAAGCTGCGTCACCACGGCGACGTGCTGTTGGCGAGCCCGGTGATCGCCGAACTCGCCGAGCAGTACCCGGAAGCCGAGATCGACGCGCTGGTCTACCACGACACCCGCGACATGCTCAGCCTGCACCCGGGCCTGGCCCAGTTGCACACCATAGGCCGGGACTGGCGCAAGCTGGGGCCGCTGGCGCAACTGTGTGCCTGGTGGCCGCTGATCCGCACGCTGAAAGCGCGCAAGTACGACCTGATCGTGCACCTGACCGACCACTGGCACGGTGCCCGGCTGGCTCGCTGGCTGAAGCCGGCAATCGCCGTGGCGCCCAAGAGCGAGCGCGGTAGCCGCTGGGCCAATCGCACTTGGCGCCGCTCGTTCACCCATCTGTTCCCGGTGCTGCCGGGCAACACCCGGCACACGGTGGAGATGCATCTCGATGCCCTGCGCCGCATCGGTATCCAGCCGGTCCGCAAGGCGCTCGGTTTCGTCGCCGGCGAGGCGGCCGAGGCCAGCATCGCGCAGCGGCTGACCGCCGCCGGTATCGCGCCGGGCCGCTACCTGTTGATCCACCCGACCTCGCGCTGGCTATTCAAGACCTGGCCGGTTGCGCAGATGGCGGCGCTGATCGATGCGTTGACCGCCCGCGGCGAGCAGGTGGTGCTGTCGGCGGCACCAGCCGCAGCGGAGCGCGAGTGGATCGTGGCGTTGCAGGCGCGGCTGACCCGCCCGGTGGCGCTTGATTTGTCGGGCCAGCTCAATCTCAAGGAACTGGGCGCGCTGATTGGCGGCGCCCGTGCCTTCATCGGCGTCGATTCCGTACCGATGCACCTCGCTGCCGCGCTGCAGACGCCGACGGTGGCACTGTTCGGGCCGTCCGGCGACCAGGAATGGGGGCCGTGGCAGGTGCCGCACCGGTTGCTGACCGAGCCGTTCTCCTGTCGCCCCTGCGGCCAGGATGGTTGCGGCGGCGGCAAGGTCAGCGATTGCCTGACCGCCATCACGCCGCAACGCGTGCTGGCCGCGCTCGATGAACTGCTTGCGGAGACGGCGCAATGATCCGGCTGGCCATCGTCCGGCAGAAATACAATCCGCATGGCGGTGCCGAGCGCTTTGTGACGCGCGCGCTGCAGGCGCTGAGCCAGCGCCGTGCGCTCGACGTGACGCTGCTGTGTCGCGAATGGAAGGACGGCGGCAGCTGGCATTGCCAGCAGTTGCGCCCGTTCCATCTCGGCCGCGCCTGGCGCGAGCGCGCCTTCGCCCGGGCTGCGCAGCGCGAGTTCGGTCGGTTCGACCTGGTGCAGAGCCATGAGCGGGTGCCCGGCTGCGATGTATTCCGTGCCGGCGATGGTGTGCACGCGGTGTGGCTGGAGCAGTATGCCCGCACGCAGTCCGGCTGGGCCAACCTGCTGCGGCGCTTCAGTCCGTTCCATCGTTACGTGCTCGCCGCCGAGCGCGCGATGCTGTCGCACCCGCGGTTGCGCATGGTGATCTGCAACTCGGAGCTGGTACGCGCGCAGATCGCCGAGCGCTTTGCGGTGCCCGACGACAAGCTGTGCGTGATCTACAACGGCGTTGATACCGAGGCCTTCCATCCACAGCTGTCCGACAAGTACCGCTATATCCAGCGGCAGGCCTGGGGCGTGCCGCAGGATGCGCCGCTGCTGGTGCATGTCGGCTCCGGCTTCGAGCGTAAGGGCGTGGCGACCACGCTGCGTGCGCTGGCTCAGGTTGAGGGTGTCTACCTCGTCGTTGCCGGCCATGACAAGGCGGCACGCCGTTACCGGCGCCTCGCCGACACGCTGGGCGTGGCGCACCGCGTGCGCTTTCTTGGCGCGGTCAATGATGTGAAGCCGGTGTACGGCGCTGGCGACGCGCTGGTGCTGCCAACGTTGTACGACCCGTTTCCCAATGTCTGTGTCGAGGCGCTGGCCGCCGGCCTGCCGGTCTTCACCAGCACCCAGTGCGGCGCTGCCGAGTGGCTGCGTGAAGGCGAGAACGGCTGGGTGCGCGATGCGCTCGATGTCGACGGCCTGGCAGCGGCAATCGCCGACTGGCAACGCCACCAGGCCGACTGGCCACGGTTGCGCGCAGCGGCGCGCGCCACTGCCGAACCGCATACGCTGGCGCGCATGGGACAGGCGCTGGAAGACCTGTACGCGCGCCTGCTGACCCCGCAAGGAACCGAATGAGCCACGACCCCCCGAGTGCTGCGCGCGCGCTGCGCATCCTGCATACCGAATCGTCCTGCGGCTGGGGCGGGCAGGAGATCCGCATCCTGACCGAGGCGGCGGGCATGATTGCCCGCGGCCACCAAGTGACCATCCTGGCCTGCCCGGATTCCAACATCCACAAGGCGGCGCTGCAGCGTGGCATCCCGGTGGTGGCCGTGCCGATCTTCAAGAAGCGCCTAGGCGCGCTGTGGGCGATGCGGCGCTACCTTGCGCGGCACGCCCAGGACTTCGACGTGATCAACACGCACAGCTCGACCGATGCCTGGCTGGTCGCGTTGGCTGGGCTGTCGGTCTACGGCATGCCACCGGTGGTGCGTACACGCCATGTGTCTACAGCGATCAACAACAGTCCGTTCACCCGTTGGCTCTACCTCGAGGCGACGCGCCATATCGTCACCACCGGCGAGCAGCTGCGCCAGACCTTGCATCGCGACAATGGTTATCCACTGGCGCGCATGGTGTCGATCCCGACCGGCATCGACCTGGACCGCTACCGGCCCGGTGACCGCGCCGCCCGGCGTGCCGGGCTTGGCCTGCCGGAGCGGCCCACGCTCGGCATCGTCGCCACGCTGCGCAGCTGGAAAGGCCACGGCGACCTGTTGCCGGTCTGGGCCCGCTTGCGCGAACGCTTTGCCGACTGGCAACTGGTGATCTGCGGCGACGGCCCACAGCGCGACAACCTGGAGCGACAGGTGGCCGAGCTCGGCATTGCGGATTCGGTGCGCTTTGTCGGTAATCGCGAGGATGTCGAGCAGTGGCTGCAGGCGTTCGACCTGTTCACGCTGCCGTCCTATGGCAATGAGGGCGTGCCGCAGGGGCTGATGCAGGCGATGGCAAGCGGTCTGCCGGTGGTGTCGACCACAGTGGGCGCCATCGCCGAGGCGGTGGTCGACGGCGAGAGCGGTTTCCTCGTCGCGCCGCGTGAGCTTGATCAGATCGAGGCCGCGCTGGCTCGGCTGATGGGCGATGCCGGCTTGCGCGAGCAGATGGCCGCGTCCGCGCTGACGCGTGCGCAGGCGCGCTTTGGAAGTGACCATATGCTCGATGCGATGACCGAGGTGTTCCGCGCCGCGATCAAGGCCGGTGCATGAGTCGAGCCGCCGGCCGCCTCATCGTCTTCGCCCGCGCCTTGCCGCGCTTGCTGGGCAAGCCGTGGCGGCGCAGGCCAACGGTGGTGCGTCGCATCCTGATCGCGCACCACCTGCTACTTGGCGACACGCTGATGCTGACCCCGCTGTTGGCCAAGCTGCGGCGCGACTATCCGGACGCCGCCATCGTCATGGCCTGCCCCAAGGCGGTGGTGCCGCTGTATGCGGCGCGGCCGTACCAAGTCGACGCTCAGCCGTTCGATCCGCGCGACGCGGCCTTGGTGCGGGGGCTGATCGCGGCAGGGCCGTTCGATCTGGCCTTCGTGCCCGGTGACAATCGCTACAGCTGGCTGGCGCTGGCCGCAGGCAGCCGCTGGATCGTCGCGCATGCCGGTGATACGGGATGGAAGAACCTGGCGGTCGACGAGCTGCACCCGTATCCGCAGGTCTCCACGGCCTGGGGCGATATCGTCGCCCAGCTGCAGCCAGGCGCGGCTCCGGCGCCCTACGCTGCTGCCGATTGGCCGGCGCCGCCAGCAGAACCGTTTACGCCTCCGGTGGGGACGTATGCGGTGCTGCATCTGGGCGCCAGCAGCGCAGTCAAGACCTGGCCGGCCGAGCGCTGGCGCGCACTGGCGCAGCACCTCGCCTTGCGCGGCATTCAGCCGGTGTGGAGCGCCGGCGGTAAGGAAACGGCGTTGATCGAGGCCGCCGATCCGGAGCGGCGTTTTCTGAGCGTTGCCGGGGCGCTGGACTTGCCACAACTGTGGCACTTGCTGGCGGGGGCTCGGCTGCTGGTTTGTCCTGATACGGGCGTGGCCCATCTCGGGCGTATCGTGGGCGTGCCCACGCTGACGCTGTTCGGGCCTGGTTCGCCAGAGGCGAGCGGCGGTGGCGAATTCTGGCGGCAGAGCCCCGGCCAAGCGCTGCAGCACACCGATATGCCCTGTCGCAACCAGCAGGTGCTGTTTCGACGCCAGCGCGACTGGCTGCGCCGTTGCGGCCGTGGCCCTACCCAATGCCTGAATTGGGATGGTGAGCACGCACTGTGCATGCGCAGCATCGACGTCGCGACGGTATTGATACGGGCCGATCAATTGATCGACGAGGCTGAAGCATGAAGCTGTTGGACAAGGTCTCCGCCCGCTGGGGCGGCTGGGTGCTGCCGTTACTGGTGTTCGCACTGCCGTTCGCGCATACGGTAGCGTTGCGGCACGTGCTCAGTGCCGCCATGTTGCTGCTGGGCGGGCTGTACTGCTGGCGCCATCGACCGAGGGACTGGCCAATCGCGCTGCCGTTCCTCGCTTGGAGCGGCTGGGCGCTGCTCTCGGCCACCTGGTCCATTTACCCGCGGGAAACGCTGAGCGCATGGTGGGGCACTGCCTTGGCATCCCTGCTGGCGTTCTACACGGCCTATCACCTGAGCGCGGGCCGGGCCGCCCGCATGCGGATGTTCATAGCGCTGGCGTTGAGCGTGGTCATCCTGCTGCTGATGTCGTTGTTCGGCTTCCGGTTGTTACAGCCGGATCTACCGATACCGGCCTGGCTGTACCACTACCCCGGCGTTGGTCTGGCCAGCACCTATGCGGTGCTGATGCTGCCACTATGCGGCTTGGCGACCCTGTCCGTCGGCAGAAGGCTGCAGCTGGCTGGTTGGCTCGGCATTGCGGCGTGCCTGATTGTCGGCGCAGCGACACTGAACCGCGTGTTCTGGCTGGCGGCGGCGCTCACCCTCGCGGTACTGTTCCTGCCCCGGTTGAACTTGCGCCGCGCGCATGGATGGCTGCTCGGCGGCGTTGTGCTGGCCGGCCTGCTGTTTGCCCTCGCCGGGGTCAACCAGTCGCGGCTGTCACTGGCGCAGCAGGGAGATGTACTGGAGTCGGCCATGCATAGTCTGCAGCAAATGGCCGAACGCGACCCCCGCCCGCAGGTGTGGCGCGCTTGGTCGAGCCAAGTCGCGCATGCGCCATGGATTGGCTTGGGCTACGGTCAGGCAGTGCCTGGCGAGTTCCTGCGCAGCGCCAGAGTGACCGATCCCATCATCAATGATCGATTGACCGGCGTGCACGCCCACAACGTCCTGATCAATACCGCGCTGCAGACCGGCGTGGTTGGGCTGGCCCTGCTGGTTTGGTTCTTCGCCGCGCTGTTGCGGGCGTTCTGGCGGCGCCGCCATGAACAGCAGGCTTTGGCGGCGGCGGGGATGGCGCTGGTGGTCGCATTGCTTGCCAAGAGCCTGACCGACGATTTCATCCGCGACGGCCTCGCCATCTATTTCTGCCTGTGGGCGGGCTTTCTGCTGGCCCGGGCGCGTGAGCCGGTCCGGGCATGAACATCCTGCTGATCCGTCGTGACAACATCGGCGATCTGGTCTGCTCCACGCCGTTGATCGTCGCCATCCGCGCGCGCTACCCACAAGCCAGGATCACGGTGCTGGCCAACAGCTACAACGCCGGCGTGCTGGCGGGCAATCCGGCGATCGACGCGGTCTATGCCTACGAGAAGGCCAAGCATCGTGAACCTAGGCAATCGCGCTGGGGCGTGTACTGGCGCACGTTGCGCTTGGTGCTCGCCTTGCGCCGACAGCGTTTCGACTGGGCCATCGCAGTTGGCAGTGGGTTGCATGTGCATGCGATCAAGTTCGCACGCTGGGTTGGGGCTCGGCAGATCGTGGCCTTTGTAGCGCAAGGGCAGCCGGTGCCGCCTGGCGTCACCCATCCGATCGACTATGTCCGCACACCGGTGCACGAGACGCTCGACTGTTTCCGCCTGTTGGCGCCGCTGGGCATTGACGGGGAGCCAGGTCCGCTGCGGGTCTATCCCGACCCAGGCCGGCTCGCGGCCATGCAGGAAAGATTGCCGAGCAAGGGCCGGGTGCTCGCGTTGCATGTCAGCGCGCGTGAAGCCGATCGGCGTTGGCCGGAGGCGCATTTCGTCGCGCTGATCACCACACTGGCGCAACGGCATCCGGACCTGACGATGCTGTTGCTCTGGTCGCCGGGGGCGGAGAGCGATCCGCGCCACCCGGGCGACGATGCGCTGGCCGGGCGCCTGCTGGCGGCCTCGGCCGGCTGGTTGCTGCCTGCACCGACAGGCGAACTCGCCGAGCTGATCGCTGCACTCGCCTGCGCTGATCTGGTGCTATGCAGTGATGGCGGAGCGCTGCATCTGGCGGCGGCGCTCGGCAAGCCCATCGTTGCCTTGTTCGAGAATCGTGAAGACAAGACCGCACGCTGGTACCCTTGGCAGGTGCCGTACCGCATGGTGATGCCACCGACCCGTGCCATCCGCGATATCCCGCTGGAACCAGTGCTGGCGGCAGTCGAAGACTTGCTGCAAACCCTCCCTGAATCGCCCGACCACGATGACTGAACCTCGCTCCATTGGTCTCGTCACTGCCCAGAAGGCGGTGTTCGATACCCCGATCACCCTGTCGTCCGGCGCCACGCTGCCGCACTACGAGCTGGTTTATGAAACCTATGGCCAGCTGAATGCCGACAAGTCCAATGCCATCCTGATCTGCCACGCCCTGTCGGGCAATCATCATGTCGCCGGGCGTTATGCCGAGAGCGACAAGAGCGCCGGTTGGTGGGACAACATGATCGGGCCGGGCAAGCCGATCGATACCGATCGCTTCTTCGTCATCGGACTCAACAACCTGGGTGGCTGTCATGGTTCGACCGGGCCGTCGAGCATCGATCCGGCCACCGGCAAGCCCTATGGTTCGACTTTCCCGCTGGTACTGGTGCGAGATTGGGTGGAAACACAGGCACGGCTGGCAGACAGGCTCGGCATCCGGCAATTCGCGGCCATCATCGGCGGCAGCCTCGGCGGCATGCAGGCACTGCGCTGGACCATCAGCCATCCGGAGCGGGTGCGCCACGCGCTGGTGATCGCCTCGGCGCCCAAGCTCACCGCGCAGAACATCGCCTTCAACGATGTCGCGCGCCAGGCCATCCTGACCGACCCGGATTTCCATGGTGGCGATTTCTACCAGCACGACACGCTGCCGCGTCGCGGCCTGCGGTTGGCGCGCATGCTGGGCCACATCACCTATCTGTCCGACGACGGCATGGGCGAGAAATTCGGCCGGCTATTGCGTAGCGGCGAGTACAAGTACGGCTTCGACGTGGAGTTCGAGATCGAATCCTACCTGCGCTATCAGGGCGACAAGTTCTCCGATTATTTTGATGCCAACACCTATCTGCTGATGACCAAGGCGCTCGACTATTTCGATCCGGCGCGGCATTACGACGGCAATCTGGTGAAGGCGTTGGCCGAAGTGCAGGCCAAATTTCTGGTGGTGTCGTTCACCAGTGACTGGCGCTTCTCGCCGGCGCGTTCGCGCGAGATCGTCAAGGCGCTGCTCGATGCCAGAAAGCAGGTGAGCTATGCCGAGATCGATTCCAAGCATGGCCACGATGCCTTCCTGATGGAGGATGCGCCGTATCACGCCATCATGCGGGGTTACCTCAACAACATTGCGCACGAGGTGAACGCATGAACGCCCATGCCCTTCGTCCCGACCTGCGCCATATCGCCGACTGGATCACGCCGGGCGCTTCGGTGCTCGACCTTGGCTGTGGCGACGGCGCGCTGCTGGCCTGGCTCGCTGCCAACAAGGATAGCCGTGGCTATGGCGTCGAGATCGACGTCGCTGGCGTCACAGCCTGCGTCGAGCGTGGTGTGAGCGTGATCCAGAGCGATCTGGAAGCGGGGCTGTCCACCTTCGAGGACAAGGCGTTCGATTTCGTCGTGCTGTCGCTCACACTGCAAGCGATGCACAACATCGAGGGCATTCTCACCGAGATGCTGCGCGTCGGCCGCACCGGCATCGTCACCTTCCCCAACTTCGGCTATTGGGAAAACCGCTGGCAGCTGCTGCTGGGGCGCATGCCGGTATCCGAGACCATTCCCTACGAGTGGTACAACACGCCCAACATCCACCTGTGCACGGTCTACGACTTCGAGCGCCTGCTGAAGAAGCTTGGCATGTGGTCGACCGGCCGCGTGGTGCTGCACCAGGGCGAGAAGATCGAGTTTCTGCCCAACCTGCTCGGCAGCCTGGCGCTGGAGCGCTTCGAGCGGGCCTGACTGTGCCGGACCGGCCGCCTGCGGGCGGCCTTGTCGTTTCCAACGGCCCCATCCGGTACTTGCCTGATGGCGGCGATGCGCCGGTGGCGATGACAATCGCGCATTCCAACCGGGAGAGGCAGCATGCGCACCATCCGCTTTGGCATCATCGGCACCGGCGGCATCGCCCGGCGCTTTGCGCAGGGCCTGGCCTGCGTGCCCGGCGCCCGGCTTGCGGCGGTGTGGAGTCGTGGTCCCGACAAGGCGCGGGCCTTTGCCGGCGACTTCGGTGCCGTTGCCTGCGATAGCGTCGAGGCGCTGCTCGCCAGCGAGATCGATGCCGTCTACATTGGCACCCCACACACCAGCCACGCGACCTACAGCATCGCCGCGATGCAGGCCGGTCACGCCGTGCTGTGCGAGAAGCCCGCAGCCGTGTCGCTGGCCGAACTGGAAACGGTGCTGGCGGTGGCGCAGAAAACCGGGCGGCTTTTCATGGAGGCGATGAAGCCGCCGTTCTATCCGCTGTTCCAGAAGCTCGACGAACATCTGGGGCGCGATCCCATCGGAGCCATCCGCTACGTGCGCGCCGGCTTCGCCAATCCCACCGTGCCGGCAGGGCATGCACTGTTCGACCCGACGATGGCTGGCGGCAGCCTGCTCGACATCGGCATCTATGGTGCTTTCCTCGCCACGCGCTACCTCGGTGCGATGCGCGAAGCGCAGACACTGGGGCGGCTCTCGGGCAGCGGCGTGGATCTGTTCGCGGCGGTGAACGCGCAGCACGAGCGTGGCGTGTCGCAGATCTATTGCGGCATGGATGTGTCCGGCGCGGGCGATGCGATGCTGGCGGGCGAGGTTGGCCATGTGCTGATCCACGAGAAGTGGTGGAGCCCGCTGCGTGCAACCATTGCCTACACCGATGGCCGCCGGGTCGAGATCGATGCGCCCGCCGTCGGCAGCGGCCTCAATTACGAATCAGCGCACTTCTGCGAGCTGCTGCGTGCGGATGCCACGGAGAGCCCCCTGCTCAGCCACGCGCAAAGCCGCGCGATGATAGCCCTGCTCGACACGGCCCGTGCAGGGCTGGGCCTCGTCTACCCGTTCGAGCGCTGATGGCGGTCAGCCCGTCGCGTGCTCCTGCCAAGTGAGCCACACCCGCAGGTCGAATTCCAGCTGGTGGTAATCCGGCTCCATATGGCAGCACAGCTGGTAGAAGGCCTTGTTGTGGTCCTTCTCCTTCAGGTGTGCCAGTTCGTGCGCCACGATCATCGCGAGAAATTGCGGTGGCAGCGCGCGGAACAGCGCGGCGATGCGGATCTCGTTCTTACGCTTGAGCTTGCCGCCTTGCACCCGGCTGGCGAAGGTGTTGCTGCCGAGTGTGCCGCTGACCAAGTCGAGCTGGTTGTCGTACAGCACCTTGGAAGGCGGTGGCGCGTTGCGCAGAAAGCGCTGCTTGCGCGCCTGCACGTAGTCGTACAGCGCAGCATCCGATTGCACCGGGTTGGCATCCGGATAGCGTTGCTGTAGCCACGTGCCGAGCCGGCCTTCGTCGAGCAACGCGGTCACGCGTTCGACGAGGTGGGATGGGTAGGCGGCGAGATAACGGTGGGCGGGCATGGCGGCGCTGGATGGCAAAAAGCCCAGCCTTGCGGCTGGGCTTCGTGTCTGGTGGGTCGTGCGGGACTCGAACCTGCGACCAACGGATTAAAAGTCCGCTGCTCTACCAACTGAGCTAACGACCCGTGCAAAGACCGGAATCTCGGCACTTGGTACTACTAATGAAAAACCGGCTTGTGGCCGGTTTCTCGTATTGGTGGGTTGTCACAGGCTCGAACTGTGGACCTACGGATTAAGAGTCCGCTGCTCTACCAACTGAGCTAACAACCCGAAGAGGGCCGAATAGTAGCCCGGCCCCGGATAGGTGTCAACACTCCGCTGTAAAATAGTTGGCCGGGCTGGGAGGCGGGCTGTCCCCGATGCCGGGTGCTGCCGGCTGCGGGTTACACTCGGGGCTTTGTTGGCCAAGGAAAACACAGATGCGCATCCTTCACACCATGCTGCGGGTAGGCAACCTGGAGCGCTCGCTCGCCTTCTATACCGAGGTGCTCGGCATGAAGCTGTTGCGGCGCAAGGACTACCCGGATGGGCGCTTCACGCTGGCCTTCGTCGGCTATGGCGAGGAATCGGAAACGGCGGTGCTCGAGCTCACCCATAACTGGGATTCCGACCGCTACGAGCTCGGCACCGGCTATGGTCATATCGCGCTGGAGGTGCAGGATGCGTATGCGACCTGTGACGCGGTGCGCGCCAAGGGCGGCAAGGTGACGCGCGAGGCCGGGCCGATGAAGCATGGCACCACGGTGATCGCCTTCGTCGAGGATCCGGACGGCTACAAGATCGAGTTCATCCAGCGCGGCACCCAATGATCGCCGGCCGCCGATGGCGGCCATCCCACCACTCTTGCGATGGGCCTTCGCATGAACAAACTGACCCCGCTGTTGCTCGGCCTCGTTCCCATGCTGGGGCAGGCCGCGCAGCTTGACGGCAGCCAGCTCTCCCTGCAGTGGGCGCTGCCCTTTGCCGGCATTCTCCTGTCGATCGCGCTGTTTCCGCTGCTGGCGCCGCATTTCTGGCATGCCCATTTTGGCAAGGTGGCAGCCTTCTGGTCTGCGGCGTTCCTTATCCCGTGCGCGCTGGCGTTCGGGCCGGGCGTGGCCGGCGGGGTGGTGGCGCACGCCCTCGTCGACGAGTTCATCCCCTTCATCATCCTGCTGTTCGCGCTCTACACCATTTCTGGCGGCATCCTGGTATGGGGCAACCTGCACGGTTCGCCGGCGCTCAATACCGGCATCCTGGCGCTGGGTTCGCTGCTGGCTTCCATCATGGGGACCACCGGCGCAGCAATGCTGCTGATCCGGCCGCTGCTCAAGGCCAACGACAATCGCCAGCACAACGTGCACGTGGTGGTGTTCTTCATCTTCCTGGTGGCCAACATCGGCGGCGGCTTGACTCCGATCGGCGATCCGCCGCTGTTCCTCGGCTTTCTCAAGGGCGTGAGCTTCTTCTGGACCTTGGAGCACATGCTGCTGCCGGTGCTGTTGTGTGTCGCCATCCTGCTGGCACTGTTCTATGTCATCGATCGTCACTACTTCACCAAGGAAGGCGTGCTTCCGGTGGATAAGACGCCGGATACCGAGGGCATCAAGCTGTTTGGCACGTTCAACTTCGCGCTGATCGTCGGCGTGGTGGCGGCGGTGGTGATGTCCGGCGTGTGGAAGCCAGGCATCGAGTTCGAATTCGCAGGGGCGTCGCTATCGCTGCAGGATCTGGTGCGCGATGTGGTGCTGATCGTGCTGGCGCTGGCCTCACTCAAGTTCACGCCCAAGCAGGTGCGCGCCGGCAACGATTTCAACTGGTTCCCGATGCAGGAGGTGGGCAAGCTGTTCGCTGCCATCTTCATCGTGATGGCGCCCGCCATTGCCATCCTGCGCGCGGGCGAGGCGGGGCAGCTGGCGCCGCTGGTGCGCACGGTATTCGATGCCTCGGGGGCGCCGCGCGATTTCATGTTCTTCTGGATGACCGGGGCGCTGTCGGCCTTCCTCGACAACGCGCCGACTTATCTCGTGTTCTTCAATCTGGCGCATGGCGATGCAGCGCATCTGATGACCGATATGGCGAGTACCTTGCTCGCGATCTCGGCAGGCGCGGTGTTCATGGGCGCGATGAGCTACATCGGCAATGCGCCCAACTTCATGGTCAAGGCGGTGGCGGAAGACCGCGGCGTGAAGATGCCGAGCTTCTTCGGCTACATGGCGTGGTCCGCATTGATCCTGTTGCCGCTGTTCGTGATCGTCACGCTGGTGTTCTTCCACGTGTAGGCGCAGCAAAGCTGTGCTGGCGCGATATAGCAAGCCCGGCTCACGCCGGGCTTCTTTTCCTTGTCATCTGGATACTTCCTACTAGCCCGGAACTTGCTTCGTCCTTGAATATCAGCTTTAGTGATTACTCACATCAGCCCGTGCCACTCCTCGGGCTTTGACCTGCATCAGTTCGCTGAAACCTGAACGGCATAGACTGCAATCCTAACGAGGCGGCGAACCCGCCCAATCCATCACAAACCGCTAACGAGGTGTACCGTGGCTAAAAAAGCGCTGAACAAAGACTTGCTGGAGAAGATGCACAAGTACTGGATGGCGGCCAACTACCTGTCCGTCGGCCAGATCTACCTGCTGAACAATCCGCTGCTGAGGGAACCCCTCAAGCGCGAACACGTGAAGCCGCGTCTGCTGGGCCACTGGGGCACCACACCGGGTTTGAATTTCGTCTACGTGCACGCCAACCGCCTGATCAAGGAACGCGACCTCAACATGATCTACATCGCCGGCCCTGGCCATGGCGGTCCGGGTCTGGTCGCCAATACCTGGCTGGAAGGCAGCTACGAAGAGTTCTATCCGAGCATCGATCGTTCCGAAGCAGGCATGCAGCGCCTGTTCAAGCAGTTTTCCTTCCCGCGTGGCATCCCGTCGCACGTGGCACCGGAAACCCCGGGCTCGATGCACGAAGGCGGTGAACTCGGTTATTCGCTGTCGCACGCCTTTGGCGCGGCCTTCGATAATCCGGACCAGGTGGTGCTCGCCGTGGTCGGCGATGGCGAAGCCGAAACCGGCCCGCTCGCCACCAGCTGGCACTCGAACAAATACCTGCACCCGGTGAACGACGGCTTCGTCATCCCCATCCTGCACTTGAACGGCTACAAGATCGCCAACCCGACCTTGCTGGCGCGCCTCTCCAAGGATGAGGTGACCAAGCTGTTCGAGGGCTATGGCTACAAGCCGCACTTTGTCGAGCTGAAGAAGGAAACCTTCAACGACAAGCCCGAATCGTTCAACGACATCCACCAGGAAATGGCCAGCACGCTCGACGCCGTGATGGATGAACTCACCGCTATTCGGGCCAAGGCCAAGGAACAGCAGGCTGCCGGCAAGCCGATTGAGCGCCCGCAATGGCCGATGATCGTGATGCGCACGCCCAAGGGCTGGACCGGGCCGAAGGAAATCAAGGGCCTCAAGGTCGAGGATTACTGGCGTAGCCACCAGGTACCGTTCTCCGATATGGACAAGGAAAACGTCAAGAACCTGGAAAAGTGGATGAAGAGCTACGAGCCGGAAACGCTGTTCGACCAAGGTGGTGCCTTCCGTGCCGAGCTGGCCGCCATCGCGCCGACCGGCATCCATCGGATGGGCAGCAACCCGGTGGTACATGGCCAGGCCAGCAAGGACCTGCGCATGCCGGACTTCCGCAAGTACGAGGTGAAGTTCGCCAAGCCGGGGACCGAGAACGCCGAAGCCACCCGCGAGATGGGCAAGTTCCTGCGCGACGTGATGGACAACAACAAGGCTGAGCAGAACTTCCGCATCTTCGGCCCGGACGAGACTGCATCCAACCGCTGGAACAACGTGTTCGAAGTGTCGGGCAAAACCTGGTTCGCCGATTACTTCAAGGAAGACAAGGCCAACGATCACCTGGCGCAAGATGGCCGCGTGATGGAAATCCTCTCCGAGCACACCTGCCAGGGCTGGCTCGAGGCCTATAACCTGACCGGCCGCCACGGCTTCTTCAGCTGCTACGAGGCGTTCATTCACGTGATCGACTCGATGTTCAACCAGCACGCCAAGTGGCTGAAGACCACCAAGCACATCAACTGGCGCAAGCCGTTGCCGAGCTTGAACTACCTGCTGACCAGCCACGTGTGGCGTCAGGATCACAACGGCTTCTCGCACCAGGATCCAGGTTTCATCGACCACGTGGTGAACAAGAAGGCCGAGGTGATCCGCGTCTATCTGCCGCCAGATGCCAATACCCTGCTGTCCGTCACCGATCACTGCCTGCGCTCGCGTCACTACGTGAACGTGGTGGTGGCCGGCAAGCAGCCTGCGCTGCAGTACTTGACCATGGATCAGGCGATCAAGCACTGCACCAAGGGGGTGGGGATCTGGGACTGGGCGTCCAATGACCAGGATGGCGAGCCGGATGTGGTGATGGCCTGCGCCGGTGAAATCCCGACCATGGAAGCACTGGCCGCGACCGACCTGTTGCGCCAGCACTTCCCGGATTTGAAGATCCGCTTCGTCAACGTGGTCGACCTGATGACGCTGCAGCCGGAGGAAGAGCACCCGCACGGCCTGTCTGATCGCGAGTTCGATTCGATCTTCACTGCCGACAAGCCGATCATGTTCGCGTTCCACGGCTACCCGTGGCTGATCCACCGCATGACCTATCGTCGCAATGGCCACAGCAACATCCATGCGCGTGGCTACATCGAGGAAGGCTCCACCTCGACACCGTTCGACATGGTGGTGGTCAACCAGCTCGACCGCTTCAACCTGGCCATCGACGTGATCGACCGCGTGCCCAAGCTTGCCAAGATCGGCGCCCATGTGCGGCAGAAGTTCGTCGACAAGCTGGTTGAGCACGAGCAGTACATCGCCGAAGTCGGCGACGACCTGCCGGAAGTGAAAAACTGGAAGTGGCCGTACTGATCTGACCGCCGCTTCACCTTGTCACTCGGCCCGCCGCAAGGCGGGCTTTTTTTATGCCATGGCCTGGGCGATGGCTTGGCGCCGCGCCTCGGCCACCCGTTCGGGGATACGTGCCTTGTCCGTGCACTCCCCAGCGATGGCACCGGCGTCCACAGCGCGTGCTGCGTTGAGTAGCCGGCGCAGGTAAGCCACCTGTGGGTAGTCGCTGTGCTCGAAGCCGGTGCGACCGCGGGCGTCGGCAAGGCAGGCATCGAGGAACTGGCCGAAGCGCTCGGGCTTGCGGAGCGCATCGCCGCGCTGGAACAACTCCAGCACCGTGCCGGGCTTGAGCTCCAGCGCGCGGTGCACCAGCAGGTGTTCGCGACAGGTGAGCAGGGCGAGATCGCGGCATTCGGCCGGGGCGCGCAACCGCTGCGACAGCGCCTCGACCAGCGGCACGCCGGCAGCCTCATGGCCGATGTGGCGCGGCAACACGTCGGCGGGCGTCACCGCCTTGCCGAGATCGTGGCACAACGCGGCGTAGCGAGTGGCCAGCGGCCAGCCTTGGCGAGCGGCGTAATCGAGCACCAGCATCACGTGCACGCCGGTATCGACTTCCGGGTGGTAGTCGGCACGTTGCGGCACGCCCCACAACGCATCGACCTCGGGTGCGATGCGCGCCAGCGCGCCACACGCGCGCAGCACGGTGAACATGCGACTCGGCTGCTCGGCCATCAGGCCGCGTGCCAGCTCCTGCCACACCCGTTCCGGCACCAGGTGGTCGACTTCGCCATCGGCGACCATCTGCCGCATCAGGTCCAGCGTCTCGTCCGCCACATCGAAGCCGAAGCGCGCGGCAAAGCGCGCCAGCCGCAGCACCCGCACGGGATCCTCGACGAAGGCCGGCGACACATGGCGCAGCAGACGCGCGGCGATGTCGGCCTGGCCGTCGTAGGGGTCGATCACGTCGCCGGCTTCATCCTCGGCCATCGCGTTGATGGTCAGATCGCGCCGCGCCAGGTCGTCTTCCAGCGTCACGGCCGGGTCGGTGAACACGGTGAAGCCTTTATAGCCACGGCCGCTCTTGCGCTCGGTGCGGGCCAGCGCGTATTCCTCGTGGGTCTTGGGGTGCAGGAACACTGGGAAGTCCTTGCCGACCGGCTTGTAGCCCTGGCTTTCCATCTCGGCGGCAGTGGCGCCGACCACCACCCAGTCGGTGTCCTTCACCGGCAGGCCCAGCAGACGGTCGCGCACGGCGCCGCCAACCTTGTAGATCTTCATGGCGTTTGCTTCTGTGTGATATAGCGATCGATTTTAGGTCCTCACCGCCGTGCTTGTCGCTGTGCCTGGGCCGCGATGGCGGGTGGCCAAACATGCAGACGCGCCGGCATGCAGGGTTGGGTACCGCAGGCCGGACCAGGGTTCTGCCACTGGTCGCAAGCGGGATGCGGTATCGGCCTGCCTCACGGCGCAGCGGATACCCCCGACGGCATGGTGCGGGACCCGGAGTCGGGCAGGCAGCGCTACAATCTTTCTCGTCGCTTCCAACCCCACACGGAATCTCGCCATGAAGATTGCCAACGATGTCACCGCCCTGATCGGCAACACGCCCCTCGTCAAGCTCAACCGCGTCACTGCTGGCGTTGGCGCCACCGTGGTGGCCAAGCTCGAGTACATGAACCCCAGTCATTCGGTGAAGGACCGCATCGCCGTGGCCATGGTCGATGCTGCCGAGGCAGCCGGCGTGATCAACGCCGACACCACCATTGTCGAGCCGACCTCGGGCAACACCGGCATCGGCCTGGCGATGGTGTGTGCGGCGCGTGGCTACAAGCTGATCCTGACCATGCCGGAGACCATGTCGAAGGAACGCCGCGCGCTGCTGCGCGGCTACGGCGCTGAACTGGTGCTGACGCCGGGGCCGGAAGGCATGGGCGGTGCGATCGCCAAGGCCAAGGCGATCGTCGAGGCCAATGCCAATCACTTCATGCCACAGCAGTTCGAGAACCCGGCCAATCCGGAAATCCACCGCAAGACCACCGCCGAGGAGCTGTGGAACGATACCGATGGCCAGATCGACATCCTGATCTCTGGGGTTGGCACCGGCGGCACGATCACCGGCGTGGCCGAGGTGCTCAAGGCACGCAAGTCATCGTTCCAGGCGATTGCGGTCGAGCCCGATGCCAGCCCGGTGTTGTCCGGTGGCCAGAAGGGCCCGCATCCGATCCAGGGCATCGGCGCCGGCTTTGTGCCGGGCGTGCTCAACACCGGCGCCTACGACGAGGTGATCCGCGTGAGCAACGACGATGCCTTTACCACGGCCCGCGCGATGGCAACGCAGGAAGGCATCCTGTGCGGCATCTCGTCCGGCGCTGCCACCTGGGCCGCATTGCAGGTGGCCCGCCGTCCGGAAAATGCCGGCAAGCTGATCGCCGTGATCATTCCGTCGTTCGGCGAACGCTATCTGTCGACCAAGCTGTTCGAAGGCCTGGTGGACTGACTGCATGCAGCACAACAAAAAGCCGGCGCAAGCCGGCTTTTTGCTTGATGGTTAGACGGGAGACCACACCGCCAGTTCGTTGCCATTGGGGTCGGCAAAATGGAAGCGCCGCCCGCCGGGAAAACCGAAGATGTCGCGCACGATCTGCCCGCCTGCGGCCTGCACCCGCTGATGGGCATCCTCCAGCTCCTCGGTATACAGGACCACCAGCGCGGCGCCCTGGCGGGTACTGCTGGTTGCATCGGCACGGTAGAAGCCGCCGGCGAGCCGGCCATCGCTGAACGAGCAGTAGTCCGGCCCGTAATCGGTGAAGGTCCAGCCGAACACGGTGTTGTAGAAGTCCTCGATCGCCGCGAGATCGCGGGCCGGCAGTTCGACGTAGTCGATCACCGAGTCATGGTTCATGGAGCCTCCCAGTGGCTGTTGCGCCGTTCATGCCCATCAGCTTAGACGCTGTGGGCAATGACCGTGATCCGCCGGGCGGCGGCAGACGGAAGCTTTTATGGTGCTGACGTGGTTGACAGCCTCACCAAAGCTCTTTAATTTAACCTAATGGTTAATTAATGCCATGCCCACCACTCAGAGGAGCATTGCCATGTCCCGCCAGATCTTCGTCAACTTGCCGGTACGCGACCTGCCGCGCACCAAGGAATTCTTCGCTGCGCTCGGCTTCGAGTACAACGCGCAGTTCACCAACGAGCAGGCCGCCTGCATGGTGGTCTCCAACGATATCTACGTGATGTTGCTGGTCGAGGAATTCTTCAAGACCTTCACCGCCAAGAAGCTGGTCGATGCGCACAGCGCCACCGAGGTGCTGGTCTGCCTGTCGTGCGACAGCCGCTCGGAAGTGGATGCCCTCGTGGCCAAGGCGGTGGCGGCCGGCGGCAAGATTCCGCGCCCGCCGCAGGATTATGGCTTCATGTACGGCCACGCCTTCGAGGATCTCGATGGCCACATCTGGGAACTGGCGTACATGGACATGAGCCAGGTGCCGCCGCAGCTCTGAAGCGGATCGAGGCAATCGGAGATCGTCGCAAGGGCCCGGGCTTTGCCGGCCTTCCGGTGGATTTTGCGGAAGGCCGATTGGATTGCCTCGGATTGGCTTGATTCGTGGGGCGCTTGGATTGACGCGCCAATGCGGCGCGAGCAAGAGGGTCGGACCGCCTGTGGCGCCATTGACGACCTCACTGGCCGCGCCGTCTCTTCGGCGCTAGCGGTGGAAAGGGCTTGGCTTGTGACGGCTGGCCTGCCATTGCGCATAGGTCTGCATACTGTGCCAGGCCACGTCGTCGCTGACCGTGGCTTGCGGCAATAGATACTCCAGTGCTTCGTATTGCTCCAGCAGGGCTTTGTCCGCGGCCTGTTGCGCAAAGCGAACCCGGCGTCGTACGGCGTCGAACGCGCAGCTGTCTGGTACGAACAGGATCCGGGGCTCGCCTGTCTCCAGGAATGACACGTCGCGCATCTCAGTGCCATCGGTCCAGATCGCATGGCGGATGCCTTCGAGATACACACGCTCGTTCAACAGGACGCGATAGCCGCACAACATCCTGCCACCCCTGGCCTTGATGAATTCGCCGACGTTTCGGCTGCAGCAATCGAGCCTGCTCCAGGGCTCGGGCAGGCAGTACAGATAGACCGGCGGATCGTGGCTCAGCACGCTGCAGAACCATGCGACATCGGCGGTGAGGGTGGCGGGGGTGGACAGGCGCGAGAACAACGTCTGGCATTGCTCCAGCAACACAAGCAGCTCTTGAGGGCCCACGGATATCGCTCCGAGACATGAGCGGCCCCGTTGTCGCTCGGCGGCGTGTACCAGCAACTGGCAACGCGCCGCGATGTGATCATGCAGCCCGGCGCCCCTACGCCCAGCCGCCTGCCCAGGAAAGCCTCGCTGCGTGCTTCCCAAGTTGAATCGCAGCGTCATTGGCGGTGCGAGTCACTGAGCAGCCTATGCCTTGACAGCGCTTTCCGTCGGCATTCCTCCAATTGGGGTGACGAGCGGGCTTGGGCTCCGTGGGATGGCTTGTGAGCGGGTGGCGGTGCGAGCAGCGTTGTTGATCTACCAGGCGGCAAGCTCATTCAAATCCGGCAATCGAATCGGTGTTTGGCCGACAGCGATGTCGGCCATGTATGGCGATGATGCATCCAGGCCACCGGCCAAGCCCGGCCGTGGCGCCCAGGATGTCGCATGCCGATTGCCTCTGCCCGCCCTCCGCTGATCGTTGCCCGGCCCAAAGGGCTGTATTGCCCCGTGGGCGACTTTTACATCGACCCCTGGCGCCCGGTGCCGCGCGCGGTGATCACGCATGCGCATTCCGATCATGCCGGCATCGGCAACGGCCACTACCTGGCGACCACGGCGGGCGAGCGGGTGCTGCGGCAACGGCTGGGCGATATCCCGTTGCAGACGCTCGATTATGGTGAGCCAGTCACGCACAACGGCGTGACGATCAGCCTGCATCCGGCCGGCCATGTGCTCGGTTCGGCGCAGGTGCGCATCGAGGTCGGTGGCGAAGTCTGGGTGGCCTCGGGGGACTACAAGGTCGAGCCTGACCCGACCTGCGCGCCGTTCGAGCCGGTGCGCTGCGACACCTTCATCACCGAATCGACCTTTGGCCTGCCGGTGTACCGCTGGCAGCCTGCATCCGAGCTGTTTGCCGAGATCAACCACTGGTGGCGCACCAATGCGGCGGCCGGGCGCGTGTCGGTGCTGTTCTGCTATGCCTTCGGCAAGGCGCAACGGATATTGAGCGGGGTCGACGCCAGTATCGGGCCCTTGCTGGTGCATGGCGCAGTGGAGCCGTTGAATGCGGCATATCGCGACAGTGGCGTGATGCTGCCTGATACCCAGCGCGTGGCCGACATCGCGCTACGCGGTGCGGATAAATCCGCCTATGCCGGCGCGCTGGTGCTGGCGCCGCCGTCGGCCAGCGGTTCGACCTGGATGCGGCGCTTTGGCGACTACGCCGATGCCTTTGCCAGCGGCTGGATGCTGTTGCGCGGCGCGCGGCGGCGGCGCGGCGTCGAACGCGGCTTTGTGATGTCCGACCACGCGGATTGGCCTGGCTTGTTGTGGGCCATTGGCGAGACCGGCGCACAGCAGGTGTACGTGACGCATGGCCAGACCGGCGTGCTGACGCGCTGGCTGACCGAGCATGGCATCGATGCCCATACCTTCAGGACGCAATACGGCGACGAGGACGAAGGCAGTCCTGTTCCTGAGGCCGCACCCGCCAACCAGCAAGTTGCGCCCCGCCACGAGGCCGGCACATGAAGCAATTTGCCGCGCTCTACGCCGAGCTCGATGCGCTGACGGCGACCAACGCCAGGCTTGCCGCGCTGATTGCCTACTTTCAGGCCGCACCGGCGGCCGATGCGGCATGGGCAGTGTATTTCCTGGCGGGCGGCAAGCCGCGGCAGATCGTGCCGGTGAAGGTGTTGCGGCTGGCCGCACGCAAGGCGGCCGCGCTGCCGGAATGGCTGTTCGATGAGTGCTACGACGCGGTGGGCGATCTCGCCGAGACCATCTCGCTGGTGTTGCCTGAACCCCAGGGCGACACCGATACGCATCTGGCCGATTGGGTGGCGGGCACCTTGCTGCCGCTGCGTGGCGAACTGGCAGAGGCGCAGATCGCCGCGCTGCAGCGCATGTGGCGCAGCCAGAACCGCTGGGAGCGCTTCGTCGGCATCAAGCTCATCACCGGCAGCCTGCGCATCGGCGTATCGCGACTGGCGGTGACCCGCGCGCTGGCGGCGGTGAGTGGCGTCGATGCCAAGCTCCTCGCGCAGCGGCTGGTGGGCTACACCGCGCAGGCGGCAATGAATGGCCGCGCATTGCCGGATGCCGACGCCTATCTCGCCTTGATCGCGCCGGGCGAGCTGGCGGCCGATGGCACTGCGCAGCGCGGGGGCCAGCCCTACCCATTCTTTCTCGCCCACCCATGGCAGCAACCGGTTGAAGCGATGGCGCCGGCGCTCGGCGACCCGGCAGATTGGCAGGTGGAGTGGAAGTGGGATGGCATCCGTGCGCAATTGGTGAAGCGGGATGGCAACGTGTGGGTGTGGTCGCGCGGCGAGGAGCTTGTCACCGAGCGCTTCCCCGAGCTACAGGCGGCGGGCACGACGCTGCCGGACGGTACCGTGCTTGATGGCGAAATCCTGGTGTGGCAGCACGGCCGCGCTGCCCCTTTCGCGCTGCTGCAGCAGCGCATTGGCCGCAAGCACCTTAGCGGCAAGCTGCTGGCCGAAGCACCGGTGATCCTGCTGGCCTATGACCTGCTGGAATGGCAGGGCCGCGATCTGCGTGCCGAGCCGCAAAGCACACGCCGCGCCCTGCTGGAGCAGGTGGTCGCCGAACATCGTCCACCCGGGGTGCAGGTCTCGCCGGTGATTGATGCGGCCGATTGGGCCGAGCTCGCGACGATCCGCGCGTCGTCGCGCGAGCGCGGCGTGGAAGGGATGATGCTGAAGGCGCGCGGCGCGCAGTACGGTGTTGGCCGCACCAAGGATGTCGGCACTTGGTGGAAATGGAAGATCGATCCCTATTCGGTCGACGCGGTGTTGATCTACGCCCAGGCCGGCCATGGTCGCCGCGCCAGCCTCTACACCGACTACACCTTCGCGGTATGGGACCAGCCCGCCGACCAGCCAAACCGCGTGCTGGTGCCCTTCGCCAAGGCGTACTCGGGCCTCACTGACGACGAGATCCGCCAGGTGGATGCCATCGTCCGCCGCACCACCGTGGAAAAATTCGGCCCGGTGCGCAGCGTGACGCCGACGCTGGTGTTCGAGCTGGGCTTCGAGGGCATTGCAGCCAGTGGTCGCCACAAGAGCGGCATTGCGGTGCGCTTTCCACGCATCCTGCGCTGGCGCCACGATAAACCGGTGGCCGAGGCCGATACGCTGGAGAGCCTGCGGGTGTTGCTGGCATCGGGGAGCGCGGCATGAATACCGAACTGCCGCAGTGCTTCGACCCAGCCGGCTGGCTGGCCGGTGCCGGGCTCACGCCGTTCCCGTTCCAGCAGGAGGTGTGGCAGGCGCTGGCGCAGGGTGAGTCTGGGCTGCTGCACGCCACTACCGGCTCCGGCAAGACCTACGCGGTGTGGCTGGGCGCGCTGGCGCGCTTCGGCGCACAGCGGGCCAATACCGCACGCAAGCCGGCTGCGCCGCCGCTGACGGTACTGTGGCTGACGCCGATGCGTGCGCTCGCGAGCGATACCGAAAAAGCGCTGCGCCGGCCGCTGGAGGAAGCTGGGCTGGACTGGACGCTGGGCGCACGCACGGGTGACACGGCGGCCAAGGTGCGTGCCGCGCAGCAGCGCCGCTGGCCCACCGCACTGATCACCACGCCAGAGAGCCTGACACTGCTGCTGGCGCGCAACGATGCCGCTGCCGTGCTCGGATCGGTGCGGCTGGTGGTGGTGGACGAGTGGCACGAGCTGCTCGGCAACAAGCGCGGCGTGCAGGTGCAGCTGGCACTGGCGCGGCTGCGCCGCTGGCAGCCGCCGCTGCAGGTGTGGGGGCTGTCCGCCACGCTGGGCAATGTGCCGCACGCGCAGGATGTGTTGCTGGCCGGCGCGCCCGGCCGCCTGGTGCGCGGGCGCATCGACAAACCTTTGCAGGTCGATACCCTGCTGCCGCTCACGCTGGAGCGCTTTCCCTGGGCCGGCCACCTTGGATTGCGCATGCTGCCGCAGGTGATCGCGGAAATCGACCGCGCAGCCACTTCACTGGTATTCCTCAATACCCGCTCGCAAACGGAGCGCTGGTACCAGGCCATCCTGGAGGCCAGGCCGGATTGGGCGGGCTTGATCGCGCTGCATCACGGCTCGCTCGACCGCGAGGTGCGCGATTGGGTGGAGGCCGGGTTGAAGGAAGGCAGGCTCAAGGCCGTGGTGTGCACGTCCAGCCTCGACCTGGGCGTGGATTTCCATCCGGTGGAGCGCGTGCTGCAGATCGGCTCGCCGCGCGGCGTGGCACGGCTGCTGCAACGTGCCGGTCGCTCCGGTCATGCACCGGGCCGACCCTCACGCATCACGCTGGTGCCCACGCACAGCCTGGAGCTGGTGGAGTCGGCTGCCGCGCAGCGCGCCATCGCCGACGGCGTGATGGAAGGGCGAACCGCGCCCGATAAACCATTGGATGTGCTGGTACAGCACGTGGTCACCGTGGCGCTGGGCGGCGGCTTCGTGCCGACGGAACTGCTGTCCGAGGTACGCACTGCCCCCAGCTACCGCAGCCTGAGCGATGCCGAATGGGCCTGGGTGCTCGGCTTCGTGCGCCAGGGCGGCGAGGCGCTGACCGCTTACCCGGAATACCACAAGGTAGCGCCCGACGATGCTGGCGTCTGGCGCGTGCCGGACCGGCAGGTTGCGCGCCGGCATCGCATGAGCATCGGCACCATCGTCAGCGACAGCAGTGTGTTGGTGCAGTATCTGGGCGGCGCACGGCTGGGCACGGTGGAAGAGGGCTTCATCGCGCGGCTCAAGCCGGGTGATCGCTTCCTGTTCGGCGGCAGGATGCTGGAGCTGGTCCGCGTGCACGATATGACCGCCTATGTGCGCCGCGCCAGCGGCAGCCAGCCGGCGGTGCCGCGCTGGAACGGCGGGCGCCTGCCGCTGTCGTCCGAACTGGCCGACGCGATGCTGGCGCAGTTCGAGGCAGCAGCCGCGGGCCGATTCGACAGCCCGGAAATGCGCTGCGTGCGCCCATTGCTGGCGGTGCAGCTCGAATGGTCTGCTCTGCCGACGCGCGATACGCTGCTGGTGGAAACGCTGCAGTCGCGAGAAGGCACACACCTCTTCCTCTACCCGTTCGCCGGCCGCTCGGTACACCTGGGGCTGGGCAGCTTGCTCGCATGGCGGCTGGCGCAGCAGCAGCCGATGACCTTTTCCATCGCCGTCAACGACTATGGGCTGGAGCTGCTGACGCCGACGCGTTTCGAGTTGGGCGGATTGATCGATGCCGCCTTGTTCACGCCTGATGATCTGGCGCACGACGTGCTCGCCAGCCTGAATGCGGGTGAGTTGGCGCAACGGCGCTTTCGCGAGATTGCACGGATTTCCGGCCTGGTGTTCCAGGGTTTTCCCGGCGCGCCCAAGAGCGCACGACAGCTGCAGGCATCGTCCAGCCTGTTCTACCAGGTGTTCCGCCAGCACGATCCAGGCAACCTGCTGCTGGCCCAGGCCGAGCGCGAAGTGCTGCGGCAGGAGCTGGATCTGGCGCGGCTGGATGCCGCGTTGCAGCACATCGCCGGGCAACGCATCCACCAAGTGACGTTGGCGCGTGCGTCACCATTTGCCTTTCCGCTACTGGTGGAGCGTTTTCGCGAAAAGCTGTCCAACGAGAAACTGGCTGACCGCATCGCCCGGCTGCTGGCCGGGCTGGAGCGTGCGGCTGGCGGCAGTGCCGGTGACCCACACGACAGCGTGCGCTTTACCGCGCCGCCACCGCCTGCGCCTCGGCGGCTGCGGCAGCGCAAGACCGGTCGACCGAGGAGCGAGTTGTGATGGGTGATGCCGGGCCACAGTCAACGCGCTACGGGCACGGCGTCGAGGTGGAGGTCGCGGGTGAAACGCTGTGCCTGCTACCGCAGCGCGCCGCCTACTGGCCGCGCCGGGCCACCTTGCTGGTTGCCGACGCACATTTCGGCAAGGCCGCTGCCTTTCGCGCGCTGGGCCAGCCAGTACCGCACGGCACCACCGCCGACAATCTGGATCGGCTGGACCAGATGCTGCTATCCCATACGGTGCAGCGGCTGGTGTTCCTCGGTGATTTCCTGCATGCCCGGCATGGCCGCAGCGATGCGCTGCTCGCCAGCCTGCTTGCCTGGCGCCAGCGTCACGCTCTACTCGAATGCGTGCTGGTGCGCGGCAACCATGATCGCCACGCCGGTGACCCGCCGGACGCGCTGGGTTTTCACGTAGTGGTGGAGCCGTGGCTGCTGCCGCCCTTTGCGCTGTGCCACGAACCGGGCCTGCTCGAACCCGGGCACTACGCGCTGGCTGGCCACCTGCACCCGGCCGTGCAACTGGTCGGCCCCGCGTTTGAGCGCATTCGCCTGCCGTGCTTCAGCTTTGACGCACACAGTGGTCTGCTGCCTGCGTTTGGTGCCTTCACCGGTGCCGCGCTGATCGCTCCACAGCCAGGGCGGAGGTTGTTCGTGGTCGGGGATGATGCGGTGTGGCCGGTGTGT
The DNA here is from genome assembly GCF_008033135.1 of Chitinolyticbacter meiyuanensis. Taxonomy (NCBI): domain Bacteria; kingdom Pseudomonadati; phylum Pseudomonadota; class Betaproteobacteria; order Neisseriales; family Chitinibacteraceae; genus Chitinolyticbacter; species Chitinolyticbacter meiyuanensis. The sequence continues at coordinate 506,011 of NZ_CP041335.1, forward strand.
TGACCGACATGCTGGCGGCAGGCCAGGCGGCCGTATTGGATAACTGTCTGGATGGCTGTATCGATATGGCGGAGTCGGGCGCGGCTAGGCTGTCCGGACAGTGGATCGTTGTCGATACAGCAGCGCGCTGGCAAGGATGAGCGCGCTCAGCAGCGGGGGCATGACGAAACCCAGAAAATAAACCCAAGAACGGAAAATGACCTCTGGCCGCCCGATAAGGGAAACGGGTACTGCCATGGCCAATATCGAAGCGATACAGATGGCCAGAACCGCTAGCGCCGGTCGCAGGCGAGCAGCGACGAGTATGTGGGTGGCACCTGCGGCCAGTGCGGAAGCGATGCCCACCGGATAAGAAAGCAGGAGTGCGAAGACGAACAACTCGAACGGATTCGACCAAGGGGATTGAGGGGTAAAGATCGAAGCCAGTGTCACGACCAGCGCGCCAATCGGTGGGCCGATTAGGCAATAGATGGCGATCAATCTTTTCGAGGCGAGCTTGGAAATTTCTGTCACTCAACGGTGAATTGACGAGCCGCTTGCCGCAGGCAATCCAGCGAACGTCGTCTCGGCGGCGCGCTTATGAGTTCGCATCCTTCGGATGTGGTTCGTTGTTGCTGGCGCCCCGGAGATTCATCAGGAAGAGTCCCACCTGCAGGGCAATCAGTGCATACGCCTCGTCATGCCAGCCCCACGCTGCCCACAGGATGTTGCTCAGGATGAAACACCAAAATCCCCAGCGGCGTTTGACCTGGCCTGAGGAAGCGACCAGCCAGGCAGCGATCAACGTGGCAAGCATGGCCGGCCACTGCAAAGCACTCAAGAATGTCTCCATGGGGCAAGATTACCCCAGTGCCGCCGCCTAGTCGCTCCTCACCAGGCCGCATTTCAGAGCGCGGGCCAAGGCTTGAACGATACTGCGCCTGGCATGACCATTCGCCACAGCGGCGAACTGACGGTATCCGGCGTGGACAAGCGGATCGCTGACGAAGGATGAGAAATGGGGGCGCCAAGCTTCAGGGCAGTTGACCTTGGCGCTGCCGGTGCCCCCGTGGGCGGGCAAGGTGTCGGCACACAATCTGTGCCGTTAAGCATTTCCTGGCCGGAAATAGAGCATTCACTGGCCAAGTGGCGTCCTTGCACGCAAAGCCGCCGCAAACGAAGGCCGCTTTGATAGGGCCGCCAGCGTGAAGAAGACCGCAGAAAGCAAATCTTGGCCAATCGCTACAAAATAAAGCAATACATGGCCAAAAAACTCGCTGTATTTTCAAGTGAGATTTAAAACAATGTCCGAGAAGTGGCCTATGCCTTGGAGCTCCTCGAACAACAAGGCTGCTCTATCGCATCTGGGCTAGCTGGCCCCAGATGAACTTGGCGGCTCCCGGCGCAGGTAAAGCTGGTCCGCCAACGCCTCGATCTCCCGAGACATGACCAACCGACTCCGCCAGTGGGCTGGAATGGCTTCAAATCCGTAGTAGGCACCTGCGAGCTGGCCGCAAATGGCTGCGGTCGTATCCGCATCATCGCCGAGATTGACGGCTTTCAAGATGGCCGTTTCGAAGTCATCGGTCGTCCAGAAGCACCACAGCGCCGCCTCCAAAGATTCCACCACATATCCGCTGCCATGAATCGCGCTTTCCGCTTTGCTACGTCATGCGCCCGCAGCCAGGGGTGCCGTCTTCGGCGCTATTGCCTGATAGCCATGCTGGAAGAGAAACGATTCCTTGTCCGCGCCTGTCAATGCAGCGCGCAGCTGCGTCGCAAACAAGCGCGTGCATTCGATGGCCTCTTCCGTGCCGTGGGTGGTTCGAGCGCTCTCGCCGGCATATTCAGTAACGAGCGCTCCCACGAGACACCTTGTTAAACTGCCATTTCAAGAAAAAGCCCACTCCTTATTGGAGTGGGCGGCCGTAGGGGCGGTTCGACACTCGGCGTAATGCGATATTTAGAACAGGACGGGCCAAACAATAGGCCCACCGGTAGCATTGCAGCTGTATTGATTCACTGCAGTGATTTTGTCATTCAGACCTAGATCGCTGATATTGCTGTACGAACCTGGGTAAAAGGTTCTCGTGGGAGCAGCTCGCCATGCGTTGTATTGCGCAGGGTCTTTAGGAGGGGCATCAATCCACACCTCCAGGCAGATGCGATCCGGCACCTTAATGGCTGTAGTGCGATCATTCATGAACCCACCGATGTTTGACACGGCCACGTTCAAGGGCGGTGTATATGTTCGGCCACCTTCTGCGTTGAAGTCTTTGTGTTCATATAAAACTGCTTTTTGGCACGCTATTGAATCGTACACGTCGATACTGGTAGTCCGGTCTTGCATAGGGTACGGCTTTAGGTCGGCCTGGCTTCCCAGAAAACTCGACGTCATGCCGCCAAAGTACTCATGCTCGTAAAGCGTGACACATTGATTGGACGCGACTGAAGAAATTTGGTCATTGATGTTGTCGTCCACACGTGCAACAGGCCCGTTCGCCACCAAAATGGCCTCTTGGTAGTCCTTGTGCTTATAGAAAACAGCTGCATTCGCCTGAATTGCGACCCCGGTCGCGAGTAGCAAGCAAATCATCTTTGCCTTATGCATGACATCCATCCTTTCGAGATTATTTTGTGTTGTTTTGGCCTTCTTGGCCGCAAACATTCTAGGCAAGTAATTTGTTCGAAATAAATGTTCAAATATTCCAAAAAACTTGTTCCGTTCTTCGGGGGCATTACGGGCTATGGCGGGCACATTTACTTGTGCAGATATTTTCCACCTAGGTTGAATAGGTAAACAGGCCTGCCTTGATGGCAGACAAGCACGCCGAAAGTAATAAGCGTGGAGGCGCAGCAGCTGCCCACCTATATAGGTGGGCTGATGCATCGTACGTAGAGCGGAATCGCGGCGGGGCATAGTTCGTGCTGCCAGCCGCACACTCGATCGGTGGTCGCGCGCTGAAGAACAAGGTGCTGCGGGGAATCGCTGCCGCAGTGTTCGTGGCCATCATCGCGTTTGAAAGCGGCTATTGCGCTTTCAATCGACGGGGAAGCCCAATACGGACAGTAGCTTTGTCTCGACCTAAGGGTTAGGGCGCACGTTCGGAACTCGGAGCGGCTTCATCGGGCTGGGCCCAAGCATTGACTCCCCAGGACTTGTCCAGCGACTCACGGCATGCTCGCGCCACGGCCAGCGATGCAAGCTGGAGTTCTTGCTCGGAAGCGCCGGCTGCGAGTGCATCCCCCATCCGTTTCATCGCTGCTTCGACTGTTCTGTTCTCCACCAATGCAAGTTCACCCCAGTAGAGCTCCCAGAAACGCGTACGTGCCTTCTTACCGGCCTCGGTTGTGCCAAGCGTGGCCACTTGCGATGCAACCTTCGTAGCCTCTGAATACAATGTCAGTTGTCGGTCCAGGAACGGCTTCGTCGCCTCTATTCGACGCGTCTCGGCCAAGCGTTCGGCTTCGAGTCGTCGCACTTCTAGTTCCTGCATTGATTTATCTCGCCACTGATAGACCCCCCACAGGAAACTGCAGATTGCGCCCGCTACGGCGAGTATCTTTAGCCAGTTCTCAAGCGACATTGTTCGCCTTCTGAGGACGCTATGCTTCTGTGCGCCCTAACGTGGAAGTAACCGGCCCCGAAGCGCCAGCGAAGGGAACCCAAATGCACAGCATTTGGGCTGTCCGGTTGACCGAAAGGTTAGAAGTCAATCTGCAACCCCATAAAGCGCAGCTGTGCGCCTCGCTCAGAGCGCTTAACAACAACTGGTTTGAACCGAAGCAAACGTGATCTTAGGGCCCCGTTTTTTTTTTTGCGCCTGCTCGACGCGTGGCAGGCGCGCAGCAGGCAAAACCCACGCGAGTCCTGGGCAGATGGTCACTTTATGCTTAACGGCACACAATCGAATGACTGGCGCTTTGCGTTTGGTGGACCGAAGGAGGATCGAACTCCCGACCTCCGCATTGCGAACGCGGCGCTCTCCCAGCTGAGCTATCGGCCCGTGGAGCCATCATAGCAACGCGGCCCCCCTGCAAAAAGTGGCCATTGATGCGGCGACGTGATGATTTGCGCCAGCGCAAACCGTGGAAGCGACTGAACACATCCGCGATGGCCGAGCAGAAACCGGATGTGTCGGCCGCCAAGGCGGGTTCGGCAAAATCCGCTCTTGAAAACGTCACACGGCGTCCATATTATTAGCACTCGTTAGCGATGAGTGCTAACCGTCAAATTGTTGCAAGCGCAACCTGAGATGTTGCACCTGTTTCGCGTCATTCATTTCGCAGGAGTTTGAAAGATGGCAATTCGTCCCTTGCACGACCGCGTCGTGATCAAGCGTGTGGAAGCTGAAGAAAAGACCGCCTCCGGCATCGTGCTGCCAGGCGCAGCTGCCGAAAAGCCGGATCTGGGCGAAGTCGTTGCGATCGGCACCGGCAAGCTGCTGGAAAACGGTTCGGTCCGTCCGCTCGCAGTCAAGGTGGGTGACAAGGTCATCCTCGGCAAGTACAGCGGCCAGACCGTGAAGGTGAACGGTGAAGAACTCACCGTGGTGCGCGAAGAAGACATCTTCGGCATCCTCGAAGCCTGATTTCGGTTTGCCTTCGATTCGATGACTGCGTTGGCTGCGCTGCGAATCTCCTCGCCGTACTCATGTACGGCTGTGTCGAGTCTTGCTTGCCGCCTTGTCCTCGAATCGAATCCTTCCCGAAATGCTGCTGCACACAGCGTGCAGCACTCCCCAGAATTCAATGATTTGGAGTAAATGAAATGGCTGCTAAAGAAGTCAAGTTCGGCGATTCCGCCCGTTCCAAGATGGTCAATGGCGTCAACATCCTGGCCGATGCGGTCAAGGTGACCCTGGGCCCGAAAGGCCGTAACGTGGTGCTGGAGCGCAGCTTCGGCGCGCCGACCATCACCAAGGACGGCGTATCGGTGGCCAAGGAAATCGAACTGAAGGACAAGTTCGAGAACATGGGCGCGCAGCTGGTGAAGGAAGTGGCTTCCAAGACTTCCGATATCGCCGGTGACGGCACCACCACCGCCACCGTGCTGGCACAGGGCATCGTCAACGAAGGCCTGAAGTATGTGGCCGCCGGCTTCAACCCGACCGATCTGAAGCGCGGTATCGACAAGGCCGTCGTGGCCCTGGTTGCCGAGCTGAAGAAGATCGCCAAGCCGACTACCACCTCCAAGGAAATCGCCCAAGTTGGCTCGATCTCGGCCAACAGCGATGAAGCCGTGGGTGCCAAAATCGCCGAAGCCATGGACAAGGTTGGCAAGGAAGGCGTGATCACCATCGAAGACGGTTCGGGTCTGGAAGACGAACTGGCTGTGGTTGAAGGCATGCAGTTCGATCGCGGCTACCTCTCCCCGTACTTCATCAACAACCCGGACAAGCAGATCGCCCTGCTGGACAACCCGTTCGTACTGCTGTTCGACAAGAAGATCAGCAACATCCGCGACCTGCTGCCGGTGTTGGAACAAGTGGCCAAGTCGGGCCGCCCGCTGTTGATCATCGCTGAAGATGTCGATGGCGAAGCGCTGGCTACCCTGGTGGTCAACAACATCCGCGGCATCCTCAAGACCGTGGCCGTCAAGGCTCCGGGCTTTGGCGACCGTCGCAAGGCCATGCTGGAAGACATCGCCATCCTGACCGGCGGTACCGTGATCGCCGAAGAAGTCGGCCTGACCCTGGAAAAAGCCACGCTGGATCTGCTGGGCCAAGCCAAGCGCATCGAAGTGGCCAAGGAAAACACCACCATCATCGATGGCAACGGTCAGGAAGAAACCATCAAGGCACGCGTTGCGACCATCCGTCGTCAGATCGAAGAAGCGACCAGCGACTACGACAAGGAAAAGCTGCAAGAGCGCGTGGCCAAGCTGGCCGGCGGCGTGGCCGTGATCAAGGTTGGCGCTGCCACCGAAGTCGAAATGAAGGAAAAGAAGGCTCGCGTCGAAGATGCGCTGCACGCTACCCGCGCTGCAGTCGAGGAAGGCATCGTGGCTGGCGGTGGCGTTGCGCTGCTGCGTGCCCGCGCCAACCTGGGTGAACTGAAGGGCGCCAACGCCGATCAGGACGCCGGTATCAAGATCGTGCTGAAGGCCATCGAAGCCCCGTTGCGCCAGATCGTTGCCAATGCCGGCGACGAGCCGAGCGTGGTGGTGAACAAGGTCGTCGAAGGCACCGGCAACTATGGCTACAACGCCGCAACTGGCGAGTACGGCGATCTGGTCGAGATCGGCGTGCTGGATCCGGCCAAGGTGACCCGCTCGGCACTGCAACACGCCGCATCGGTTGCCGGCCTGCTGCTGACCACTGATGCAATGGTGGCCGAGCTGCCGAAGGACGACGCGCCGGCAATGCCGGGCGGCGGCGGCATGGGCGGCATGGGCGGCATGGATTTCTAAGCCAGCCCGGCACCTGGTACCAAGCAAAACGCCACCTTCGGGTGGCGTTTTGTTTTGCAATCAAGCTTGGTAAAGGGTAATAAGCGACGGCGCGTTTCAACCCCGACCGCGTGGCTTGCTGGCGGCCGCGGCTCGGCTTTTGCCGGCTGCGGGGCGTTTGCCGCTACCCGGCTTGCTGCGTGCCGCCGGCATCGGCTTGCGCGGCGCCTGCCGAGGGGCCGCGACCGGCTTTTCGCCCGGCTGCTGCGACGGGATCAGGTGGTTGGGGCTGTTGCCGATCAGGTCGACGCGGCCCATGTCGACCAGTGCTTCGCGCAGGATGGGCCAGTTGACCGGGTCGTGATAGCGCAGGAAGGCCTTGTGGATCTTGCGGCTGTGCGCATCGCGGATCACCTCGACCTTTTCCGAGGTGCGGGCGAGCTTTCTCAGCGGGTTGCGGCGGGTGAACCACATGGTGGTGGCCATGGCCATCGGCGTTGGGGTGAAGGCCTGCACCTGGTCGGGCTTGAAGTTGTTCTTCTTCAGCCACAGCGCCAGGTTCAGCATGTCTTCCATCGTCGTGCCGGGGTGGGCGGCGATGAAGTAGGGGATCAGGTACTGCTGCTTGCCGGCCTGGCGGCTGTAATGCTCGAACATCTGCTTGAAGCGCTCGAAGCTACCGATGCCCGGCTTCATCATCTTGGAGAGCGGGCCATCCTCGGTGTGCTCCGGCGCGATCTTCAGGTAGCCGCTCACGTGGTGGGTGACCAGCTCCTTAACGTATTCCGGTGATTCCACCGCGAGGTCGTACCGGAGGCCGGAGCCGATGGTGATCTTCTTCACGCCGGGAATGGCGCGCGCCTTGCGATAAAGCTGGATCAGGCTGCTGTGGTCGGTATCGAGGTTCTCGCAGATGCCTGGGTACACGCACGAGAGGCGTCTACAGGACTGCTCGATTTTCGGGTCCTTGCACGCCAGCCGGTACATATTGGCGGTGGGGCCGCCCAAGTCCGAGATATGGCCCTTGAAGCCCTCGGTCTTGTCACGGATGTCCTCGATTTCCTTGAGGATCGAGCCTTCAGAGCGGCTCTGGATGATGCGGCCTTCGTGCTCGGTGATCGAGCAGAAGGTGCAGCCGCCGAAGCAGCCGCGCATGATGTTGATCGAGAAGCGGATCATTTCCCAAGCCGGGATATGCGCCTTGCCATAGCTCGGGTGCGGATTGCGCGCGTACTGCAGGCCGTAGACGTAATCCATCTCCGGCGTGGTGAGCGGGATCGGCGGAGGATTGATCCATACATCGCGCTCGCCGTGCAATTGCACCAGCGCGCGGGCGTTGCCCGGATTGGCTTCCAGGTGCAGCGTGCGGCTGGCGTGGGCGTACAGCACCGGATCGTGCGCGACGGCCTCGTAGGCGGGCAGGCGGATCACTGTTTTCTGCCGCTCGGCCTGCTTGGCGGCAAGGCGCTCGGCCTTACTGATGATGCGGATCGGCTGGGCGCCTTCGGGCATCGCAGCCTTGGCGGCGGCCTGTTTTTCCTCTTCCATCGCATACGGATCGGGATGCGGTTCCACCCGACCGGGTAGGTCGACGGTGGTTGAATCGAGCACCGCCCAGTCGCGTGCCGGCATCCAGCCATGCGACGTCATGAAGGCGGTGCCGCGAATGTCGCGGATGTCCCGCAGCTTTTCACCGGCGGCGGCGCGATGCGTCAGTTCGACCAATGCGCGCTCGGCATTGCCGAACAGCAGGATGTCGGCCTTGGCGTAGACCAGTGCCGATTGCCGCACCTTGTCGCTCCAGTAGTCGTACTGGGCGATACGGCGCAGGCTGGCCTCGATGCCACCCACCATGATCTGCACGCCGGGATAGGCTTCGCGGCAGCGTTGCGCGTACAGCGTCACCGCCCGGTCCGGCCGCCGCCCCGCCACGCCGTCCGGCGTATAGGCGTCGTCCGAGCGCGGTTTACGGTCGGCGGTGTAGCGGTTGATCATCGAATCCATGTTGCCGGCGGTGATGCCGAAGAACAGCCGCGGGCGGCCCAGCGCCTTGTAGGGCTCGGCGCTGTCCCATTCCGGTTGGGCGATGATGCCCACCCGGAAGCCCTGCGCTTCCAGCAGCCGCCCGACCAGCGCCATGCCGAAGCTTGGATGGTCGAGATAGCAATCGCCGGTCACCAGGATGACATCGCACTCGTCCCAGCCCAGTGCCGCCATTTCGTCCCGGCTCATCGGCAGGAAGGGGGCGGGCTGGGGGCGGCGTGGCGGCGCGTAGTCGTAGAGGGCGGTAGCAGCGGGATTCATGGCGGCGTGAACAAGGCTAATCGCGGATTGTCGCAGATTTGCCCGGTGCTGCCAAAATCGATCAGCGGAAAAACCTGAAAATTCAGTTGGATATGATCAAACGGGGGTCGCTTGCATGGTACGCAGCTGGGCCTGGATCGCGGCGCGCAGCAAGCGCACTGCTGCCCGCAACAGCCAGAGCAGCAAGCCCAGCGCCAATCCGCCCAGCAGCAGCAGGGCCAGGCCGAACAGCGCAGAGCCAGTGCGGCTGGGTGCGAGTCCGTGCAGGGTGAATTGCGCTTCGCCATCGCGCAGCAGCAGGCGCCCGCCTTCGAGCCGCACCGCGTCGTCGCCCGACTCGATCAGCACAGAGGCTCGCCCGGCGGCATCCGGCTGGATTAGTATCCGGTCCGTGCCGTCGCTCACGGCAATGCGTGCCTGCGGCGCCAGCCAGCGCTCCAGCGCGGCATCCACGCTGCCGCTGTTGCCAAACAGGGCGCTGCCGAGCACGACGATCCCCAGTCCGGCGATCAGTGCGGCCACCAGGCTGGCACCACTCAGCAGCAATAGCCAGAGCAGGGTGGGCAGTGCCAGCAGCAGATTGACTGCACCGAGGCTTGCCGTGGCCAGCACCACTTGCCACAGGGCCGGCAACGAGCGCCGGGTTTCCCAAGCAGCAACCGAGCGCTCCACCCGCAGGGTGCGGCCCAGCTCGCGCGGATCGCCCAGCGCGGCTGCGATCTCGGTTTCGTTGCGCCCTTCCGCCAGGCCCTCGCGAAAATACTCACGGTAATCGGCCAGGATGTCGTCCCGTTGTGCCTGCTGCAGTCCGGCCAAGGCGGCAGCCAGTTGTTGCAGGAATTCGTGCTGGGTCATGACGATGCTCCAGATGCGTCGGGCGCGAATACCACGGCCTCGACCTCGTTGACGAAACTGCGCCACTCATCGCGCATGGTGGCAAGCGCAGCGTGCCCGGCCGTGCTGAGCCGGTAGTACTTGCGGGAGGGGCCGCTGGCCGATTCGACCAGGTAGGTCTCCACCCAGTCTTCCTGCTGCAGCCTGCGCATCAGTGGGTAGATGGTGCCCTCGCTGATGTCCATGCCCGCGCTCAATTGCGTCACCAGCTGGTAGGCATAGCTGTCGCCGCGGGCGAGGACGGCAAGCACGCACATGTCGAGCGTGCCTTTCTTCAGTTGGATTTTCATCGTTCAGGGCCGCAGTGAATGAGCGCAATATATGGCAAGGTATCTTGTATTGCAAGATAGTTTGCGTTGCGTGTCGAAGCGAGCGCTCGTACCCGCTGGTCCGGTTGTCTTTGAGGGAGAGGCTAGATGGCGTTCCCGCGCAGCATATGGCACTCCAGCTCAGCCGCAGTGCGCCCAACCAGCAGGGTCAGCAGGCCCTGCATCCGTTCCAGGCGATTCAGCGCGCGATCGTCCGCGACTGCCAGTAGTCCGATTACCTGACCATCGCTACCGGGCAGCGGCAGGCCACAGTAGCCGGAGTACACGCCGGTGGCGGCTGGGAATTGCTGCTGCACGTCGCACGGCATTGATACCGCATTGCCAGCCAGCACGCTGGCGCATGGTGTGTTCTGCAGCTGGTAGCTGACGGGTGCCTTGGGATTGGCACCGTCGACGAACACCAGGCTATAGCCCTGGCCGGCATGCCGGGCGTCGCGCAACGTGACAAACGCGAAGCGCGCGCCGGTGAGCCGGGTCAGGCACAGCGCCTGCGCCACGAAGAACTTGGGGCCGCGATAGTTGGCCGTGGCGCGGGCGATGTCGGCTTGGGTCTGGTTGATCCACTCGGTTTCGGTCATGACGTACTCCGCTGGCAGATGGTGGCAGTATGGCAAAGCTGTCACTCAAGCCCAGAGGAAACATGGCCAATCTTTACGACCAGCTGCCGATTGCCTTGCCGGACGAGGTGTTTACCGATCTGGTGCGCCAGGACGGCGTGCGGATCGAACGCATCGTCTCCCATGGCCAGGCCACGCCGGATGGCGTGTGGTACGACCAGGCCGAATACGAGTGGGTGCTGCTGCTGGCTGGGGCCGCCGGACTGATGTTCGACGACGGCACGCCGCCGCTCGAACTCGCGCCGGGCGAGCATGTGCTGCTGGCGCCGCACCGGCGCCATCGCGTCAGCTATACCGCGCCGCAGACGGTGTGGCTGGCGGTGTGGTGGTCGCCCCAGGCCTGAATCACGGGCATGCCACCCGCCAGGCATCCAAGTTGCGCCGCTTGAGTACGCCGGAGAACTTCAGCTGCTTTGCCTGCGGGCAGAACTGGCTGGTGTCGCCGGTGAGATCGGTGTACTCGGCCATGAACACCGCCTTGCCGGCGTCGGTATAGGGCTTGAGGTCGGCGCACCAGCCGTAGTGCGCGCAGTCTTCCGTTTTTGCCCACCTTTTCTTACATCGCCGTTCGTCGGCTTGTTGGTCTAATCTGTCAATTGTCGCCAACAACATACAGAACAGCATGCTGATTGGATACGCACGGGTTAGCACTGATCATCAAGTAACTGACGTCCAACGTCGGGAATTGCAGCGTGTTGGCTGCAAAGTCATCTACGAAGAAACGCGATCAGGCGCCACCATGCGCCGACCAGAACTAAGAGCAATGCTTGAACGTCTCCAGCCCGGGGACGTTGTTCTAGTCTACAAGCTGGATCGCATCGCACGATCCCTGAAAGACCTGCTGACCATCATCGAGCACATCGAGGACTCGGGAGCAGAGTTCAAATCCCTGACCGAAATCATCGACACCACCCAGCCATCGGGACGCATGATCCTACAAATCCTCGGGGCATTTGCCGAGTTCGAGAAAGAGCTAACCCGGGAACGCACGAAAGCTGGACTAAAGGCAGCCAAAGAGCGCGGTGTCCGGCTAGGCCGAGAGCGTGTGCTATCCGACGATGAGGCTGCAAAGATAGTAGCGCTATGGTCTAACGGATCATTCAACAAGCTGCAGCTATCCCGCAAATTCAACATATCTCGCCGAACCATCAGCAGAGCAATTGACCGCGCTAACCGCGAAGCTCAACCCGAGCTGTTCGCCCATGTCCTGGCCGGGGATTAACCCGGCCACCCTACGGGCAAGGGACGGCATGGGCTCTACCCACATCCGCTACGACGACACGCCGCCCGGCTAGCAGAAAGACCGTCTGGCCCGTCACGGCCCGGTGTCGGCTTCGCCTGCCCCCGGCCGTGCCCAGCCATCGACGTAAAAACCACCCGGGCGGCTTTTCGTGACGGTCGCTTTATTCCGACAGACGGCTTTGCGTATTTATGTGACAGTCACTATAATTTGAGTGTGGGCAACGTGCGTTAAGGGGATTGAAATGCGTGACAGTCACGATGACAAAACACTGCAGCTAGATGTGGGCGAAACACCAAAGAAACGCGGTAGGCCAGCACTGGGCGATAAGCCAATGACTGCTGCTGAGCGCAAAGCCAAATCCCGACTTCAAGCAAAGCGCACAGCCTTGAGCATCGACCTCGATAACTTGAAAACCTTAAGCGATGAACAACTCCTTTACCTAATGAGAAACATGGTAGGCATAGCTAGTCGCGCCAGGCTTGCATGGGCCGAATATGGTCGCCGTCACGAAATCCTTGTTTTCGATCCTAGCGATGCGGTGCGAGCTCAGATACAGAGCCTGAAGGCAGCGGAAAGCAGACTTCAAAAAGCTATCGAGGTGACTGTCACAAAAGAAGCGCCCGCTCCTGGAAAGCCGAATAAAGTGACTGGCACAAAAGAAAAGAAGGACGAAGCGGCCCCACCAGTGCAAGAACGCCTGCCGATGGCAGACTTGATCCGCGAAGCAAAGACGCGAGGTAAATTCGCGACTGTCACTAATTCAAAGCCTACACAGAAGAATAAAGCGGCAGTCACTAAAACGCCCGCTGCAAAGTACCAGCATCCTACCGAGGCAAACGCCACGTGGAGCGGGCGAGGGAAGAAGCCTCAATGGGTTATCGACTGGATGGCATCAGGTAAATCGCTCGAGGCTCTCGAGAGCAAATGAAGCTGACGCCGGCATGTAAGCACTCATGTCAGCAATGGCCACACTAATTTCTCTGAAAACAGAAAAGCCCGCGATCGCGGGCTTTTTGGTCTGTAGCTATCAAGAATCAGCGTTTTTAACTCGTCGACGGCTTCGGCCGGGGTCCACCTGGTTGTTTTCCAATAGGTTGCATCTATCCAGATCAACCACACGCCGCCCACTCTCTTCACGCATCTGCCGCAGCAACTCAGCCTCAAATAGCTTCGTCAACCGTCCCATATGCCACGTAAACGCACTACAACCAACATAGGCGTATGAAGCAAAAGCAGCATGACGGCTGGACCAGTTGCAATAACGTCCATTGCGTCGGCGGAAGCGCCAATACAGAGAGCTGAGCTCGCCCCAAAACGCCCAAGCCATTACCGCCACAAACAGCATAAGCAACACACCGAGCTGAAATCCCGCCCAAAACACCTGCATGGCGGCCTCAGCAAGTTGCTGCGTTTCCAATTCACTCATTGTCTTTCCTTTTTGTGACCGTCACTCAGCGGCAATCCGTCGGGCGAGGTGAACGTATCGGGCACTCAGCCCATGCGATGAAATCGATCCGCCGTTGCTCTGGCGTTCTATCGAGAGATGCGCAGCCAGAAAGGATCAGCACAAGGAGAACGGCGCACCTCATACCGATGCCCCGCCGTGCTCAACTGGTTGTAGCTGCTGCTGCTGCTGCTGCGTCTGCTGCTGATCCGGTGCAAGGTGCGGCAGGAAGATGCCATTAGCGACGATGTTGCGGCACAAGTCATCGTCCATCTGAATCGGCGTGGCTTGATTGGTGTAGCACTTGCAGCGGTCGCCGATGGTGACGCATGCCTGAGGCGCCGGAATCTGCTGCGGCTTGGCCAAGTCGTCGTAGGCCGGGGCGGTGTGCGGGAGCCCGTCCAGGCGCGGCTGCTGTTTCTCGATCCACGACAGCTCTGGCTTTGCCATGGCGGTCTGCTGGGGTGTGTAGCCGGCAGGCATTGCTTGCCCTTCCGCCACTTCGGCAGCTTGAGGATTCTGCAAGCGGTTTAGGTACTTGGTGGCAGTCCAGATCAGCCCGGCCAGCACGAACGGCAGTAGCAGCAGGAAGAAGACGCGGGGCGGTATACGGCGCTTATGCGTGTGCATCTCAGCCGACTTGTAATAGCTAAATACCTCCTTCGGGTATCCCCACTTGGTTTTGACGGCATCGGCGCGGGAGGTATCGCAGTTGAGCTTTACTTGAGCCCATTCGTTGAGGTTAGCGGCATGCATGCCAAAGGCCCGCATGACATGGACGTGGCGCCCCACGAGCGGCCGCACGTTGCCATCGAGTAGGCGCGGGCCTTGCGTGATCAGAAACAGATCGTGGCCATTGTGACGGTGCGTTTCGCACTTGGAGACATGCTCGGGCACTTGCGATCCATTGGCACGGGGCCGAAACACGCGCTGGCACTCATCAATGACGATGATGGCGCCGGGCGGTAGCTTGTGCCAATCCTCGGCTTTGTCGAGCTCAAGCCACGGCAACTTGAGATCCGAGATCCCGGAGTAATAAACCTGCCGACCCTCTTTTTCGGCCATCTGGTTCACATACCAGAGCGTATATAGCGTTTTCCCAGCGCCGGGCTGTCCAGTAATGAGCGTAATCATTTAGTCACCCACTTTTTAACGGTTTCGCCGGTCAGGCCGTTGAGTACCATTCGCGCGACGATGGCCGAAAAGACAATAGAAAGCACGACGTCGAGCTTCATCACGCCGAGCACCTGTAAAACACCCGGCGGCGCACCTGAAATCACGGATTTGACGTTGTTGAATATGCTATCCAGACCAGTGCGCAGGCCGGTATAAGTCACGACGCCAACACCCATTGCAATAATGGCGCGACCGATAATCGTGCCAGCAGCACTGGCAAGGGCGCCAACAAGGGCGGGAACGAATACAGCAAGTAACGGTACTGGCATGATTAACCCCTAAATACGATCAATGCGGCGATGATCCATGCACCGGCAACCATTAATTCGCCGATGATTTGTAGCGTTGAACAGATTTTAGATAGCGCAATGGTGACGCTTCGACCCATTACCGACACCTGTATGTCTTGAGGGCAGGAGCGCGATAACCATGCATCGGTTTTGATGGCGCCTTGGAAGCTAATAGCATCGGACGAGTCGCCAAAAATTTGCCCTTTCACTTCTTCGAGACCAGTACCATCCATGGCACCTTGCCCTTTTTTATACAGGTCGCCCTCTTCAATTGTTTTAGCGTCTTGATCAGCCCGGCAGTACTCTTTCCAATTCACCTTTGCTATTTCACAACTGACCGCATCATCTGATTCACAGGTAAATGCTTCGCATGAAGCAGTTACGCTGCTTTTCGTGCCTTTGCATTGCTGTGCATTGGGATTGTTTTTGCAGTATTCCTCGGACGGTTGATCCGTCGTTTCCGTGCGCGTTGTCGTGCAACCTTCAGGCTTGGTGCACGTAGAACCGTCCGGCATCTTTCCACCATTGGGAACAGTCGTCGTCGTGGTGTCCGTAGTCTTTACACCAGTGCCGGTATCAGTAGTGCTCTTGGTTGTCGTTTCCGTTGTCGGTTGACCACTGTCGGTGGTAGTTGTCTTAGTCGTTTGCGTTGTCGTCGTTACCGGCGTATCAGGCGAAGGATTGACGCATCTCACTTCACCATTGACGTACCCGAACGACTTTCCCTTAGCCAAGCAATCCCCCTCGGTTGTTTTAGGAACCGGCGTGGGGCCGGGCGTAGGAGAAGGACCGGGCGTTGGATTGACGGGCGTAGGAACTGGCGTAGGCTGCGCCGCAGGGTCTAATTCACCCCTTTCGCACGCCTCACCTATTGAGCGCTTGGCAGTAGACGTGCACGTATAGAAACCATTTTGCTTATTGCCGCAATAGAGACCGCCCGATGCCGCATACAAACAACCGTTGTCGCAGCGCAATACAAAATCGTCTATCGAGCTAGATTTAAACGTCATGCGCCCACCCATTGTGCCCTCGGCAGGGCATGGCTTTGGCGTCGGAGTCGGTGCAGGCGTCGGAGTCAGCGCTACACATTGCCCAGTTACAGGATCAAGCGTTGATGGCGAATTACAGGCTAAACCGTCATCCGACAACATGGCAGCGGTTACAAGGCCCGTCCAAGTAGAGCCCGTCCACCGATCAACAGAACAGCCACTGCCAGCGACCTGCTTCATGTATGTATTCGTTTTGTACGAAGACGGCGTCGCCGCATACCAAGCTTCACATGCGCCCCAAGCAGTATTCCCATATGCAGTAATACCCGGTGACGAATATGGAGACTCGTTTGAAACGGCTTTCCATTTGGCAAGTGCTGGATTTGCGATTAGCAGCAGTGCAATTAATCCAATACCCAATAGAAGGCGACGAGCACCGCAAAAATATAGAGCCATACCATTCATTTCATCCCCGCCTAGGCAATAAAAAAGCCGCCGCCAGATAGCGACGGCTCGACCGGACCAGATGGATTTACAGCGCGCCGCGAATCCACTTGTAAACCTTGATGCCGACGTAGATCAGCACCACGGCAGCACCGATGACACCAACGGCAGTCGCTGCATCGGTAATGCCGGCCGTAATCGATGCGGTGTCGATGGCAGCAAAGGCCGCAGAAGTCGCAGCCATGAAACCTGCAGCGACAGGAGCAAAAAACTTAATCTTCTTGAACATCGTCTTTTTCCTTGATTTGACGGGCTATGGTTCGCCATCCCCATGCTATAGCCCAAAGCACGAGAATGGATGTGAGCAAGGAATTGGCTTCCGCCATGCTCAAATCTGGTAGTGTTTTTAACGACTGAATTTCGGCATGTGTCATCAGAATAAAACCCGGGCATTGTTCTGGCGGCACATCCCGATAGACCAAGGTATTACCCGTGCCCGGCGCATCCAAAGGACCACAACTAGCCGGCCCTGTACCACATAGCTTTACTTCAAAGCAGGTGGGCATATCAATTTCTCGACTTCCAAATTACAACGCCAATCACCAGAGCGAGACCGGCAATGCTCATTACAGTTAATGTGACAGTCACATATAAAGCAATTTGCGGAATCATGCGGCCACCCGTTGTGCATGCTTGTAATCGCGCATTGCCAATAGATCGCGAATATCCAGCGGATTCATATTGAATAGGCTGGAATTACGCACCGGCATGACGCAAAGGCGATTGCTCGATTTAAATGGCTTGAAATCGCGCGGCACTTTAAGCGCCTCATCGAGCAAATAGACATTGCTGGCAAGCCAAGAGACGCCCGCGTCAATCAGCTTCTTACGGTTTTCGTAGAATTGCGTCTTTGAATAGTCCATGCGCACAAGCGATTCACCTTCGGCCGCTAAGCGCATCCAGAAGGCGAGCAGGTTATTTGCAGAACGCGTGCCATACACGGATTGCAGACGGCTACGGACAGCTTCGTGATTGCGGACGGTTTCCATGTCGGAATCCCCCTCTTTAAGCAACTTTTGAACTTCGGTCGAATAAACGGATTCTAGGTATTCGTCAGTAATTTCTGAAACGAGCGGGTAACGGTCGCCAAAGTCATAATTCAATTTTGGCGCATTGATTTGCACTTCTACCCGTAGCCGTGAATCAGCTATCTTCGCAAGTGCGCGCAAGGTGCGATGAACTTTGTTAACTTTTCTTGATTCGGTCCATTCGGACATATTCTTGTATTTAGCATTAAGAATCACCGGCAGGATACGGCGGATTCTCGGCAAATCATGGGCGCGGAATTCCGGGCCTTTGTGATACAGCCGCAATGTCGTCATTTCGCCCGGAAAATGCAACGAGTGGTCGCCATGCTGGCTTGATTTATCTTTGCGACGCGGAAATACGGCTTTCTTCAATGCGCGGAAATATTCGGCTATTGCATCTGGGCTGAGATAGAACATATGCGCCCAGTCAATACGACGTACTTCCCAGTATTTTGCCGATGGCAATTCCCAATTCGGGTCTTGCTGCGGATTAAGCAGTAATTCGGTTGTCGATATCAGCAAAAAGCACAGGGTTTGCACGTCAACGGGATTGCCATAGACATTTTGGCCATATAGCACTTTATGAACCGAGCACTCCAAGAGAATGTACGGTTCGCAAGGTACTAATTCGCAGCGACCTTTGATGTTGACCCAATCATCGCGGCAGACACGGAAGCTAATGCGGCTGTCGTAGCTGCCATCCAATTTGCCTGTCGTCATTTCGTAGAGCATTTCGCCGCTACGCAGATCGATACCTTGTTTGAGCGTGCATTGCTGTTCGAGGTAATCGGCCAATTGCGGATTAATGATCGGCGAACGCAGCTTGATCGTATCGACGGCCATTATTCGATCACCGCCACGTTGATGGCCTTGAGATCTGCCACGTATCTGGCCCAGCGCGTCGGGCCGTAGACATTGAGCACGCCCGGCAGACCTTGGTGGTCCATCAGACACCACGCCATGAACAGCTCGGTGGCGTGAGGCTCTTTGTGGAACTCGTCGATGCGTTGCTGCACTGCCGGAGTCGTCCGGGCCATCGTCGAGAGGGCCACAGCGCGTAACCGCTCTTGCTGGTTCAGGGCCTTTTGGCGATGCGAGACACGTGTCATGGGGCTCTAGCGCTGTAAGGAAGTCGGTTTTCCGGTAAACCGGACTGATTCGGGGTGCTACATCCCGAACCCCGAAAAATCCGCCCCGGTTGGGGCGGCTTTTTGGGAAAGGTTTCCGCTGTTTTTCTGACGAAGCCTTTAAGCTGGCTTGTGTTGCGGCTGAGGATCGCCATAACCAATGACGATGGGCTGCAAACGGCCAAAGCGCATGACGTTGTCCGTCACCAGATCAAGCCAAGCGGGGAACTTGACCTTTTCGAACTGAGGAAGCGTCTCGACTGCGAGATCAATCTCGCCGGGCTCAAAACCAAAGCCCTCTTTGGTGAAGGCTTCAGTCGCTGCAGGCTGGATGGGCGACCCGATGATCAGGGTGCACATGTCGTAGGGTTTCTTGCTGGCTTTGGCGATGCCTTTTTGGCGGCGGACGCCCAGAACGAGAGCTTTCATGCTGCTTCCTTTGAACGGTGAACGCGAAACGGTTTAGGATTCGCAATGAACCACCGATTAAAAGAAGGCTTACCCCGTTCAACCAGTGATTGAATGCAAGCCGATAGAACCATTCAACGAGTGATTGAATCAATACCCGTAAAGAGGCCCAGTCATGAAGACCAGCATAGATTTGCTTACTGAGTACCTAAGAGAGCATGAACAAAACGACGCAGCAAAGCTCTGCAACGTAAGCGCAGCAGCCGTAAGCGCATGGAAGAAGCGAGGAAGGGTTAGCCCTGCAGCAACAGTCAAAATCGGACTGTTCCTAGACTATCCCTATGATTTTCTTGTGAAAATTGTTGCGATCGAACAAGAAACGACCGAAGAGGGCCGCAATTTTTTGACTCAACTGGCCCATACGCTACGCCCAGCGATGAGGACCGAGACTAATGGGCAGAAACGTCCGTCATGGCCCAGTCGAAGTGCGAGACCAGATCGCCGGTGAGCGCGGGCGCGTTCTTCTGGCCGATGGACAGCCCGCGTGCATGCGCCTCGTCCGCCAACCAGCGGTTGTAGGCCAACTGATCGGCGCGGGTCAACGTAAAGCCGGTGTCGTTGGTGTAGCCCTCGATATTGTCCGGCTCCACGCCGTCGAAACCCTTGTCACGGCACAGGTCCAGCCGCGCACGCATGATGGGCGCCAGCTCGTCGATGCGCCGGATGTCCAGCCAGCGCTCGCCCGCCCAGCTGGCGTAGTCCTTGCCGAGTACGGCGGCGGGGAAGGCGTTGCGGTCCGGCCGCCAGTTTTCCCAGGCGCCGGCGTTCAGGTAGCAGATCACCCGCTTGCCGCGCGCCTTGAGCTGGCTTACCAGCTGGCTGGGCGTATCGAACAGGTCCAGATCATAGATGGCAACGTCCTGCGTGCTGTCGATATTGCCGTCGAGCTGCCATTGCCAGCTGGCGCCGGGTGCGGGAATCCAGCGTGGCTGCGGATATGGCGTCGGGGTGGGTGTGGGATTCGGATTGATCACGATGCCGACCTCGGCATTGCAGCCGGCCAGCAGCAGCGCGGCACCGGCGACGGGCGTGGCCAGCCACCACAGCAGGGTTCGAGGCGAAGACATGGCGGTACTCCTGACGTTGCCGGCCAGCATACGCCGACGCGCTAGCGGTCGACGACGCCTGGGCTGCGGAATGGCGAGTGCATTTCCAGTTCGTCCCGGTAGCCGGCGACGAGTTCGCGTTCCTGCGCGAGGAAGCGGCCGACGGCATCGGCAAAGCCGGGGTGGGCCAGCCAGTGGGCGGAATGGGTGACGACCGGCGAGAAGCCGCGCGCCAGCTTGTGTTCCCCCTGCGCACCGCCTTCGAACACGGCGATGCCGTGGCGAATCGCCCAGTCTATGCCCTGGTAGTAGCACAGCTCGAAGTGCAGGCCCGGCACCCAGCCGGCCTGGTCCCATTGCGCGCCCCAGTAGCGGCCGTACAGGCGATCCGGACCCACCAGGTCAAGCGCACAGGCAATGGGCTGACCATGCCGGCGGGCAAGGAACAGCAACCACTGCTCCGGCGCGGCGGCGTGGCTACCGGTGAAAAAATCGGCGTTGAGATAGGGGCTGGAGCGGTGCTCGTGATAGGTCTGTGCATAGCAGCGCAGGAAGAACGCCCAATGCTCGGCAGTGATCGCCGCGCCGTGCAGGGCTTCCACCTCGACGCCGGCTGCTGCCACCTTCCGGCGTTCCTGGCGGATCTTCTTGCGCTTGTCGTGTGACAGGCTCATCAGGAAGTCGTCGAAATCGTGCCACGCGGGATCGCGCTGCCAATGGAACTGCAGCTGTTCGCGTCGCGCCAGCCCGGCCGCGTCGGCCGCGGCGAGATCGTCGGCGTCGCAGAACAGCAGATGCAGTGACGAGGCATCCTGCTGTCGCGCCAGCTCCTGCGCCGCGGCGAGCAGCTGCAGCCGGTCTTCATGGCTGCGTGCCAGAAGGCGCGGGCCGGGCAGCGGCGAGAATGGGATGGCCGACACCAGCTTGGGGTAATAGTCGTGGCCGTGCTCGGCATAGGCACGCGCCCATGCCCAATCGAAGACATATTCGCCGCGTGAATGGGACTTCAGGTACAGCGGCAACGCGGCAGCGAGGCGCTCGTTGCGCCACAGCGCCAGGTGGCACGGTTGCCAACCGCTGGCGGCACTGGCGCAGCCGCTGGCTTCCAGCGCGGCGAGAAAACCGTGCTGCAGCGCCGGATGCGGGCCGGCAAGGCGGTTCCAGTCCGCGGCGGGCAGTTCGGTGAGGTCGGTGTGGATGCGGATCATGGCTGACGGCCTGTAGCCAGGGGCAGACGAAGCGAGGGTGACAGCGCCGGGGCGGCGGCTTACAGTATCGCCCCGCTGCAGTGCAACAAACATACGCTAAAGCTGTAGCGGCGGCGATGGGGGACTGAGGGACATGCCTTAGCGACGCCTTGTAAGCATCAGACTACCATCGCCTCACGCTTTCGGAGAGTGGTACGCATGCCTCAGACTTTACGCGTCGGCCTGATCGGTTACGGTTACGCTGGCAAGACCTTCCACGCGCCGCTGATCGCTGCGACGCCGGGCCTTGATTTCGTGGCGGTGGCGAGCTCGCGCCCGGCCGACGTGATCGCCGACTGGCCCGATGTCGCGGTCAAGACCGATCCGGCCGCGCTGATCACCCGGCCCGATCTCGATGTGGTGGTCATCGCCACGCCCAATGATACCCATGCGCCGCTGGCGCGTGCCGCGCTTGCCGCCGGCAAGCACGTGGTGGTCGACAAGCCGTTCACCGTGACGGTGGCCGAAGCCGAGGAGCTGGTGGCCGCAGCGCAGAGCGCCGGCCGCGTGCTGTCGGTGTTCCAGAATCGCCGCTGGGATGCGGATTTCCTCGCCTTGAAAGCGCTGATCGCATCCGGCCGGCTGGGCCGCATCACCGAGTTCACCAGCCGTTTCGACCGCTATCGGCCGCAGGTGCGCCAGCGCTGGCGCGAAGGCGCCGGACCGGGTGCCGGCCTGTGGTACGACCTGGGCCCGCATGTGATCGACCAGGCACTCGATCTTTTCGGCATGCCGCAGGCGGTCAGCGCCGAGCTGGCGATCCGTCGCGATGGCGGCCTGTCGGTGGATGATGCGCTGGTGGTGCTGCACTACCCGGACAAGCGCGCGGTGCTGGGCGCCAGCATGCTGGTGTCCGGTGGCACGCCGCGCTTCCTGGTGCATGGCACCGCTGCGAGCTTCATCAAGCACGGGCTTGATGGCCAGGAGGACCAGCTCAAGGCCGGGTTCGACCCGCGCCACGCCGACTGGGGCATCGATGCCAACGCCGCCACCTTGTTCAGCCACGATGGCGATACGCCGCGGAACGAGCCGGTGACGCTGCCGCGTGGCGCCTACCAGGACTACTACGCCGGCGTGCGCGATGCCGTGCTCGGCATTGCGGCCAACCCGGTGCCCGCCACCGAGGCGGTGCGCAGCATGCGGGTGATCGAGGCCGCAGTCCGCGCCGCCAAGACCGGCAAGCGCGAGAAGCTGTAACGGCGGCAGCCAGCAAAAAGGCCGGGGTGACCCGGCCTTTTGCGATGTCGGGCTGCGCTACAGCGTGAAGCGCTGCACGCTGCTGCCAAGGTCATGCGCCAGCGCTTGCAGCCGCCGCGCCGCGCCGCTGCTGTCCTCGGCGGCCTGGCTCGATGCATGCGCCATCTGCACGATGCGCTCCACATTGCGCGCGATGTCCTGACTGGCGCTCGATTGCTCCTTGAGCGCGAGCGAGATGTCGTTGGCCACCGCCTCCAGCTCGTGCTGGCCGGACTGGATCTCGCCGATGGCAGCGCCGGCTTCGCGTGCGCCGGCCACGCCGGCGGTGACCTGGGCCACCGCCGACTGCATGGTGCCGACTGCTTCGCGCGAGCGCGATTGCGTGGTGGCGATCATTTCGCCGATTTCCTGCGTGGCCCGGCCGGTGCGCTCGGCCAGCTTGCGTACCTCGTCGGCGACCACGGCGAAGCCGCGACCTGTCTCTCCGGCGCGCGCCGCCTCGATGGCGGCATTCAGCGCCAGCAGGTTGGTTTGGTCGGCGATCTCCTTGATCACGGCGACGATGCTGGAAATACGGTCGGCCTCGCTGCCGAGTTCATCGATGCGCTGTGCGGCGGCGGTGATGGTCGTGGCCACCTGGTCGATCTCGCCGCCGACACGAGTGATCACGCGGTTGCCGGCCTCGGCGCGGCGCCCGGCATCGTCGGCCAGTTGGTGAGCGCTGGCGGCGTTGTCGGATACATGGTTCACCGACACGCTCATTTCCTCGATCGCCGCCGCCATGCTGGCGGCTGCATCGGTCTGGGTGCGAACGCCGCTGGAGAGCTGGCTGGCGGTGCTGCTCATGCGCTCGGCTTCGCGATCCAGGTCGAGCGCGTTCTCGCGCAGCGAGCGAATCATGTCGGCGAGGCGTTGCCGCACTTCTTCCACGGTGGCCATCACGCTGCTGCGATCGCCGGTCTTCACGGTCACCCGATTGGCGAGGTTGCCTTCGGCCAGCGCCTGCATGGCACGGCGCACGTCGGCCGGATCGCCGCCGAGCTGGCCCATCACGGTGCGCTGGATGCGCAGGCCCAGCACCAGCCCGACCACGATGGCAGCGATGGTGAGCAAGGCGGACAGCGTCAGCGCTGTGGCGTTGGCGCGCTTTTGCTCGCCGTGGCGCTCGGCCACGCGCTGGCGTGCCTCACTGGCCCAGGCATTGAGCTCGGCAGTCAGCGGCTGCGAGGCCTTCACTGCTTCCTCGGTATTGATCTTCTCGCGGGCGACGTCGAGCTGGCCGTTGTCGATATAGAGCGCGATCTCATCCTGCATCTTTTGCTGCAGGCCACGCAGCGCCACCACCTTCTGCAGCCGCGCTTCACCCGCAGCATCGCCGGCAACGAGCTTGGCGAGCTGGGCACGGGCGGCATCGAATTCGGCCGGCACGGCTTTGAGGATGGTCATCGCGGCGGGATTGGCCGGATCGACGAAGAAGCTGCGGATGGCGGTGCTGCTTCGGCTGGCCGCTTCTTCCAGTGCATTCACCGCGATCAGCTCGGCCTGGTAGTGCTCGACGAAATCGTCGAGTTCGGTCGAGGTCTTGAGCAGCGCCCCCAATGCCAGCAGCGTGGCGATGGTGAACAGAATGAAGGCGCCTCCCAGCGAGAACGCCATTTGCTTCGACAGTGTCATCTCTTTGCCCCCTGCATCGGCCGTATTTCGGCTCTGCGATCATCATTGCATGGCGTCCGTCATCCCAATGTAAAGAAGTCTTGCGCCGCACCGTTCGTCCGAGGACGCACAAATAAATTGTGTGCAATTTATTTGTGCGTTATGTTTGAGATGCCCCTTGGAAGTCCTTCCCCATACCCTCAGGAGAACACCATGCCCAGCCAGATCCTCTATACCGCCGAAGCGCGTGCCACCGGTGGCCGCGAAGGCCGCGTGCAATCGTCGGACCAGGTGCTCGATGTGGCGCTGGCGGTGCCCAAAGCGCTGGGCGGCCCCGGCGGCGAGGCGACCAACCCGGAGCAGCTGTTTGCCGCGGGCTACGCTGCCTGCTTTGAGTCGGCCGTGCGTTTCGTCGCGCGCCAGGCCGGGGTGAAGATCGAGCAATCGAGCGTGACTGCGCGCGTTAGCATCGGCCCGCGCGAGGCCGGCGGCTTCGGTCTTGCGGTATCGCTGGAGTTGTCGCTGCCGGGCATTGCCCGCGAACAGGCCGAGACCTTCGCCCGCACTGCGCATGAGCAGATCTGCCCTTACTCGCATGCCACGCGCGGCAATGTTGACGTCACCGTGACCGTGGCGTGAAATCGCGGGCCCGGCAATCCGCCGGGCCCTTTGCCGGATTGCCTGGATGACCACGCCTGACTGGCTGCGGCTCGACGCCCAGCTCTGTTTCCGCCTCTACACCGCCTCGCGACTGATGACGCGTTGCTACCAGCCGTTGCTCGCCGAGCTCGGCCTGACCTATCCGCAGTACCTCGCCATGTTGGTGCTATGGGAAGGGGATGGCGTGACGGTGAAGCAGCTGGGCGAGCGGCTGCGGCTGGATTCGGGCACGCTCACGCCCCTGCTGAAACGGCTGCAGGCGCTCGACCTGGTGGCGCGTACCCGCCGGCCGGACAACGAGCGTGAACTGGCGGTAACGTTGACCGCCGCCGGCCGTGCCTTGCGCGAACGGGCGGCGGAAGTGCCCGCCGCGATGCTGGAGCGCGTTGGGCTGGATGCGGGCGAGGCCGCCGAGCTGGTGGGCCTGCTCGACAAGCTGACCACCGCTGCGGGTCGCGCCGACTGAGCGCTCAGCGCAGCAGCGAGGGATCGGCGGCGAGCGCGCCGAGGTCGCCCTGGTCCGGCAGGCGAGGCCGCGCGGGATTGGGGTTTACCCGGCGGATCCAGATGCCGGCGATCCGGTCCGGATATCGCTGGCGCAGCTGGTCATAGATTTCCGGATCCTGCTCGCCATCGTCGCCGAACAGGTAGAACCGCACCTTGGGCAGCGCCGCCAGCACCGCTTCCAGCCGCGCCGTCTTGTAGCTGCGCTGGTCGGTCAGCGAGCCTTCGCCCCAGCGCTTGGTCAACAGCACGCCCTGCGGAAACGCCTGGGCGGCGAGAAAGCGCCGCAGGTTGTCGGTGAACTGGCGCGGCGACGCAGAAAGGTAGAACACCGCCATGGTCGCTGGCTGCGGGTTGCTCGCGGCGATGCGGGTGTAAAGCTCGGCAGTGCCGGCGAAGGCCTGCCGCCCTTCCGCCGGGCGCATCAGGCTGTTGCGCAGCAAGCTTGACTTGGCGTTCACCTGCGAGACCACCAGCGTGTCGTCGACATCGGAGATGATGCCGATGCGGTTGTCCGGATGCGGCACCAACAGGCGCGCTGTGCTGGATGCCGGCGGAATGCTGCTCATTGCGTGCCAGCCCGGCGCCAGCGGCAGTGGCGTGTCCTGCGCCAGCAGCCAGTAACCCTGGCTGTCGACATGAGTGCGCCACTGATAGTCACTGATCGAGAGCTCGACCACCGCCTCCTCGCCATCGGTCAGCAACTGGCGGGCGCTGCGGTACAGCGTCTTGAAGCCGTTGCTGCCTGCATGTGCCGCGGCACGTGCCTCGGTGACGCGGCCGGAGAGCTGGTAGCCGTTCGCACCCAGTACCGCGTCGTCGACAGTGTTATGCAGCGGGTCGTCCGCCCAGGCGAACACGTTCCACATCAGCAGCGTTCCCGCGAGCCAGCGCATGTCATGCCACTGCCTGCAGGGCCGCGGCCACTGCCTGTGCCGCGTCCGGGTAGGCGATGCGTTGTGCGTTGCGGCCCATCGCGCCGAGGCGCTCGCTATTGGCCAGCAGCCGGCTGACGTGGTGGCAGGCGTCGGCGCCGTCGTATAGCCGCACCGCCGCGCCGTTCTCCAGCAGGTATTCGCAGTTGCGCTGCTCCTGGCCGGGGATGGGCGCCACCAGCATCATCGGCTTGCCCTTGGCCAGGATTTCGCTGGTGGTGAGCCCGCCGGGCTTGGTCACGATCAGGTCGGCGGCATCCATCAATTGATGGATGTAGTCGACGAAGCCAAGCACGGTGACTTTGATGGGCAGTTCGGTGGCGAGGCGCTCGCACTCGGCCTTCAGCTCCGCGTTGCGGCCGGCGACCACGACGATGGACAACGGCACGGCGCATTCGCGGAACGACGCCAGCATCGCGGCAGTGGGGCCGACGCCGAAGCCGCCGCCGAGCAGCAGTACCGTGGGTTGCTCGGGCAGGCTCAGTGCAGCGCGGGCGGCTGGTGCTGGCGTACGTGCAGCGAACACCGGATCGATGGGAATGCCGGTGACGGAGATGCGCTCGGCCGGCACGCCCTTGCGCACCAGCTCGCGCGCACCGTCCGGTGTCGCGACGTGGTAATGGTCGATGTGCGGGTAGATCCAGAAGGCGTGCGGGCTGACGTCCGTGATCACCGCGTGCACCGGCACGGCGAGCTTGCCGCGCGCCTTGAGGTCGGACAGCAGCTCCAATGGCAGGAAGTGGCTGCAGCCGATGGCGGTCGGGGCGATCTCGGCGATCAGGTGCTTGAAGGTGCGGCTGTTCACCTTGTTGAAGGCCAAGCGGTTGCGTGCAGTCTTGGAGGTGGGCTTTACCGCGTCGGTGCGCTCGTACACATAGCCCCATAGCGCCGGCATTTTCTGCACCAGGTCGATATAGGCCTGCGTATACATCTTGCGGAAGAACGCCGTGGTGCAGTCCAGCGTATCGACGACGCGGTGCGTTGTATCGCCACGCTGGGCCAGCGCAGCGGAGATGGCCTGGGCGGCGCGGGTGTGGCCGGCACCGGCGGTGGCATGCAGCAGCAGGATCGACATGGTGGTAAGAAAAATGTAATGGGGTGGTCATTGTCCACGCCATGCCGGCTGCTGCAAAGTGCGCTGATGCGACGCTGTTCGGCGTGGCGCAACCGCATGCCTATCAGCCTTGGCTTATTTATCATGGCATCGGTATGATCGTGCGCATGCTGGCGCCCTATGCGTCCTCCACGCTATGCTTGGACGCAAGCGGGCCGGCCGGTCAAACACAATACGAATTCAGAGCGGCCCTCAAGGAGGAGTCCATGTCGAATCTCGCCGGAATCAAGGTGATGGTCATCGACGACAGCAACACCATACGCCGCAGCGCCGAGATCTTCCTCGGCCAGGCCGGCTGCGAGGTCATCCTCGCCGAAGACGGCTTCGATGCGCTGGCCAAGATCAGCGACCATCAGCCGGACGTGGTGTTCGTCGACGTGATGATGCCGCGGCTCGACGGTTACCAGACCTGCTCGCTGATCAAGAAGAATCCCCGCTACAAGGCCACGCCGGTGATCATGCTGTCGTCCAAGGACGGCCTGTTCGATCGCGCGCGCGGCCGCATGGTCGGCTCGGACGAATACCTGACCAAGCCGTTTACCAAGGACAGCCTGCTCGCCGCCGTGGGTGCGCACGTGCAGAGCGCGGCCTGAACCCGCTACAGACTAGGAAGCAAGCAATGAGCATCAAGAAAGTGCTGATCGTCGACGACTCCCCCACCGAGCGCCATTTCCTCGGCGAGTTGCTGACCAAGAACGGCTACCAGGTGGTGACGGCCGAGTCGGGCGAAGAAGCGGTCGAGAAGGTCAAGGACATCATGCCCGACCTTATCCTCATGGACGTGGTGATGCCCGGCATGAACGGCTTCCAGGCCACCCGCACCATCAGCCGGGAAGAGGCGACCAAGCACATTCCGATTATCATGTGCACGTCGAAGAATCAGGAAACCGACAAGGTGTGGGGCAAGCGCCAGGGCGCGGCCGAATACGTGGTCAAGCCCGTCGATCCGCAGGAACTCTTGACCAAGATCGCTGCGCTGTAACGCGTACCACAGAACAAGAACGGGGGGAGGGCACATGGCCAAGCGCATCAGCCTGCGTGAATACCAGGAAGGCGTCGTCGCACGTCTGAAGACGGCAGCGGCCACTGCGCAGGTCGACGCACGCCTCGGCGTGCGTGTGTACGACCGCAACTGGCTGCTTGACCTTGCCGATGTCGCCGAGGTGATGCCGGTGCCCACGATGTCCGCCGTGCCACTGGCCCAGCCATGGTTCCGTGGCACCGCCAATATCCGCGGCAACCTGGTCAGCGTCAGCGATCTGTCCACCTTCTTCGGCGGCCCCGGCCTTGTCGCCAACCCCGCCAATCGGCTCATCCTGTTGCATCCGCGCCACTTGCCGCACGCTGCGGTGCTGGTCGAGCGCATGCTGGGCCTCAAGCACTTGGCGGATCTGACCGAAATTACGGCCCACGGTGATGCACCCTGGGCCGGTGCCCGTTACCAGGATGCCGGTGGCACCGAGTGGCAGGTGCTGGATATTCCCAAACTCGCAACCGAAGCGGCCTTCCTGCAGGCCGGGATCTAAAAACAGCAGGATCGGGAGAGGAAAATGGCATTCAATATGAAGTCGCTGTTCGGCAAGGGCAACGCCAGCAGCACGGCCAAGAGCAAGTACGATCCGCTCAAGACCACGTGGATTCTGGAGCGCATCCGCCTGCCGGAAGCGGACGAGAGCAAGTTGCTCAAGCCCGTGCCCTTCATCGGCCACCTGCCCAGCCGCCAGCAGATGGCGCTGTTGCTGCTGACCATGATCGGCGCCGTGCTGCTGTTCGCGCTGGTGGCCTTCCTCTCCTTCCAGTCGACCAGTATCAATAGCGAACGCCGCTCGATCGCGACCGAGATGCAGATGTTGTCGCAGCGGATCGCGCGGGCCTCCACTCAGGCGGTGCAGGGTTCGCCCGAAGGCTTTTCGGTGCTGGAGCAATCGTATGCCCAGTTCAACGACAACCTGGAAAAGCTGAAGTCGCGCACGCTGTTCAGCTGGCTGGCCCGCCATCCGGGCGAGCTGCTCGATTCGGTCGAGACCACCTGGAATACCAATTACCGCCCTAACCCGAGCCGGCCGACGGTGCAGACCATCGTCGACCAGAAGCCCGCGCTGATTGCCGTGGGCAAGAGCGTGTCCGGCATCAACGCCAACGATGCCAAGCTGCTGGAAATGACGCAGCAGTTCACCACCATGCTGGCTGAGGGCGGTGGCAACATCCGCGAGCTGGACTACGCCAACCAGCTGTCCATGCTGAGCCAGCGGATGGCCAAGAACGCCAACGCGATGCTGGCCGGTGAGCTGATCAACCCCGAGGTGGTGTTCC
This sequence comes from Chitinolyticbacter meiyuanensis, assembly GCF_008033135.1. Lineage (NCBI taxonomy): Bacteria > Pseudomonadati > Pseudomonadota > Betaproteobacteria > Neisseriales > Chitinibacteraceae > Chitinolyticbacter > Chitinolyticbacter meiyuanensis. The sequence continues at coordinate 535,463 of NZ_CP041335.1, forward strand.
TCTTGGGCAAGGACGTGTCGACCTTCAAGGAGATCGTTACCGGCTTCGTCGATGGCAACGACGAGCTGCAGCTGCGCCCGGTGCCGAGCTCGGCGATGGTCGAGCGCCTGAACGAGATTAGCAAGCTGTTCGGCGACTTCGAGACGGTGGTGGCCTCGTTTGCCAAGAACATGCAGCCGCTGGTCAACACCCGTCTGGCCAACCAGTCCATCGTCCGTGAATCGGACAAGCTGTTGAAGGAAACCCAGCAACTGGCCGACGTGTACGAAAACACCGCCGGCAACACCGTGATCACCGTGTTGGAACTGCTGCTGATCGTGGTGGCCCTCGCGGCGCTCTACTTCCTGATCCGCGTGTTCAACCAGGAATCGCTGCGCCGTCGCCTGATGCTGGAAGCGGAGAACAAGAAGAACCAGGAAGCCATTTTGCGGCTGCTGAACGAAATGTCGGACTTGGCCGACGGTGACCTCACCGTACGTGCCCAGGTGACCGAGGATCTGACCGGTGCCATCGCGGACTCGATCAACTACACCATTGAAGAGCTGCGCTCGCTGATTACCGAAATCAACCGCGCCACCGACCAGGTGAACCGCGCAACTGGCGAGGCGCAAACGATCTCGGGCGAGCTGTTGGCCGCTGCCGAGCGCCAGTCGCAGGAGATTGTCGACACCAACCAGAACGTCGAGCACATGGTGCGCTCGATCCAGGGCGTGTCGCACAGCGCGGCCGAATCGGCCCGCGTGGCGCAGAGCTCGCTCGTTGCCTCGGAAAAGGGTGCCGATGCTGTACAGAACCAGATCAAGGGCATGAACGAAATCCGCGAGCACATCCAGGAGACCGCCAAGCGGATCAAGCGCCTGGGCGAAAGCTCGCAGGAGATCGGCGAAATCGTGGAACTGATCTCGGACATTACCGAGCAGACCAACGTGCTGGCGCTGAACGCAGCCATTCAGGCCGCTGCAGCTGGCGAAGCCGGTCGCGGTTTCTCGGTCGTGGCCGAGGAAGTGCAGCGACTGGCCGAGCGCTCGGGCGAGGCGACCAAGCAGATCGGTGCCATCGTGAAGACCATTCAGACCGATACGCATGACGCCGTGGCAGCCATGGAAGTGTCGACGCAAGGCGTGGTCGAAGGGGCCAAGCTGTCCGACGCTGCCGGCACCGCGCTGACCGAGATCCGCCGGATTACCGACGAGCTGGCGCGCCTGATCGAGTCGATTGCCCGCGAAACGGAAGACCAGACTGCCCTGGCCGCACGCGTGAACACGTCGATGCGCGACATTCTGGGCATTACCGAACAGACCTCGCAGGGCACGCGCCAGTCGGCCGCTGCCGTGGGCCAGCTGACCGGCCTTGCGCAGGAGCTGAAGGAATCGGTTTCCGGCTTCAAGCTGTCCTGAACCTAGCCAGGGGGGCCGCGGCGCGGTACCCACAGACGCCCTGCAACCGTACGAGAACAAAGCATGAGCGTGCACACCGAATTCGATCAGGGCTCGCTGGTCTGGCTCAAGGGTGAGCTGGACCAGACGCTGGCCCGCGCCGGCGAGGCGCTGAAGAAATACGCGTCCGAAGCGGACTCCGCCCACCTCAAGCACGCCCAAACCCATCTGCACCAAGCCGTTGGCGCACTGGAAATGGTCGAGCTCGCCGGCCTTGCCCGCTTCTGCGAGGAAGTCGAGCAGCTGGTGGCCGCGCTGGGGCGCGGCGATGCCGAGCCGGCCGCTGCCGAGCTCGCGCAGGCGGCGCTGGCCGATGCCGCACTTTACCTCGACCGCATTGCAGCCGGTGCACCCAATGTGCCGCTGACGCTGGCGCCGCGCTTCGCCGAACTGGCCGCCGCCCGGCGTGGCAGCGGCAGCGGTTCCGAGCTGTTCTTCCCGCAATTGTCCGATCTGACGCTGCCGGGCGGCCTGCCCGCGCGCAAGATCGATGCGACCAACTGGCCCGCCTTCGTCAAGCAGCAGCGCACCCGTTTCGAAGCGGGCCTGCTGCACTGGCTGCGCAGTGGCGAGGCGGGGGCCGCCGTGGCGATGAGCCGCGCGCTGTCCGAGCTTGCCGCCTCGCAAAGCGGCGGCGTGGTGCGTACCTTCTGGTGGTCGGCGGCCGGCGTGCTCGACGCTGTGGCGCGCGAAGCATTCGCCTGCGATCTCGATCCCAAACTGCTGCTGATGCGGCTCAACCTGCAGCTGCGCCGTCTCGCCGACGGCTCGGGCAAGGTGGCCGAGCGGCTGTTCCGCGATCTGCTGTATGTACTGGCCAATGCCAAGGATCCGAACCACCTCGGCGGTCATCTGGCGCGTGCCTTTGGCCTCGAAACCCTCAAGCCCGATTTCTACGGTGATGCGCTCAGCCCCGAGGCTGAGGCGCACCGCCGCGAAGCCCGCGCGCTACGCGACGAGCTCGCGACGGCCAAGGAGCTATGGAGCCGCGTCGCCGCTGGCCAAGCGGAGCGCCTGCCCGCACTGGCGGGTGAGTTGCAGCGCCTTGCCGAGCGTTCGCGCGAGCTGAAGATCGAAGGGCTCGACGAGCTGTGGCTCGGTGTGGCCGAAGCCTGCGAGCGCTTGAAGCACAGCCGCATCAACGAATCCGACGCATTGGAAATGGCGACTGCGCTGTTGCTCGCCGACAACGCCCTCGCCATCTACCCACAGATTGCCCCTGATTTTGCCGATCAAGCGCAGGCGATGCGCCAGCGTTTGGCTCAGCCCGATGCCGATACCGCCGTGCCGCAGCTCGACGCAGTCAGCCGTGCGGCGCAGGAAAAACTGCTGCTGGCCCAGCTCGCGCAGGAAATGCGCAGCAACCTGCAGACGATCGAGGAAACGCTGGATGGCTATTTCCGCGATCCGGAGCGCGCTCAGGACCTGACGCGTCTCGATGGCAGCCTGCGCCAGCTCCAGGGCGCGCTGATGATGCTTGATCGCGCCGAGGCCGTACTGCTGCTGCAATTGTGCGCACAGCGCATCCAGCGCTATGCCTCCGGCGAGGAAACGCCGAGTGGCGAGCAGCTGGAAGAACTGGCCGAAGGCTTGTCCAGCCTTGGTTTCTATGTGGATGCGCTTGAGCGTGATCAGAACGAGGCCGACAAGCTGATTGGCCCGGCGCTGGCGCGCCTGGCCGGTACCAGCGAAATCGATACCACGCCGGATGAACTGACCACCACGCTGGAAGCCGAGCCGCCGATTGGCCCGGCTGCTGCCGAGCCGGAACCGCTGCCCGAGCCTGCTGCACCGCCGCGGCCATTGCCGCAGTCGGATGCCGCGGTCGATGCCGAGCTGCTCGACGTGTACCTCGAGGAAGCCGTCGAGGTGCTGGCCACCATCGCCGAGAACCTCGAAAGCAGCCGTGGCGCCCCGTCTGATCGCGAAGCACTGACGGTGATCCGCCGCGGTTTCCACACGCTCAAGGGCAGCGGCCGCATGGTCGGGCTCAACCACCTGGGCGAAGCCGCATGGGCGATCGAGCAGGTGCTCAACAAGTGGTTGCAGCTGGAACACCCGGCCTCGACCGGCTTGCTGGACCTGATCGCCGATGCCCACACTGCGTTCACCCGCTGGGTGGGCGAGCTCTCCAGCAGCGGCACGGCCCAGGTTGATGCCGACGAGCTGACCGACCGCGCCGATCGCCTGCGCCACGGTGCCGATCAGGCGCCGCAGCCGGCCGAAGCCGAGCCCGTGGTCGAAATGGCTGCCGCCGATGTGGTGCCGCCTGACGGCGAAACCCAAATCGGCGATGTCGTTGTTTCCAACACGTTGTTCGCCATCTTCCGCGAAGAGGCGCTGCATCACCGCGAGCGTCTCAACGATGGCGCCTCGCGCCTGAACCGCGGCGAAGCGCTGGCCGCCGATTTTCTGCTGTCCGCGCACACGCTGGGCGGCATTGCCTCTACCGCCGGCTTCCGCCCGCTGGGCGAGCTCGCCTATGCGCTCGAGCACGCGGTCCAGGAGCTCGGCGATCGCGTGCCGGCCCACGCCGCAACACTGCAGGCGGCCATCGCCCGTGTCGATAACATGCTGACCGACGTGTTGGCGTTGCATGCGCCGGCCGATCCGCACGAAGAACTGGCTGCGCTCAATGCGCTGCACGAGTCGTTGGCGCCGACGCTCGACGCCGCACCGGCCGGTGACGAACTGGCCTTCGAACTGCCGACCGAGCCGGAGCAAGCCCAGACCGAAGCCGAATTCGATCTTGGTGATCTGGGTCTGCTGGATGGGGCCGCCCCGGCCAGCCCGCCGGCGTTCGAGGATGCGCTGGCCGGTGTGCTTGATGTCAATCCGGCGGACGACGCATTCGCCGCCGATGTGCCGGTCGAACCGGCGGTCATCGTCGAGTCTGCAGCGCTGATCGAGGAACAGGCAGACCCGCTGGAAGGCCTGGCGCTCGACCTGCCGGAACTGCTTGATGCGTCCCAGTCGGTCGACGAGACGCAGGGCGCCGCAACGGAAGAAATCTCGCTTGATGCGCTGATGCTGGATGTGCCGGCCATCGAGTTGGGCGAAGCCGATCAGGTCAGTGTGGAAGAGCCCGCCACAGATCCGCTGGCTCCGTTTCAAGCGCTGCTCGATACCGCGTTGCAGCTCGATAGCGAAACCGTCGTTGAGCCACATGTGGCAACGCCGGTGCCGATGGACGAAGCACAACCGGCTGATCCAGAGCTGCAGGCGCTGACCATTGCGCTCGACGACTTCGACGTGCCGGCCCAGGAAACCCCGGCGCCCAGCCTGAGCTGGGACGAAGTGGTACCTGCAGTCGAGGCGAAAGCCGAAGCGCTGTCGGTTTCACTTGACGACGTGCAGTCGGCGCCGCTGCCGGCAGAAGCAGAAGCGGCTGAATCGTTCAGCATCGAACTCGATGCCACCGAGCCCGTTGTTGAAGCCGTCGAGCCGGAACCGGCCCCATCGTTCGACAGCATTGCCCCGCCCGAGGCAGAGGCTGACGCATTGCTGGTCAGCCTGGATGAAGAACTCGAGGTGGCCGAGCCCGCGCCGGCCAGCCTCGACAACATTGCCGAGCTGGCTGCCGCGCTGGAAACCGAATTCCGGACCGAGCCATCGCGCGATGACGTGCCGCCGGCCGAATTGACCGTGATCGACGAGACGCCATCGGCGTTGGAGGAAATCCTCGGCAGCGACAATCTCACGCTGGCCGATCGCAAGACCGAGCTTGAAGCCGCGCTGACCGACGATATCGACGACCAGCTGCTGCCGATCTTCGTCGAGGAGGCCGACGAGCTGTTGCCAGCGGTTGGCGCACAGTTGCGCGGCCTGCACCAGGGCGATGCCCATCAGGCCGACGAGCTCAAGCGGACCTTGCACACGCTCAAGGGTAGCGCGCGGATGTCGGGTGCCATGCGCATCGGCGAGGCGACGCACCGGATGGAGTCGCGGCTGCTGGCCACCGGCGAAACGCTGTCACAGGCGCTGCTCGACGAGCTGGAGCTCGATTACGATCTGATTTCCTCGTTGTTCGACGATCTGACCGGCCGCGGCAAACCTGCGCCGGCACAGGCCACGGCCGCACCGCAAGCGATGCCGGGCCTGGCCCAGCCGACTGCCGCCATGCCGCAGACGGTGGTGGCGGGCCTTGCCGATCCGGAAGCCAAGGCAACGATCCGCGTGAAATCGGAACTGGTCGACGAACTCGTCAACCAGGCCGGTGAAGTGTCGATCGCCCGCGCGCGGATCGAATCGGAAATGCTGGCGCTCAAGAGCTCGCTGCTCGATCTCACGGAAAACGTGACCCGCCTGCGTGGCCAGATGCGCGAACTGGAAATCCAGGCCGAATCGCAGATGCAGGCCCGGGTGAAGGAATTCGAGGGCAAGCACGAGAACTTCGACCCGCTGGAGTTTGACCGCTTCACCCGCCTACAGGAAGTGACGCGTTTCATCACTGAAAGCGTGAATGACGTCTCGACCATCCAGCAGAACCTGCTGAAGAACCTGGACGAATCGTCGCTGGCGCTGACCGCGCAGGCGCGGATGACCAAGGAGCTGCAGCAGAGCCTGATGCGGGTGCGCATGGTGCCGTTTGGCAGCGTGTCCGATCGCCTGTATCGGCTGATTCGCCAGACCGGCAAGGAAGTGGGCAAGAAGGTCAACCTGGAACTCAAGGGTGGCCGCGTCGAGATCGACCGTTCGGTGCTGGAAAAGATGGTGTCGCCGTTCGAGCATATGCTGCGCAACGCCATCGACCACGGCCTTGAGACCACCGACGAGCGCCTGGCTGCCGGCAAGGCTGAGTTCGGTGAAATCCAGCTCGAGGTGCGCCAGGAAGGCAACGAGCTGGTGCTGACGATCAGGGATGATGGCCGTGGCCTCAATCTGGAGAAGATCCGTGCCAAGGGTCTGGAACGCAACCTGATCACGCCCGAGCAGAAGCTCAACGAGCGCGATCTGATGCAGCTGATCTTCGAGCCGGGCTTCTCCACCGCTTCCGCGGTGACACAGCTCTCCGGCCGTGGCATCGGTATGGATGTGGTCAAGAACGAAATCAGCAACCTCGGCGGCCGCATCGAGGTGGGCAGCGTGATTGGCCAGGGCACCACCTTCACCATTCACCTGCCGTTGACGCTGGCCGTCACTCAGGTGCTGTTGGTGAAGGCAGGCACTCGCCTCTATGCGATTCCGTCGGTGATGATCGAGCAGGTCCAGGAACTGAAGCAGGAGGCGCTGGCCCACCTGTACGAGACGCGTTCGGCCGAGTGGCTGGGGTCGAGCTACCCGTTCGCCTACTTCCCGCGCCTGCTGGGCGACGGCGAGACCGTGCCGGAACAGAAGCGCTTCTCCACCGTGCTGCTGCTGCGTGCCGGTGCCAGCCGCATGGCGCTGCACGTCGACGAGCTGGTGAAGAACGTTGAAGTCGTGGTCAAGGCCATCGGCCCGCAGCTCGCCCGGATCTCGGGTGTGGCTGGTGCCACCGTGCTGGGTAACGGCGACATCGTGCTGATCCTGAACCCGATCGCGTTGCTGGATCGCGGTGAAGTGGCTGCGGGTGGTGGATCGATCGGCCAAGCGGCGCCGGAGCAGTTGCAGACGTCACCGGTGGTGATGGTGGTCGACGATTCGCTGACGGTGCGCAAGATCACCGGCCGCCTGCTGGCGCGCGAAGGCTATCAGGTGGTGACGGCCAAGGATGGGGTCGATGGCCTGCAGCAGCTGGGCGACGTGAAGCCGGCGGTGATGCTGGTCGATATCGAGATGCCGCGGATGGATGGTTTCGAATTCACCCGCAACGTACGTGCCAACGAAGGCACGCGCGATATCCCGATCATCATGATCACCTCGCGCACCGCGGACAAGCACAAGAACTATGCGTTCGATCTGGGCGTGAACGTGTTCCTGGGCAAACCGTACCAGGAAGACGAACTGCTGGGGCATATCCGTCACTTCGTGGCGCAGCAGTAAAGAAAACAAGGGGCGATTAAGTCGCCCCTTGTTGTTTCTACGCGCCGAATGTACTGCCAACGGATTGCCCGAGCCTCGTGCCTATCGTCGTTGTTTCCGGGTGGCTGCCCGGCTTCAAGAAAGTCGCTCACACCGAGGTGCTGCAGCGCCATGCCGGCATGTCGCTCATTGCGGCGAAGTCGTTCACCGACTGCATCCTGGCGGGAGAGCAGGTCTGGTTCGAGGTTGCGCAATGGGCGGATGCCGTGTCGATTGCGGCTCGATTGTTTGAGCTGGGGGCGATTGCCCAGGCCCGGCCTGATTGATCGTGCTGCGCAGTGGCAAACAAAAAGGGCAGGATTCCTGCCCTTTTTGTTTGCCAACTTGAGAACCCTACTTCTTGGCCGGTGCCGCCGGTTTGGCGGCGGGCTTGCTGCCACGCTCCTTGGCGAGCAACTCGTCAATCACCTGGAACACGCGGCTGTCCTCGGTGCCGACCATGCTGGGTGACGTCACGTACTTGCCGTTGACGATGAAGGTCGGCACGCCCTCGATCTTGTAGTCCTGCGCGGCCTGCGACAGCTTGGCCAGCGACACGCCCATGGAGAAGCCGTTGTACGCGGCCTTGAACTTGGCCTGATCGATGCCCTGCTTCTTCACCCAATCGAACAGCGTATCGGCGCGGCGCAGCTCAATGCGATCGGTCTGCACGGCGCGGAACACCGGCATGGCGTACTTTTCGCCGATGCCCATCTGTTCCAGCGCGACGAAGATCTTGGCATGGCCTTCCAGATCGCTGCGGCCGGGCCACATCACGTGCACGCGGCGGAAGTTCACGTCGGCGGGCAGCTTCTTGGCCCACGTCTCGACATAGGGCTCGACTGCGAAGCAGTGCGGGCAGCCGTACCAGAAGAATTCGACCACTTCGAGCTTGCCCGGCTTGGCGACCGGCTGTGGCTTGGCCAGCCGCTTGTATTCCTTGCCTTCGGTCGCGGCAAACGTCAGCGAAGCCGCCAACAGGCCGGCTGCGAGCACACCCCACTTCAACATCCGAGCAAACATCGTTACTCCCCTTTTGGTCTTGGTATCAGTTGCCGCGCACCACGGTGCCATCGACGCCATTGTTCTTCAACAGTTCGCGTGTTCTTTCCAGATCGCCGAGGCTGTTGAACGGACCAATGCGTACCCGGTGCCATACGCCCTTGTCCGGCACGTCCGCTGTGTAGATCGATGCCTCGACACTGACGAGCGCGAGTTTGGCCTTTAGGTTGTCGGCATCCTGCTCGTTCTGGAACGCGCCCACCTGCAGGTAGGTGCCCTTGGGCGCCTCGACCTTGGCCGGGACGCTGGCCTCGGGGGCCGGGACCGGGCTGGGCGCGGACGTCGGTTTGGCGTCTTGCCCTTCGGAGAGTTCCGGCAGCACCTTGTAGAAGTCGAAGTTGGTCTGGGTGTCGCCCTCTTTGTCGCTGCCCGGGCGCAGCACTTCCGGACCCTTGCCAGCAGGAGCAGAGGCATTGCCCACGGCATCCGGCGGGGTTTCCTTACCGGCACTACTGAACGGGTTGCTGCCGCGGTTCAGGTAGAACGCCAGCACCACGGCGGCGAGCACGCCGGCCAACAGGCCGATCAACAGCCCGGTCAGCAGCGACGAACCGCCGCCACCGGAACCGCTACTGCGGGAACGCTTCATGTCCTTGCTCATTGCCTCGCCTTTGTTCCTAGTCACTGCGCGTGCCTGTGGTCAAGCGCGGGATTATACGGCGGATCGCTGGTGCTGGGCGGCGCGGCGTGCGCAATCTGGATCACAAGCTGCTGTTATTGCTGCAGTGCGGTGCTGCGGACCGTATAATCGCGACCGTTCAAAAGCTCGCTCTGGGATGTCGTCATGCAGGATAACGCCAACAAGACTTGGTCCGGCCGCTTCAACGAGCCCGTGTCGGAACTCGTCAAGCGCTACACCGCGTCCGTTTCATTCGACAAGCGCATGGCCGAGGTCGACATCCAGGGCTCGCTGGCGCATGCCACCATGCTGAACAAGGTGGGTGTGCTGTCCGCAGAGGATCTGCGCGCCATCCAGGGCGGCATGGCCGACATCCTCGACGACATCCGCCACGGCAGCTTCGACTGGTCGCTCGATCTCGAAGACGTGCACATGAACGTCGAGCGTCGCCTCACCGAGAAGATCGGCGATGCCGGCAAGCGGCTGCACACCGGCCGTTCGCGCAACGACCAGGTTGCCACCGATATCCGTCTCTACCTGCGCGGCGCCATCGATACGCTGGTCGGCCTCGTCGGCGAACTGCAGGGCTCGCTGTTGGAGCTGGCCGACAAGCACGCCACTACCGTGATGCCGGGTTTCACCCACCTGCAAGTGGCGCAGCCGGTCACCTTTGGCCATCACATGCTGGCCTATGTGGAGATGCTGGGCCGCGATGCCGAGCGTCTTGCCGATTGCCGCCGCCGCGTGAATCGCATGCCGCTGGGCTCGGCAGCGCTCGCCGGCACCACCTTCCCGGTTGATCGCCGCTACACCGCAGAGCTGCTCGGCTTCGAGGCCGTGTGCGAGAACTCGCTCGATGCGGTGTCCGATCGCGACTTCGCCATCGAATTCACTGCCGCCGCCGCGCTGACGATGACCCATCTGTCGCGGCTGTCGGAAGAACTGATCCTGTGGATGAGCCCGCGCTTCGGCTTTATCGACATCGCCGACCGCTTCTGTACCGGCAGCTCGATCATGCCGCAGAAGAAGAACCCGGACGTGCCGGAGCTGGTGCGGGGCAAGACCGGCCGCGTCAACGGCAGCCTGATCTCGCTGCTCACGTTGATGAAGGGCCAGCCGCTGGCGTACAACAAGGACAATCAGGAAGACAAGGAGCCGCTGTTCGATACCGTCGACACGCTGACCGACACCCTGCGCATCTACGCCGACATGATGCGCGGCGTGACGGTGAAGCCGGAAGCGATGGAACGCGCTGCCCGCCAGGGCTTCGCCACTGCGACCGACCTCGCCGATTACCTGGTGAAGAAGGGCCTGCCGTTCCGTGATGCACACGAGGCTGTCGCGCTCGCGGTGCGCTATGCCGAGGAAAAGCGCAAGGATCTGTCGGATCTGACCCTGGTCGAGCTGCAGAGCTTCTCGCCATTGATCGGCAGCGACATCTTCGAGGTACTCACGCTCGAAGGCAGCCTTGCCGCGCGTGACCACGTCGGCGGCACCGCGCCGAACCAGGTGCGGATGCAGGTGGCCCGCTGGCGCGAGAAGCTGGTTGGCTGATCACCCGGTATCGCCGAAATACCCGATAGCCCCGCCACCGCGCGGGGCTTATCGTTTGCCCGGGAGAACATCATGCATATCACCTGGACCTGGCGCGCGCTTGCCGATTTTGACGCCTTAACGCTGTTCGACTACCTGCGGCTGCGGCAGGACGTTTTCGTGGTCGAGCAGACCTGCGCCTACCCGGATATGGACGACTACGATGCGCCATCTCTGCACCTGACCGGGCATGATGACGCCGGCCGGCTGCTTGGATGCCTGCGGCTGGTGCCACCGGGACTCAAGTACGCTGAGCCCTCGCTCGGCCGCGTGGTGATCGCGCCGGTGGCACGCGGCACCGGCATGGGCCACCTGCTGATCGCTGAGGCGCTGCGCCAGGCCGCTGCACGCTACCCTGGCCAAGGCCAGCGCATCGGCGCGCAGGCCCACCTCGAACGCTTCTACGGTCGGCACGGCTTCATCCGGACCGGTGACGAATACGACGAGGATGGCATCGCCCACATCGACATGGTGATCGATGCAGCGGCGATGGCCCGTTACGCGCCGGCTTGATCCGGCCTCAATTCTTCCACTTGATGTTGCAGCCTACGCTGGGCAGCTGCTCGGTCAGCGGCGGCTCGCCTGCGACCAGCGTGGCGACGGCCGCGCGGATGGCATTGCCAGTGGCGGGTGCGCCGCCAGGGCGGGAGTCGTCGAACTGGCCGCGATAGACCAGCTTGCCGTGTGCGTCGAACAGGTAGAGATCGGGCGTGCAGGCCGCGTCGAACGCCCGGGCGACGGCCTGGCTCTCGTCATAGAGATAGGGGAAGGTGTAGCCGTGCTCGGCGGCATGCGTGACCATCAGTTCGGGCGCATCGGCCGGATAGCTCGCGACATCGTTCGACGAGATCGCCACCATGCCGACGCCCTGCGCTGCGAACTCCGCGCCGAGTGGTGCCAGTGCCGCGTTGATGTGCTTCACGTACGGGCAGTGGTTGCAGATGAAGATCACGAACAGCCCCTTGGGGCCGGGCAATGCTGCGTGGCGATGAATGCGGCCTTCGCCGTCGGGCAGTTCGAAGCCGGGGAGGTGGCTGCCCAGCGGCAGCATGGTGGAGGGGGTGAGGGCCATGAGGTGTCCTTTGGTGAAATCGGGGTGAGGCGTTGATCGGTTAGTCCGGCATCGGCAGTGCCTGCGTTTCCTTCACTTCTTCCATCACGATATAGCTGCGCGATTCGGCGGCGCCGGGCAGGCGCAACAGGATGTCACCCAGGAGGCGCCGGTAGTGCGTCATGTCCGGCAGTCTGGCCTTGAGCAGGTAGTCGAAATCACCGGCGATCAGGTGGCACTCCAGCACTTCGGGAATGGTGGCCACGGTGCGGCGAAAGTCGTCGAAGATCTCGCCGGATTTGTGCGAGAGCTTGAGCTCGACGAACACCAGCAGCGGGGCGTCGAGCTTCTGTGGGTTGAGCCGGGCGTGGTATCCGGTGATGACCCCGGATTCCTCCAGCCGTTTCACCCGTTCGGCGCATGGCGTGGCGGTGAGGCCGACGCGTTCGGCGAGCTCGGTGATCGACAGCCGCGCGTTGGCCTGCAGCGCCTTGAGGATCTTGTAGTCGATGCGGTCGAGCTCGCGCCCGGTTTTGTATTGGGTTCTCATCGATAAACCTCCGAAAAACCGTTCATCATCAGAGAAAAGCACTGAGTGTTGGTCAATATACTCGGAGTATCAACTATGCGCATCGCATCCGAGGTGGACCATGAAAGTCACGGTGATCGGCGCCGGCGTGGTGGGGGTCACAGCCGCTTGGTATCTGCGGCAGTCCGGCTGCGAGGTGACGGTGCTGGAGCGGCATGCCGCGCCAGCGGAGGAAACCAGCTATGCCAATGCCGGCCAGGTTTCGCCCGGCTATGCGGCGCCGTGGGCGGCGCCTGGCGTGCCGCTGAAGGCGATGAAGTGGCTGTTGCAGCGTCATGCGCCGCTACGCATCCGGCCTGATGGCAGCCTGTTCCAGCTGGCCTGGATGGCGCGGATGCTGGCCAATTGCACGCCGGCTGCGTACGAGCGCAACAAATCGCGCATGGTGGCGCTGGCCGAATACAGCCGCGACGAACTGCGGCGGCTGCGTGATGGCCTCGGCATCGGCTACGAGGCGCGCAGCCTTGGTACGCTGCAGCTGCTGCGTAGCGCGGCGCAGATGGAAGGTGCCCGGCGCGATGCGGCCATTCTCGCGAACCTCGGCGTCCCGCATCGGCTGCTCGATGTGGACGAGCTCGCCGAGGTGGAACCGGCGCTCGAGCGCGTGTCCGGCAAGCTCGCTGGCGGCCTGCAGATGCCCAACGACGAAACCGGCGATTGCCGCTTGTTCACACAGCAGCTGGAAACCGCGGCAAGGGCAGCGGGCGTCGATTTCCGCTATCTGGTCGATGTCGAGCGGCTGATCGTCGAGCGCGGCCGCGTCACCGGCATTGAGCTGGACGATGGCGAGGCGCTGGCCACTGATGCGTTGGTGATTGCCGCCGGCTGCGCCAGCCGCGTGCTGGCTGCACCGTTGGGGCTGGATCTGCCGGTGTACCCGGTCAAGGGCTATTCACTGACCATGCCGCTGGCACACCATGCCGCCGATCCCGATGCGGCGCCGCGCTCCACCGTGCTTGATGAAACCTACAAGATCGCGCTGACCCGCTTTGATGATCGCCTGCGCGTGGGCGGCATGGCCGAACTGGTCGGCCATGATCGCCGGCTCGATCCGGCGCGCGTCGCCACATTGCAGATGGTCACCCGCGATCTGTTCCCCGATGCCGGCGATCCGGAACAGGCCGAGGCTTGGACCGGCTTGCGGCCGATGACGCCGGACGGCACGCCACTGGTGTGCGGCACAACACTGCGCAATGTGTTCCTCAACACCGGCCACGGCACGCTGGGCTGGACCATGGCCTGCGGTTCGGGCCGGGTGGTTGCCGACCTCGTCACCGGCCGGGTGCCGGAAATCGATGTGGCTGGCCTGTCGCTGGCGCGTTACCAGCGCCCCGATGCGGCGCCACGCCCGGTACCGCAGGGTGGCCGGCAGCCGGCGCATGCCTGAGGTCGGCAGACGCGCAGGATTAGCGGCCGATACGGCGCCAGTGCTCGTATTCGACGCAGACGCCGTTTTCCCAGCGCTCGTTGTGCCAGTCGTCACCGTCCACCCGGGCGCGGAACACGTAAGGACGCATGGCCTCGGCGGGAAACGTGCCCATGTCCGGGGTCTCGGTGTATTGCTCGCCGTCGAGCACGTAGCGGCCGCTGCCGGCAGACCAGAACTTTTCGCCCTGATGGCTCACGAAGGTGAAATGGCCCCCGGCCAAGAGCTTGCGCGAGCGCATGCCGAGGCTTTCGTAGTGCAGCGTTTCGCCGTTGTCGTCGCAGCGTCCGCCCACAAGCTCCCAGGCGCCGTCTAAAGGGGTGGACATCGTGTGTGCTCCTGCCATCTGAAAGCCGTCAACTTATGCCTGCGTCGTTCCGTTGCCCATTGCCCAAATTGCCCTCTCGCAATCCGCGCTGTTTCAGATGCTGCCCGGTTACGGTTTCGGGCGCTTGGCAAGCAGCGTATCGAGCGCGCGGGCGAAGGCCTGGCGGTCCGACTGGCTGAGGCCGGCAGGGCCGCCGGTTTCGACGCCGGCATCGCGCAGCCCTTGCATGAAATCACGCAGGTTGAGGCGCTCGCGGATGTTCTCCGGGGTGAGGCGTTCGCCGCGTGGGTCCAGCACCAGGGCGCCACGTTCGATCACGGCGCTGGCGAGGGGGATGTCGGCGGTGATCACCAGATCACCCGCCGCTACGCGCCGCACGATCTCGTCGTCGGCCACATCGAAGCCGTGCGGTACCTGCAGGGCGACGATCCATGGCGACGGCGGCACGGCCAGCAGTTGGTTGGCGATCAGCGTGGTACGCACCGCTGTGCGCTCGGCGGCGCGGAACAGGATGTCCTTGATCACGCGGGGGCAGGCGTCGGCATCGACCCAGATCTGCATGGCTTATTCCTTGGCGGCGGCGTGGCCCAGCCGCTCGGCTTGTTGTGGCTGGCGGAACCAGTCGGTGAGAAAGTCCACCAGCGCGCGCACCTTGGCCGGTTGCGGCAGGCGTTGCGGGTAGATCAGGTAGAGGGGCTGCGCGGGCAGCTGGTAGTCGGGCAGCAAGCGTTGCAGGCGGCCACCGGCGACATCGGCGGCGACGAGATAGGCAGGGATGCGCAGCGCGCCGCTACCGCGCAGCGCCAGGTTGCGCAGCAGTTGGTAATCATTGGCGCGCAATGCCACCGGCCCGGCGGCGCTGTGCAGTATGCCACCACGTGATAGCGGCCACGGCAGGTCCTGGCGGAAGAAGCTGTTGGCAAGGCAGGGCCACGCAGTGAGGTCGGCCGGGTGTTGCGGTACGCCGAGATGGGCAACGAGTTCGGGGGCGGCCACCAGCCAGTCCTGCGCCATGGCGAGCGGCCTGGCGACCAGCCGCTCAGGCGGCGGCAGATGCGAGCGGATCGCGGCATCGAAGCCGTCCGCTTCCAGATCACGCACCTCGCGGCTGAGGTCGAGCTCGATCTGCAGTCCGGGGTGGCGCTCATGCAGCGCGGCCAGTGCATCGGCCATGAACACACCGCCGAAGCTCGTCGGCACCGTCAGCCGCACGGTGCCGGCCACCGCCCGTCCCAGCTCGGCGATCGCCTGGCGTGCGGCGCTGAGCCCGGCGCCCCAATCGCGGCAATGCGCGAGATAGAGCTGCCCCGCCTCGGTGAGCGACAGCTTGCGCGTGCTGCGATACAGCAGTTGTGTGCCGAGCAGCGCCTCCAGCTGCGCGACCTGCTTGCTGACCAGCGCCTTGGAGCAGGCAAGCGCAGCGGCGGCGGCGGTGAAGCTGCCGTGCTCGGCGACCGCGGCAAAGGCGATTGCCCACTGCATCTGTTGCCCGGCGCTCGAGATTGTTTCCATTTGGTTGACGATATGTTCGATTGTGGGCCGATTATCGCGCGGTGTGGCGAGGAATAACATGGTTTCCGTCAACAACAAGGAGCAGCACCATGCGTATCCTCATCATCGGTGCCCACGGCACACTGGGCCAGGCCATCACCCGCGAACTCAGCAATCATGAACTCGTCACCGCCGGCCGCAGCAATGGCGATCTGCGGGTCGACATCAAGGACGCGGACAGCGTGGCGCGGATGTACCGCGAGGCCGGGCCGCTCGACGCGGTGGTGATCGCGGCCGGTGGCGGCGTGATGGCACCGCTGGCCGAGTTCACCGTCGAGCAATACCGCGCCTCGTTCAACGACAAGCTGCTGGGCCAGGTGAACGTGGTGCTGGCGGGCCAGCATGTGCTGAATGACGGCGGCAGCTTCACGCTGACCAGCGGCATCCTGTCGCACGAGCCGATTCCACTCGGCAGTGCCATGACCATGGGCTCGGCCGCGATCGATGCCTTTGCCGTCGCCGCGGCCATCGAGCTGCCGCGTGGCCTGCGCATCAACGTGGTCAGCCCCGGCATGCTGGTGGAATCGCTGCCGGTCTACGGCGACTACCTGCGCGGCTTCGAGCCAGTGCCGGCCGCGCGCGCCGCATTGGCGTTCCGCCGCAGCGTGGAAGGGCGTGACACTGGCCGGGTCTACCGCGTGTATTGAGCGTCGGCGTCAGTCCGCAGTGATGTCCAGGGCCTGCGGATTGCGCCGGATCATGAAACGCTCCGGCGTCGGATAGGCCTCGAAGCCGAAGCGGCGATAGAGCGGCTGCGCATCGCCGGTGAGCAGATAACCATTGGCTACCCGTTCCAGCAACGGGTGCGCCAACAGTTGCTGCACCAGCTTGCTGGCAATGCCACGGCCGCGCCAGGCTTCATCGACGTAGATGTCGGCCAAGTAAAGAAAGCGCACCGTATCGCTGACCGCGCGGCCATACCCGACCTGTTCGCCACCGACGTAGGCGCTGATCACCACGGTCGAGGCTCGTGCGCCCTGCTCGACATGGCGCCGGCTGATGCCGGGCGACCAGTAGCTGCTGGCGAGCCAGCCTGTTATGCGCGGCCAGTCCATGCGATCAAGGTCGGTGGTGAATTGGATATCCATTGCGGTTCATGATCCTGGGCGGCATGAGAAATGGCATGCCCAATCCGTGCTTTGAAGGGACGGAAGCGGGCGCGGGCGATTCTATCGGGATTTGCCGGTCGTTTCCTGCGATGACTGCCGCCGCCATCAGCAAGGTGGTGGCCGGCGGAAGCGGGGATTGATCCCGAACAAAGTCCGGGGCGGGGCGGGCCTCTAAGCTCCCTGCAGTCCACCCGGGAGTGCGTGCCTTGTCTGCCCTGCCTTGCCCCAAGCTCGTGTGTCCGGCCGGCAGCCTGCCGGCGCTGCGTGCCGCCGTCGATGCCGGGGCCGACGCGGTCTACGTGGGTTTTCGCGACGCGACCAATGCGCGCAATTTTGCCGGGCTCAACCTTGCGGATGCACAACTGAGCGAGGGGCTGGCCTATGTGCGCCGCCACGGCCGCGAGCTCTTGGTGGCGATCAATACCTATGCCCAGGCCGGGCAGAGCCGGCAATGGCAGCGCGCGGTCGATGCCGCCGCCGAACTCGGCGCCGATGCCATCATCGTCGCCGACCTGGGCCTGCTCGACTACGCGCATCGCGTCCACCCGCAGCTGAGGCTGCACCTGTCGGTGCAAGGGTCGGCCACCAATCCGGCGGCGATCCGGCTGGCACATGAGTATTTCGGCATCCGCCGCGCAGTGCTGCCGCGGGTGCTGACACTGGCGCAGGTGCAGCAGGTGATCGCGCAGACCGAGGTGGAGATCGAGGTGTTCGGCTTCGGTAGCCTGTGCGTGATGGTCGAGGGGCGCTGCATCCTGTCGAGCTATGCCACCGGCGCTTCGCCCAACACTGCCGGCGTGTGCTCGCCCGCGAATGCAGTGCGCTGGCAGGAAAAGGGCGGTTGCACCGAGGCACGGCTTGCCGGTGTGCTGATCGATCGCTACGGCGCAGGCGAGGCAGCGGGCTATCCCACGCTGTGCAAGGGCCGCTTCGATGTGGCGGGCGATACCTATTATGCGCTGGAGGAGCCGACCAGCCTCAACACGCTGTCCATCCTGCCCGAGCTGATCCGTGCCGGCGTTGCGGCGATCAAGGTGGAGGGCCGGCAGCGCAGCCCCGCGTACGTGGCGGCGGTCACTGCCACGTTGCGCGCGGCGCTCGATGCCGCGGCGCGGCCGGGTTTCTCGGTGAGGCGGTCGTGGGATGCCGCGCTTGCCAGCGTTTCCGAAGGCCACCAGCAGACGCTGGGTGCCTACAGCCGGCCATGGCGGTGAACGATGCGTGCCTGCTCAGGCCTCGGCCAGCCTTGCCGTATCACCCCACACCGCATCGAGCCGCACATAGGTGGAGAATTCCCGCGGATCGACCGTCTCGCGGATGGTGTAGAGGTCGACCGAGGTATCGCGGCGCAGCACCAGCGACAACGGGGCGCCGCGCGGGCCGATCAGGCTGGCGACGATCGGGCAGTTGGCCTTGCTGCCGTGCTTGGCGACGACGCCGATCTCCCCATTGGCGAGCCGCACCATCAGCCCCGGCGGGTAGACGCCGAGTGTCTTGATGAAATGGCCGGCCAGCACCGGATCGATGCCCTTGCCGCGCTCGAGCAGGATGCCGCGCAGCGCCACGTTCGACGCCACCGCGGCGCGGTAGGCCCGCTGGGTGACGCGGGCACAGAAGAGGTCCGCCAATGCCAGCAACTGTCCGCCGCTGGTGATCGCAGGGCCGGTCAGCTTGGCCGGGTAACCGCTGCCGTCGAGATGCTCGTGGTGGTGCAGCACCGCATCCAGCCACAGCGGATCGTCCACACCGGCACGCCGCAGCAGCGCCACCGCATCGGCCGGGTGGCGCTCCAGCGCCTCGCGTTGCGTCGGCGACAACGGATCGGTCTGCTGCTGCAGCACTTCCTGCAGCGTGATCATGGTCAGGTTCATCGTCAGTGCGGCGCAGACCATCGAGCGCACCTGCTCGGGCGGCAGGCCCATGGAAATGGCCACCAGCCGCACCACGATGGCGACGTTGACCATGTGCCGCGTGGCATAGCGACCTTCCTGGCGCAACAACACCATGGCGATCGAGACGTCGGGGTCGCAACGGCTGCCGTTTTCCACCGCAGCCGCCAATTCGCCGACGGCAGCGGTGAGCGCCTTCTGCTCGACCAGGGGGGCGAGGTTGAGCGCCAGCTGGTCGAGCTTGCGTCGCACCAGGTCGAGCATGCACAGCACCGATGGTGGCCGCGCCGAGCCGATGGTGAGTCGATCAGGCTTCTTCGGCGCGCTGCGCGTGCGTTCCAGTGCGGCGGTTTCGGCAAACACGCCGATCTCCAGCAGCCGCTGCAGCTGCGCTTCGCCCATCACCTGTTGGCCGCGCGACAGCAACAGCAGGCCGCGCTCGTCGTAGACATCCCAGGGCAGCGACTGGCCGACCTGCACATCTGTGGGCCGGATACGCGAAAAATCCATCGTCTACCCTCCACGCACCATGCCTACCACCCTGGTAAGCACGTCGGAATAACAGTTTTTTCTTACATACTGGGCTTGTCGCGGGAAAAGTCAACATTTGCCGATAAAACAGCGAGATAAGGCGATGTGCATCGCCAGTTCCGCCTCTTTCACGCAACACGAATGGATACATGAAAGTATGAAACTGACACTGGGCCCATTGCTGTACTACTGGCCGCGCGCCACCACGCTCGCGTTCTACGAAGCCGTCGCCGGCTGGCCGGTGGACGTGGTTTATCTTGGCGAGGCGGTATGCGGGCGTCGGCACGAACTGCGTGCTGCCGACTGGCTGTCGCTGGCCGCGTTGATGCTGGAAGCGGGCAAGACGCCGGTGCTGGCGAGCCAGGCGCTGATCGAATCGGCCGGCGATCTCGCCGCGGCGCGGCGGCTGGTCGAGAGCGGCTGCCTCACCGAAGCGGGCGACCTGGGCGCGGTGCAACTGGCGCGCGAGGCCGGCGTTGCCTTCGTCGCCGGTTCGCAGCTCAACCTCTACAACGGCGCCACGCTGGACTGGATGGTGCGCGCCGGTGCCATTCGCTGGCTGCCACCACTGGAGCTCGGCGGCAGCGCCATCGCCGCGGTGCTGGCCGAAGCCACGCTGCCGATCGAGACGGAGGTGTTCGGCCATGGCCGGCTGCCGCTGGCGCATTCGGCACGCTGCTTCACCGCGCGGCATCACAGCCTCAACAAGGACAGCTGCGAGTTCGTCTGCCAGCAGCATCCGGATGGGCTGATGGTGCTGACGCAGGACGAACAACCATTCCTGCGGCTCAACGGCATCCAGACCCAGTCCGCCGCGTGCCATGCGCTATGGGATCACCTCGACGAGCTGGGCGAGCTGGGCGTGAGCCATCTGCGCATCAGCCCGCAGGCCAACCACACCGGCGACATCGTTGCCGCCTATGCCGCCCGGCTGCGCGGCGAGGCGGTCACGCCGGACTGGGCGCGCTGGAATCCCGAGGGCCTGGTCGATGGCTACTGGCGCGGCACTGCCGGCATCGCGGCGCCGCAGGGGCAGGCGGCATGAAGCCGCCGCTGTGGATGCGCGCTGCGGCGCTGCTGCCGGAAACGCCTCCCAGCCACGCCGCCGCGCTGGCGCTGAATCTGCTGCGCCATCGGCTGTGGCCGCATGAGCCGTTCGACTGGCTGGCGGGCCGCACGCTGCGCTTCGAGGTGGCTGGGCCCGATCGTGGCGTGACGCTGGGTTTTGACGGTAAACGCTTCATTGCAGGTCAAACGCCGGCCGATTGCCGCTTCATCGCCAGCCTGGCCGACTACCTGCACCTGGCGTGCGGCGACGAGGATCCGGATACGCTGTTTTTCCAGCGCCGCCTGCGTATCGAAGGTGATGTCGAGCTGGGCCTGCGGCTGAAGAACCTGCTCGACGCCACCGACTGGCAGGTGCTGCGGCCCGGCCTGCAGCCTTATCGCTCACGGCAATAAACAAGCAAGCGCAAGTTTCTTTCGGCCGCGCAGGCCTGCTGATAGATTGCCGTCAGTTCCCACACCCTAAGCAGGAGCGCACGATGAAGTTCGACACCCAGGCCATCCACGCCGGCTACAGCCCCGATCCGACTACTCGCGCGGTGGCGGTGCCGATCTACCAGACCGTGAGCTACGCCTTCGACGATACCCAGCATGGCGCGGACCTGTTCGATCTCAAGGTGGCGGGCAACATCTACACCCGCATCATGAACCCGACCAACGATGTGCTGGAAAAGCGCGTCGCCGCGCTGGAAGGCGGCATCGCCGGGCTGGCGCTGGCCTCTGGCCAGGCGGCGATCACCTACGCGATCCAGACCATCGCCGAGGCGGGCGACAACATCATCGCCACCTCCACGCTGTATGGCGGTACCTACAACCTGTTCGCGCACACGCTGCCGCAGTACGGCATCGAGGTGCGTTTCGTCGATTACCGCGATCCGGCAGCGATCTCGGCGCTGGTCGATGCGCGCACCAAGGCGGTGTTCGTCGAATCGATCGGCAACCCGCTTGGCAACGTGGTCGATTTCGGCGCCTTCGCCGAGGTGGCGCACCGCAACGGCCTGCCGCTGATCGTCGACAACACCGTGCCGTCCCCCTACCTGACCCGGCCGATCGAGCACGGCGCCGACATCGTCGTGCATTCGCTGACCAAGTACATCGGCGGCCACGGCAACAGCGTGGCCGGCATCATCGTCGACTCGGGCAAGTTCCCGTGGGCCGAGCACAAGGCGCGCTTCAAGCGGCTGAACGAGCCGGACGTGAGCTACCACGGCGTGGTCTACACCGAGGCGCTCGGCCCGGCGGCCTTCATCGGCCGCGCTCGCGTGGTGCCGCTGCGCAACACCGGTGCTGCGCTGTCGCCGTTCAACGCCTTTTTGATCCTGCAGGGGCTGGAAACGCTGGCGCTGCGCATGGAGCGGCACAGCGAGAACGCGCTGAAGGTGGCCGAATTCCTGCAAGGACACCGCGCGGTGGAATGGGTGAACTACGCTGGCTTGCCAGGCCATGAATCGCGGCCGCTGATCGACAAGTATTTCGGCGGCAAGGCTTCGGGCCTGTTGACCTTTGGCGTGAAGGGCGGTCGCGAAGCGGGCGCACGCTTCCAGGATGCACTGCAGCTGGTGACGCGGCTGGTGAACATCGGCGACGCCAAGAGCCTGGCTTGCCATCCGGCCAGCACCACGCATCGCCAGCTCTCGCCCGATGAGCTGAAGAAGGCAGGCGTGACCGAGGAGACGGTGCGGCTGTCGATCGGGATCGAGCACATCGATGACATCCTCGCCGATCTGGAACAGGCGCTCGCCGCCGCTGCCTGACGCCGGGGCCGGGGCGCGGCCCCGGTTGTCATCGCAGAGCGGCTGGCAACATCCGGCGCAGCGGTTCTGGCTGACGCGCGAACCGTCCTGAAAGGCGATGAGCCGGACTACCTGCGGTTGCAGACAGTGCAAGGCGTACGGCTTGCGAGCGCGACGCAGCTTGAGGGGTTTGTCGGCCGCGCTCAGTCCGGCACGCCGTAGGCGGTGAGGATGTAGTCGTACCGGGTCGGGTCCAGCTGTTCGGCCACGTAGGGCTGCAGCTTGGCGACGCGCTCAGCGTCCAGCATGTAGGACAGCTTCATGTCCGGGTCCGGCTTGTCCTGCTCGTGGGCAAACAGCGACAACAGGAACACCGGGGAAATCGTCTCGGCGACGGGCAGATGGGCGAGGAAGGCGCCTTCCATGCCTTTTTCCCAGACTTCGATGGCGCGGACGATCTTCATGGCGTGTTTCCAGTGGGGAACATAAAGGGCTGACAGCGCCGATTATACCGCCAGCACCGTCACGGCCATTGCCACTGCCGCCAGCGCCAGCAGCGCGGATTCAGTCAGCTCGATGCCGGCGCCCAGGCAGTCGCCCGATACGCCCCCGAGCCGCCAGCGCAGCCACCACCGATAGGCCCAGACCAGCAGTGGCGCCGCCAGCAGCCACGGCGCCAGCCACGCCGACAGTGCGGACAGCACCAGCCACCACAGCCATGGCGCGTACCGGGAATGCGCCCAGGCGAAGCGCTCGGCCATGCCGGGCGCCAGCGGCGGCAGGGTCTGCCAGGCGTAGACGCCCCAGCGTGCCCATGCCGGCACGAGCAGCAGTATCGGCCAGGCGCCGGCACGGGCCAGCAGCATGGCCAGCACCAGCTTGGTGGCGCACTGCGCGATCAGCGCCAGCACGCCGAAGCTGCCCAGGTGGGGGTCTT
This sequence comes from Chitinolyticbacter meiyuanensis, assembly GCF_008033135.1. Taxonomy (NCBI): domain Bacteria; kingdom Pseudomonadati; phylum Pseudomonadota; class Betaproteobacteria; order Neisseriales; family Chitinibacteraceae; genus Chitinolyticbacter; species Chitinolyticbacter meiyuanensis. Next base: position 558,364 of record NZ_CP041335.1, read on the forward strand.
TCATCACCGCCAGCAGCCGTTCCGGGCTGCGGTGCGCAGCCCCCAGCGCATCGGCCAGATCGGCAAGGCCGTCGAGGTGCAGGCCGCCGGTGATTCCCATCCAGCCCAGCAACACTGCGAGCGCTGCCAGCCACGGATCGAGCGACAGGCCCGCCCAGGCAAGGCCCGCCAGCAGCGCGCCGATGATCAGGCCCACCAACGGAAACCAGCGGCTCGAACGGGCCAGCAGCGCCTCGCTGAAATCGCGGACTTGCGGGGTGGGCAGGCGGGTGAGGAACTGGACGGCGAGGACGAATTCGCTGGCCGCGCTCATGGCAGCTCGCGGCTGATCGGGGAGTTGTCGATGCCGAGCAGGATGGGCGGATAGCCGTCGTCGCACCACAGGCTGACGGCCGCCGCATAGTCGAGCCACAGCTGCGACTGGCGTCGGCTGTGCAGCCCCAGCCAATCGCTGAGCAGCGCGCGCAAGGTGCCGCCATGGGCGATCAGCACGCGGTGGCTGCCCTCGCTGCTGGCCAGCCAGTGTTCGGTGGTGTCGAGCACGCGGCGCTGGAATGCTCGCCAGGTCTCGCCGCCGGGCAGCGTGTGGCGTTCCGGCTCGCGTTGCCAGTCGGTCAGCGCGGCCAGTTCGTCGATATCGAGCTCGGTGCGCACCCGGCCATCCAGCGTGCCGAAATGACATTCGCGCCAGCCGGCGTCAAGGCGCAGCGGCAGGCCCAGCGTCTGTGCCCGCTCGCGGGCGAAGGCGGCGCAGCGCAGCAGGTCCGAGGCGCCGACCGCGGTGACGGCGTGGCGCTCGATCTGGCGCCAGCGCGTGCGCAGCTGGTGCCAGCCCTCGCCGGTCAGCGCCGGATCGGTGTGGCCCAGCAGGCGCTCGGCGCTGCCCTCGGCCTCGCCGTGGCGCAGCAGGGTGAGGCGGAACGCGCTCACGCGGCGGCCCCCGCGACACCGGCCTGGGCAAAGGTCGCCATGTCGCGATGCAGCGTCAGCGCGGCCTGGACAAGGGGCAGCGCCAGCGCGGCGCCCGAAGCCTCGCCCAGGCGCAAGTCCAGCTCCAGCAACGGGGTGAGCCCGAGCGCGGCCAGTGCATGGCGATGGCCTTGCTCGGCCGAACGGTGGCTGGCCAATAGCCAGTGCCCGATCTCGGGCTGGTGCCGCACTGCGACCAGCGCTGCTGCCGTGGTGATGAAGCCGTCGAGCAGCACCGGCACGCCGGCTTGCGCCGCAGCGCTGTAGAAGCCAGCGAGCGCGGCAATCTCCAGCCCGCCCACTTCGCGCAGCCAGTCCATCGCGCTGGCGGCGCCGCCGACGCGGCGCAGTGCTGCTTCGACCACGGCGCGCTTGTGTGCATGGCGGGCGTCGTCAATGCCGGTGCCGCGGCCGACGATGGCCGCCGGATCGGCGTCGGCGAGCGCGCAGACCAGCGCTGCTGCCGCCGTGGTGTTGGCAATGCCCATCTCGCCGCCGATCAGCAGCGTATGGTCGGCTGCGATCAGTGCCTGTGCCACCTCGGCGCCAGCCTGCCAGGCAGCAGCACATTCGGCCTCGCTCATTGCGGCCTCATGCAACAGGTTGCGGCTGCCGGGGCGTACCGGCCGCGAAATCAGCCGCGCCGCGGCGCCTTCGGGCACCGGCACCGGGTGGGCCACGCCGACGTCGACCACCTGCAGGCTGGCGCCATGCTCGCGCGCTAGCACCGAGATCGCCGCGCCGCCGGTGACGAAGTTGGCGACCATCTGGCCGGTGACGGCCATCGGAAAGGCCGATACGCCCTCGACGGCCACACCATGGTCGGCGGCGAATACGGCGATGGCGGGCACCAATCGCGGCGGGCGCTCAGTGCCGCTGCGGTCGGCGAACCATACGGCAAGGTCTTCGAGCCGGCCGAGGCTGCCGGGGGGCTTGGTCAGTTGCGACTGGTGCGCGCGGGCGGCAAGGCCGGCGGCAGTAAGGATAGGCATGGGGACACAGCAGAAGGGATACAACGATGGATGCAGGCTAGCCTGCCGTTCGCGGACGGCGCAAGCGCAGGCTGCATGCGCAGATGGCGCGCGGTGCCCTGCCGGACGAGCGGCGGCAGTTGTAAGCTGATAGAATCGCGCCCTGCGTCGAGGTGTCGTGCCGGCCCAGCGGGCCGCGCACGGTGAAACGGGAACCAGGTGCAAGACCTGGGCTGCCCCCGCAACGGTAAAGCCGCAACAACGGATGTCCCCCGGTCTGACCAGACCAGCCACTGCGCCACGGCGCGGGAAGGCGGACATCCCGAGCGGCAAGCCCGGAGACCGGCCTCACGTTGTCGTTGCGCATGGCCCGGGGTGTGGCTGCTGCTGCCGTCGTGGCCTTGCCGCGACGCGGGGTTGCTCGTCCGGGTGCTGCGCGTGTTCCAGCCAGCCGTGCTCGCGTGGGGCGAGCACGAGGAGTCCCCAATGTTTCCGCATGCCCTGCGGCCCCTGCCGCTTGCCCTCGCCCTGATCGCCACCACTGCCGGTGCCGATACCACGCTCGACCCGGTGATCGTCACCGCCACCCGTATCGAATCACCGCGCTCGTCGCTGTCCAGCGATACCACCGTGCTGACCAGTGAAGATCTCGCCCGTAGCGGCGCCACCAGCGTCGGCGAAGCGCTGTCGCGTGTCGGCGGCGTCGAATTCGCCCGCACCGGCGGCCTGGGCCAGCCGGCCAGCCTCTATCTGCGCGGCGCCAATGGCAACCACACGCTGGTGCTGGTCGATGGCCAGCGGTTGGCGCCTGGTGCCGACGGCGCCTCGTCGTTCGATACCGTGCCGCTGGCGCTGATCGATCGCATTGAGATCGTGCGCGGCTCGGCATCCGGCCTCTATGGCGCCGATGCCGTTGGCGGTGTGGTGCAGATCTTCACCAAGACCGGCAACGGTGCGCCGGCAGGCAGCGCCAGCATCGACATCGGCAGCTTCGATACCGTGGGCGGCAGCGCCAGCTACGGCGGCGCGATCGGCAACACCCGCTTCAACGTCGGCGCCGATGCCCGCAACAGCCACGGTTACAACCTCACCAAGCCCGCCAGCAGCATGTACGAGGCGGACAAGGATGCCTGGCGCCAGCGCAGTGCCAACTTCAGCCTGGCGCACGACCTCACCGCGAACAACGAGATCGGCATCCGCGGCATGACCATCGATACCGACGCGGCCTACGACGGCGGCGCGTTCGATGACCAGCCGTGGTCCAAGCGCGAACAGACCAGCCTCGCGCTGTTCAGCAACAACCGCTTCACCGACAGCTGGCAAAGCGATCTGCTGCTGGGCCAGGGCCGCGACCGGTACGAGACCACCGGCAACTACCCGTCCAAAACCAAGCTCAAGCAGACCCAGGCGCAATGGACCAATACGCTGGCGAGCGCCGCCGGCCAGTGGCTGCTGGGCCTGGAATACCTCGAGGAGAAGCTCGCCAGCGATACCATGTACGACCAGACCCGCCGCGACAACAAGGCGGCACTGGTGGGCTGGCAGCAGGACTTCGGCACGCACCATCTGCAGGCCAACGCGCGCATCGACGACAACAGCCAGTTCGGTGACAAGACCACTGGCGGCATCGGCTACGCCTGGCGCTTCACCCCGGGCTGGCAGCTGTTCGCCAATGCCGGTACCAGCTTTCATGCGCCGTCCTTCGTCGATCTGTACTACCCGAGCTGGCCGGGCATGCCGCCCGCCGCCAATCCGGATCTCAAGCCCGAGCAGGGCCGCTCGATCGATGGCGGCCTGCGCTGGCAAGGCGCCGGTTGGACCGCCGATGCCACCGCGTTCTACAACCGCGTGCGCGACCTGATCGTGCTCGATGCCAACTACACGCCGCAGAACGTCGCCGAGGCCCGTATGCGCGGCCTGACGCTGAACACCGCCGGGCGTCTGGGCAGTCTGGAGCTGGCGGCCAGTGCCACCTGGCAGAACGCCGAAGACGAGGCCACTGGCACCATGCTGCCGCGCCGCGCCAAGACCTACGGCAACATGAGCCTGGCGCAGGACATCGGCGACTGGCGCTGGAGCGCGGCGCTCGCTGCATCCGGCAAGCGCTACGACCGGCGCGACGAAGTGGGCGAGATGGGTGGCTATGCCGTGCTCGATCTGGGCGTCGACTACCGCATCGCCAAGGCGTGGCGCGCCAGCCTGCGGTTGAACAATGCCTTCGACCGCGACTACGAGTATGCCGCCAACTACAACACCGCCGGCCGCAACTGGCTACTGAAGCTGGCCTACGACGCCCGCTGATCCGGCACACGGGGCGCCGCGCTACACTGCGGCGTCCCGTCCCTGCTGGCCCATTCATGCCCCACCTGATCACCGGCGGTGCCCGCTCGGGCAAGAGCCGCCATGCCGAAACGCTGGCCCTGGCACACGCCGGGCCGGTGGTCTACGTCGCGACTGCTGCGCTGCCGACGGGCGATGCCGAGTTCGCTGCGCGCATTGCCCATCATCGTGCCCGGCGGCCTGCGCACTGGGCGCTGGTCGAGAGCGATGCCGCGCTCGGCGCCTGCCTCAAGGCGCAGGCCGGTCGCGACACCTTGTTGCTGGTCGATTGCCTGACGCTGTGGCTGGCGCGCTTCTGCGCCGCCGAATGCATCGACGAGGCGGGATTTGCACACGAACGCGCCGCCTTGCTGCAGGCGCTGGCCACGTTGCCGGGGCCGGCGCTGCTGGTGACCAACGAGATCGGCTGGGGTGTGGTGCCCATGGGCAGCGTGACGCGCTGGTTTGTCGACGAGCTGGGCCGGCTCAACCAGGATGTGGCGGCCTGCTGTGAGCGGGTGACGCTGGTGGCGTGCGGGCTACCGCTGGTGCTGAAAGGCTGATCAGCCGCCGAGCAGTACGTCGGTCTCGTCGTCGCGCCGCGCCTTGGCCCGGCGCAGCGAGCCGTCGGCCGCCAGCAGCAGGTCTTCCGCGTCCTCGACATCGCTGACGAGTTCGGCCACGCCGATGCTGGCGCCGACCGGAAAGCTGCGGCCGTCCTCCAGTTGCACGCTGCTCGTTGCCACCTGCTGGCGGATGCGCTCCAGCACCTTGCGGGCACCGACCAGCTTGGTATCGGGTAGCAGGATGGCAATCTCCTGGCTGGAAAACCGGCCGCAGACATCGAAATCACGCACGTGGGCACGGCAGACTTCGGCCACATGGCGCAGCGCCAGATCGCCGCCGTGATGCCCGTACTGCGCATTGATGTGCCGCATGTCGTCGACTTCGACCAGCAGTACCGACAAGGCGTGGCCGGCACGCTGGCTACGGTTTACCTCGTGCTCGGCGCGGGCGAGAAAACCCGCCCGGGTGGCAAGGCCGGTGAGCACGTCCACGCCCAGGCGGCGCTCGATGCCGGCGCGCAGCAGGCGCCGGGCGCGGCGCTGCCGATACCAGGCGACGACGGCGAGGAGGGCAATCAGCCAGCCGATGACGGCCAGCCAGAGGGCGAAGTGCAGCGGTTCAGCCATGACGGAGATTCACGATGCTCACGGTAGCAGTCTAGTTGCGGTGTGAACTGTGTGCTCACTGTCTGTTTGCTTTCAATTAAATCAAGTGTTTGAAACTGGCCAAGGAAACGCATGCCGCATGGTGCCAACCCGGCATAGAATGCCGGCTATGCAAAAAACCGCGTTCCGCCCAACCGTGGCGGCTGCTTCCGCCGCGCCATGACCGTTTCCGCCACCACGCCGCTGCGCGTGTGCCTGCTGCGGCTGTCGGCGCTGGGCGATGTCGTGCTGACCTTGCCGCTGGTGCAGGCGCTGCTGGAGGCCGGTATCCGACCGACCTGGCTGATCGAGCGCCGCTGGCTGCCGGCCGCCGCGCACCTGGCGGACCGGGTCGAGCTCTACCCGGTTGACGGGCCGCGCAGCATGGCCGAGTACCGCCGCATTCGCCGCGACTTCGCCGAGCGCGAGTACGACGTGCTGCTGGCGGCACAGGCCAAGCTGCGCGTGAACGTGCTTTATCCGTTGATCCGTGCCCGCCGCAAGATCGGCTTCGACAGCCGCCGTGCCCGCGAAGGGCAGTGGCTGTTCGTGAATGAGCATATCCCTTACGCCGACCAGCACCTTGCCGATGGCATGCTGGCGTTCGGCCGCATGCTCGGCGTCGATGGCCCCAAGGGCGCCTGGACGCCACCGTTGTCCGACGAGGCGGTGGCCTGGCGCGAGGTGCTGAGCGGCGGCCAGCCCTATCTGTTGCTCAACCCCACTGCCAGCAAGGCCGAGCGCGACTGGCCGTTGGCGCGGCAGGTCGAGTTTGCCCAACGCCTCATCGAAACCGGCTGGCAGGGCCGATTGGTCGTCAGCGGTGGCGCCAGCGCGCGCGAGCGCGATTGGGCGGCGGCGATCGCGGCGGCGCATCCGCACGGGGTATCCGTGGCCGGGCAGACCGATCTGCCCAAGTTGTTTGCGCTGTGCGCCGGCGCCAAGGCGCTGGTATCGCCGGATAGCGCGCCGGTGCATCTGGCCGCGGCCTACGGCGTACCGGTGGTGGGACTCTATGCGGTGGCGCGCAGCGCGCTGTCCGGGCCGTGGCGCGCAGGGCAGTACTGCGTCGACCGCTATGCCAAGGCGGTGCGCACGCTGCTGAAGGCCGATCCGCACAGCGTGGATTGGCATCGCCGGGTGCACCATCCCGAGGCGATGGCGCTGATCAACGTCGACGACGTGCTGGCCCAGGTGCAGTACGCGCTGACCGATACCGGGGGCATCCGGTGATCGCGCGGCTGCTCTACACGCTGTTCCTGTACTTGGTCACCCCGCTGGCCATGCTCTATCTGCTGTACCGCAGCCGGCGCCAGCCGGCATATCGCCGGCACTGGCGTGAACGCTGGGCGCGCTATGGTCAGCCGCGGCCGTCGGGCCCGCGCCTGATCTGGCTGCATGCGGTGTCGGTAGGCGAAACCCGCGCTGCGGCACCGCTGGTGCAGGCCTTGCAGGCCCGTTACCCGAACCACCGCATCCTGCTCAGCTGCATGACGCCGACGGGTCGTGCCACGGCCGAGGAATTGTTCGGCGATCGCGTGGACATCGCCTACCTGCCCTACGACTATCCGGGCGCGGTGCGGCGTTTTCTCGACCACTACCGACCGGTGCTGGGTGCGGTACTGGAAACCGAGGTCTGGCCCAATCTGATCTACGCCTGTCGCCGGCGTGATGTGCCGCTGTACCTGGTGAATGCACGGTTGTCGGACAAATCGTTCCGCGGCTATGCGCGCTTGCGCTCGCTGGTCGGCCCCGCGTTCGCCCAGTTTGCCGGCGTGCTGGCGCAAAGCCAGGACGACGCCGATCGCTTGGCACGACTGGGGGCGCGCGACATCGGCGTGATGGGCAACCTGAAGTTCGACAACCTGCCGCCGCAGGATGCGGTGGCGCGCGGCTATCGCTGGCACCAACAGCTGGGTGAGCGGCCGGTGCTGCTGTTCGCCTCCAGCCGCGATGGCGAGGAGGCATTGCTGCTCGATGCGCTCGCCGGCAAGACCTTGCCCGAGCAATTGCTGACGGTGATCGTACCGCGCCATCCGCAGCGCTTCGATGAGGTTGCGGCGCTGCTCGATGCGCGTGGTGTCCGCTACGTGCGCCGCAGCAGTTGGGACGAGCAGGTGCTACCCGCTGAGGTGACGGTGCTGCTTGGCGACAGCATGGGCGAGATGGCAGCGTGGTACGCGCTGGCGGACGTGGCTATCATGGGCGGCTCGCTGCTCGACTATGGCTGCCAGAACCTGATCGAACCGGCGGCGCTTGGCACGCCGGTGCTGATCGGCCCGTCGACCTTTAATTTCGCCGATGTGGCGCGTGCCGCGCTGGCGGCCGGTGCTGCCTGGCAGGGCAAAAGCGCCGATGCTGTCGCCAGTCGTGCGCTGCGGCTGTTGCGCGATGGGGCCGTGCGTGGGCGGATGCGCGCTGCCGGCCTGGCTTTTGCCAGCGCGCATCGCGGCGCCACCGAGCGGGCGCTGTCCTACCTGGAAACCCGGCTGGCGCCACCACCGCGTTGATCGCCGTGACACCAAGGAAGCACGGCGGCCTGCGGGCCGCCGTGTCGTTTGCATGCGGGGTTCGATGGAATCGTCAGGCTGCGGCATCGACGGTTGCGCTAGGCCGGCGCAACAACCAAATCGCCAGGCCCGTTGCTGACAACACTGCTCCGATTGCCGACACCCCCAGCCAGCCAGCCTGCTGGTACGCAAAGGCCGAGAGCAGCGAGCCGCTGGCGCCACCGATGAAATAGCTCGTCATATAGGCGGCGGTGATGCGGCTGCGGGCATCTGGCCGCAGCGCGTAGATCACGCTCTGGTTGCTCACGTGCACCGCCTGCACTGCCAGATCCAGTACCAGTACGCCGACGATGAACGCGATCAACGAATACTGTGCCACCGCGATGGCGCCCCACGACGCCAGCAACAGAACAAGCCCCCACAGCGTGGTGCGATTGCCGTGGCCCTGGTCGGCCCAGTGGCCGGCCCGATTGGCGCCCAGCGTGCCGGCGGCGCCGACGAGGCCGAACAGGCCGATCACCGCATCGCTGTAGTGGTAGGGCGCACCGGCTAGCAAAAAGGCCATCGAGGTCCACAGCACGCTGAAGATGGCGAACGACAAGCCACCCAGCAACGCACGCTGGCGCAAGATCGGCTCGTCGCGCATCAGTGCCCAGACCGAAGCCAGCAGTTGCGGGTAGCGCAGCCGTGTCGGCTCGCGCCAGCTGGGCAGCGCGCGCCACAACGCGAAGGCGGTCAGCAGCAGTAGCGGCGCGGCGACGAAATAGACGGTGCGCCAGCCGCCCAGCTCGGCCAACAGGCCTGCTGCGGTACGCGCCAGCAGGATGCCCAGCAGCAGCCCGCTCATGATCAGCCCCACCGCGCGGCCGCGCTGCTGCGGTGCCGCCAGCGTCGCGGCGAATGGCAGCAGCACTTGCGCCACCACGGTGAAGAGGGCGGTAAGGGCGGTGCCGAACAGCACCATGCCGGCATGTTGGGCGCTGCCGGTGATCAACAGGCCGAGCGCGGCCAGCACCGTCATGCCGACGATCAGCCGGCGGCGCTCCAGCAGATCGCCCAGCGGCACCAGTAGCACCAGGCCGAGCGCGTAGCCGAGCTGGGCCGCAGTGACGATCAGCCCGGCCGTGCCGTGCGAGATGCCGAAGCGTTCGGACAGCGTGCCCAGTAGCGGCTGAGCGTAGTAGTTGCTCGCCACGGCCAGGCCGGTGGCGAAAGCCATCAGCCAGGCCAGCGGCCGGCTCAGGCCAGCGTGGGCCTGCGGGTTTGCGCTTGTCATCGTGTTCTCCTTGGCGCCCATCAAAAATCCCTGCTGGCATTGCAATGGGCTTTGTTGATTACGCTTGGTGTTGTTCTGCGAATCCTGTTGCAGCCATGGATCGCGAACTGGCTGTTTGCATGCATGATCCGCTCGTGTGATCCAGCGATCCAATGTATTGTTTTCATCAAATTGATCACGAAATCAGATCGATGAACCTGCGCCAGATCGAATACGCGCTGGCGGTGGCCGAGACTGCCAGCTTCACCCGCGCCGCCGAGCGCTGCCATACCGTGCAGTCCGCGCTGTCGCACCAGATTGCCCGGCTGGAGGAGGAGCTTGGCGCACCGCTGTTCGAGCGCAGCTCGCGGCGAGTGAGGCTCACGCCGGCGGGTAGCGCCTTTCTGCCTGCGGCACGCCAGCTGCTGCATGCCGCACAATGCGTGCGCGACGAAGTGGCGGCCGCCAGCGGCCAGGTGCGCGGCAACCTCGCGCTCGGCGTGATTTCGGCGCTGCCGCAGCTCGACGTGGTCGCGCTCGCTGCCGCCTTCCAGCACAGCCATCCGCGCGTGCACGCCAGCATCGCCATGGGGCTGTCCGAAATCCTGCTGGTCGATGTACTCGAGCATCGCCTCGATGTGGCCTTTGTCGGGTTGTGGCCAGGTGAGACGCTGACCGATGTAGAGGCGCTGCTGCTGGCGGAGGAGCCGCTGATGGCGGTGGTGGCGCCAAGCCATCCACTCGCCGTGCACCCGGCGCTGACGCTGGCCGATCTCGCGCCGTATCCACAGGTCGATTACTTCGCGGGCAGCCGCGCCCGCCGCCAGACCGACGAGGCGTTCGCCGCGGCCGGCAGCAGCCGGCGTATCACCTTTGAGATCGGTCATGTGGAACTGCTGGCGCGACTGGTGCGCCAAGGCGAGGCGGTCGGCTTCATGCCCACCGGAACGACCGCCGCCTATCCCGATCTCACTGCCATCGCGCTGACCGATGCGCCGCGCCGCCGTGTGTACTGCGTGTGGGGCCGGCACCCCACCCCAGCGGCGGCTGCTTTCGTCGAGACGGTACGCATGCACGTCGCCGGCACGGCAAGCCCGGACAAAGCCTGACTTGCCCGGCTGCCCCGCCTCAGCCACGCTGTGAACAGCTTCCAAGGAGAGCACCATGCAAGACGACATTCAGATTGAAATCTGTGCAGGTTCCATCACCTCGGCGCTGGCTGCGCAGCAAGGTGGCGCGGTGCGCATTGAATACTGCGACAACCTGCTCGAGGGCGGCACCACGCCCTCGCACGGCGCCATCGCCGCCGCGCGCGATCAGCTCTGGATCACCTTCAATGTGATCATCCGCCCGCGTGGAGGCGATTTCCTCTACAGCGAGCTCGAATTCGACGTGATGCGTCGCGACGTGCTTGCCTGCAAGAAGCTGGGCGTGGATGGCGTGGTGATCGGCCTGTTGACCGCCGATGGCGAGATCGACGTGGCGCGTACCCGCGAGCTGGTCGAACTCGCCGCGCCAATGCAGGTGACCTTCCACCGCGCCTTCGATGTGGCGCGCGAGCCGAAGCAGGCGTTGGAGGACGTGATTGCCACCGGCTGCAACCGCCTGCTCAGCAGCGGCCAGGCCCCCTCTGCGCTGGAAGGCGCGCTGTTGCTGGCCGAGCTCAACCAGCAGGCCGGCGGCCGCCTCGCCGTGATGCCCGGTGCCGGCGTGCGCGCCAGCAATATCGGCGAGCTGGTGAAGGTGACCGGCTGCCGCGAATTCCACACCTCCGCCCGCGCGCCACGCCCCAGCGGCATGGTCTGGCGTAATGAGCGGGTGAAGATGGGCGCGCCGGGGCAGGATGAATACGAGATTCTTGATACCGCTGCGCCGTTGGTGGCGGAGATTCTGGCCAATGCGCGGGCGGCGTTGCATCCGTAGACGATGCGTCAATGTCGCCCCGTGCGAGCATTGTTGGCTTGATGCTTTCCTTGGCGTTTTTAGGACTTATTACGCCGTGGGGGCTTTATGCCGTGGGGCTGCATGTGGCAAACGGGAGGCCTGAATTATCACAACGACAGGCTGTTGCCCTTGCTTGGCAAGTTGCATGGGAAAGTATCGGCGGTGTTGGTCAGCCTGTGATCCGACCGCTCAACCCATATACCTATTGGCGATTGGACGGTGCCGCAGCGCCAGAGTGCGCTTCGGCCAAGCTGGCCTGGTTGGTTGCCAGGCGGCAGGTGTCTGAGCATCGCCGCTACGACGGAGCGGGATGGTGGCATTTCTCGGGTATTGCCCTGACGATTTGGTTGACGAGGCATTGGACTGAGGAACAGCTGCTCAGCAAAGCAATCGAAGACCATCTGGTCGACGCAGATTTGCGGCGATCATCCTAAAGGCGACGGGTTGGGTTTGTCGTGGTGCTGAGCTGGTTTATGGGAATAATGGTCAGCGCCTGCGGCGCGGTGCTTTGATGCCGGTTCCGCCCGGCGGACGGGTTCATTTCTTTTGCTTCGCCAAAAGAAACGAACCAACGGAAAACGGAGTTTCGGCGTAGCCAAAAGAGCGTGCGCTGCATTGCGCGTCGCTTGGCGGCAAAGCCGCCAAGCTTTGGCGTGACCCGTGCCTTGCGTGCCGGCAAGCCGGCATCCCGCGTCGCCGGGCGGCGAAGCCGCCAGGCTAGGGCGTCACCCTCCGGGCTGCCCTCAGTCGGTCGCGAGCCTGAGGTCTCGCTCCACGCCCTCGGCGCTTGGCAAGGTGGAGGAAAACCAGGAGCCAGGATTTGCTGATCACTTTGCCGCAAGCGGTTTCGGAGATTTTCTTCACTCTCTTTTGTAAAAGGGAATCTGGCACGCCAAGAGTGAATGAGTTGCCCAGCGATCCTTGCATACCGCCCGAATCCCCTCAGGAGCGCCGAGCGAGGAACAAGTGCGGATTCCGGTCGAGTTGATCACCCATGCCGGCCCACGTCGACCGCTTCCGTTAAATACCGCTGGTTGTGACCTCTCCTGGCTGCCAATCAGATTTAGAGGTCATTTGAGTGGTGATGTGCTTGTCGGGTCATCGGCCAGAGCCGCCGTTGCTTACAAATCTCAAGCCCGGAGCCCTTGTAAATGCGCTCAGCGAGTGATCAAGCGCTGATAAGGCGCTGCGACTTTGTGTTTGCATCATGCCCGGCACGACGCTTCGACGCCGACTTCAAACGGGGGTGAACTGAAACGGATTGCTGCAATGCAACGTAAAACCATGCATAAGCTGCTGAATAATGTTTGGTTTTTTTAAGCGCGGTACATTTCCCCACCGCTTATGTACTGAAATTTAACGTCCGGCGGTTGCACGCGTGTAGTTAAATTCTATGGGCTACGGCTGTAGCCCGCGTTGCCAGCCAATACTCGTCTTGACGAAGGCGTGTTGTAGGGTAATGCATTTACTTGTGTCAGCTTGCGGTTCAAACAATCATGATAGCGCTTTCAAAAGGTGTGACCAGAACCGGAGAGACAACTAAATGCAAGGCAAGAATAAGTATGAAATGGGCCGGCAACGCTTGCTGGCATTGACGATGGCGGCTATCACCGCGATGCCGACGCCGCTGGTTGCAGTGGGTTTGGCGGCGATTGCGCCCGCAGCCCACGCGGCAGCGACCACCGGCTATACGCAGCTTGCGGGCGGCAAGGTCCAGTTTTATGTGAATGGTGCTGCATGGGTGGATATCCACTACACCGTTGCTGGTGGCGGCCAGCTGAATGTGCGCATGACCAATAGCGGCACCAACAACACCTATACCGTGAGCGGTATCCCCACGAACGCCGTAGTCACTTATTCCTTCACGATAGGCGCCAGCGACGGTTCCGCTATCGATACCGCAAAGTCCAGCTTTACCTATACCGGTGCCGTCACGACGCCGACACCGGCGCCAACGCCTGTACCCACACCAGCCCCGACCCCGGCCCCAACGCCCGCTCCTACGCCATCAGCGTCTTATGGGGCAACGCAGCTCAGTGGTGGTGTCGTCGCGTTCTATGCCAATGGTGGGGCATGGGCGGATATTCACTACACGGTGAATGGCGGCGGACAGATCAATGTGCGCATGGTCAATAGCGGCACCAACAATGCGTACCAGATCACTGGCGTGCCGGCCAACGCCAGCATCGTCTATTGGTACACCATCGGTCAGGCCAACGGCTCCGCCATAGATACCCCGAAACAGACCCTCACCTACACCGGATCTGCCACAACGCCGACGCCAACCCGGGCGCCGACTCCAGCCCCTACACCCGTTCCGACACCCGGCCCTACACCTGTGCCGACGCCTGTACCAACCCCGGCTCCTACACCAACGCCCGTACCGACATCACCCACTTCCGACACGCCAAACTTTGGCCCCAATGTGCAGATTTTTGACACCAGCACGCCGATCGGAACCATCCAGACTGCATTGAACAACGCGTTCAACCCGCAGCTGAATAACCCCAATGCACAGTTTGGCCCGCAACGTTATGCCTTCATGTTCAAGCCGGGCACCTATCGCGGCGTCTATGCCAACCTCGGCTTTTATATGTCGGTGATGGGTCTAGGCAAGCATCCTGACGATGTGACCCTGACCGGCAACGTGAATGTCGACAGTGGCTGGAACTACGGCGACATCTCCAATGCCACGCAGAATTTCTGGCGGTCGGCAGAAAACATGGCCATCGTTCCGGACGGCGGTACGAATCGTTGGGCCGTCTCGCAAGCGGCGCCAATGCGGCGTATCCACGTCATGGGTAACCTGCACCTCGGGCCTTCCAACCAGGGCGATGGCCAGGGCTATGCCAGTGGCGGATATCTTGCGGACAGCAAAGTGGATGGCAGCATCAGCTCGGGTTCGCAACAACAGTGGTACACCCGCGACAGCAATATTGGCCGTTGGTATGACGGCGTGTGGAATATGGTGTTCTCAGGCGTAGCCGGCGCACCTGCACAATCGTTCCCCGCGGTTTATGGCACCGCCAGTCCGTACACGACGCTGGCCACGACGCCGGTATCCCGCGAAAAGCCGTATCTGTATTTCGACACGGCGTCGGGCAAATACCTGGTGTTCGTACCGGCATTGCGCACCAACGCGTCCGGCGCAAGTTGGGCGAATGGTTCAACGGCGGGTACAGCCATTCCGATGAGCAAGTTCTACGTTGCGAAGCCCACGGACACATCGGCCACCATCAACGCGGCACTGGCGCAAGGCCTGAACCTGTTCTTTACGCCAGGTACGTATCAGTTGTCGGCGCCGATTCATATCACCCGGGCAGACACCGTGGTGCTGGGTATTGGTTTCCCGACCCTGGTGCCCACCAACGGTGTGACCGCCATGCAAGTGGATGACGTCAACGGCGTACGCATTGCGGGCCTGTTGTTTGATGCCGGCACGGTGAACAGCGCATCGTTGCTGACCGTGGGCCCGGCCGGATCATCGGCAAACCATGCGGCTAATCCGACCACGATTCAGGACGTGTACTTCCGTATCGGTGGTGCTGTGGCAGGGAAGGCCACCAACAGCCTGACGGTGAACAGCAACGACGTGATCCTTGATCATATCTGGGCATGGCGTGCCGATCATGGCATCTCGCCGACCGGGTGGACCGTGAACCCGGGAGAGACGGGCGTGATCGTGAACGGGAATAACGTGTTGGCGACCGGCCTGTTTGTCGAGCATTACCAGAAGCACAACGTCGTGTGGAACGGTCAGGGCGGCAAGACCATCTTCTTCCAGAACGAACTGCCTTATGACGTACCCAACCAGGCCTCCTGGATGAGCACACCCACCACCAATGGTTACGCCGCCTATTACGTGGCCAGCCACGTAACTTCACACACGGGTTACGGCATGGGTAGCTACTGCTACTTCAACGTGAACCCTGACGTGAATGCATACCACGGCTTTGAAGTGCCCAATGTGGCCGGTGTGTCGCTGCACGACGTATTTACGGTGTCGCTGGGTGGCGTGGGTACCATCACGCATGTGGTCAACAACGTAGGCGGTATGGCGCAGGGCGTTTCGACCCAACCGCAGAACGTGCTGAACTACCCCTGATCTGGCACTGGATCTGCCAGGGGCCGAGTAACAGTCAGGCCCTTCTGGCCCATAGCCACTGGGACTCAGGCTGATGATGAACCCCGCATCGCAAGATGCGGGGTTTTGTCTTACCTAACTCGCCCGACGCAATCATCCTGAAAGGCCCTGGTTTTCATGGCCAGGCAATGGCCGCTTTCCGCGGTAGAGCAAACTTGAGCTGCTGGGCGCATCAACGGCTGCTTTGGCCGACAAGTTGCCGCTCAGATCGTGCGTCCAGTGACGGCTCTACTTCGAGATCGCGTAGCGGTATTCAACACCAAAGCTGCCCACTTGCTGGCATCATCCCGTCATCCATCGCCACTCCCCAGCCGCAACCATGTCCATCACCCGCATCAACCCCACCCCCCGTTGGTCCGACGCGACCGTGTTCCAGAACGTCATTCATTTTGTTGAAGTGCCGAACGACGTGAACACCGACATGGCCGATCAGGTGCGGCAGGTGCTGGCGCAGGCCGAGGCCACCTTGCAGCTGGCGGGCAGCGACAAGTCGCGGCTGTTGATGGCGACGATCTACGTCACCGATGCGGCTGACGTGCCGGCGCTGAATGCCGCGTGGGAGGCCTGGCTGCCGGCGGGAGCGGCGCCGTCGCGTGCCTGCATCAAGGTGGAGCTGCTCAATCCGGCCATGAAGGTGGAGATCGCCTTCGTCGCAGCGCGCGCCTGATGCGTACCCTGGTGCTGTTTCCCACGGCGATGGAAGCCGCGGGATTCGCCTATCCGGGCGTCGAGGCGATGGTTAGTGGCGTGGGCCTGGCTGCCACCGCAGTGACGACGACGCGGTTGATCCACACGCACAATGTGGATTTGCTGATCCTCGCCGGGATTGCCGGCGTTTACCCGGATTCGCGGTTCGAGGTGGGCGACGTGGTGCTGGTGGCGAGCGAGACCGATGCCGATCTGGGCTTCTTTCATCGCGGCGGTTTCAGCCACCTGTCGCAGATCGACCTGGGCATGGATATCGCGGTGCCGCCGCGCTATGACTGCCCTTACCTTCCGGAAGAGCCACCATTGTCGCTGGCGCACAGCAACACGCTGAACGCCGCGCTGGCGCCGCATGCTGCACTCGCTGGCATTGATATCGAGAACATGGAAGGCGCTGCTTTTTTTCACGCTTGCCTCGAAGGCGATCAGCGCTTTCTGGAGGTGCGCGCCATTTCGAACGAGGCGGTGATCGATCATCTGCCGTGGGATTTCGCTGGTTCGATTGTCAGCCTGCACCGGGGGCTCACGGTGCTGCTGGATGCGCTCGAGGTCGGCTCATGAGTACCGGCGCAATGGTGCGCTGCAAGCATTGCGGCGGTATCTGTGACTGGTCGGCGACCCGTCACAAAGAGTTTTCGCGGGCCCGGCAATTCGCCGTATTTGCCGCGGCCCTGGCGCTGGTCGGGGTGGCGTTGCAGCTATCCGGTGTCGCCATCTGGCCGTGGTGGCTGTATGGCAGTGCGCTGTTCGTCGCTTCCCAGTCCGTGTTGAAGTGGTTCAACGGTTGCTGGCGCGTTTGTCGGGTTTGCCACCAGGGGCAGCGCGGCTTTCGCAACTGACGGCACAGCGTGCGCTGGCGCGCTACGCTGGGATGACTCACGTTGGGAGCTTGCCATGTTCGTGATCGAAGCCGATGCCCATCATGCCTTGCTCAAGGTGACGTTGCGCGACGTGGCCGACCACGATGAGCTGGCGCGGCTGCTGATGGGTATCGAAACCACCCGCCCCCATTTCCCCCATGGGTATCGCTTGTGGCTGGTCATCGCGGGCCAAGTCCGCCCACTGCAGGACGTGCCGGGCCGACAGTTCGATGTGCGTACGGCCGAACGCCATGCCCCACCATTGCGGCAGGTGGTGATCGAGCTGGCACCGGGTGATCGCCATGCGCGCGACGTGGCGTCGCAACTGGCGGATTTCTACCGCGCGCTGCCGGTGCCCGTGGCCCTGGTGCTGGATGCCAATGAAGCCCGCGACGCGCTGGCGTGGTCCGGCGCGTTGCCTGTTGGCGGAATTGCCTGAGCGGCGGGTTCAGTACGGCTCGTCACGGCGCGGCCCCCAGTTAGCTTGCCAGGATAGGCGTTCACCAGGTTTCCTGGCGCCCGCTCCGTCGAGTGGACGCAGACGTGGCAAAGGCAAGGAAGGCGCTCCGCTCGCGACAGGCCGTGTTTATTGCAAGCCGCTCAGCTACGGTCGGCCAACGCCGCCTTCAGCGCTTCCGGCAATTCGGTCAGGATCAGCATCTGGCGTTCGCGGTCGTAGATCACTGCGCCGGATCTGAGGCTGGCGCGGTCGAATTCGATCTTCCAGTGTTCGCCGTTGGCGGCGAAGCGGCGCAGCGGCTTGATGGCGCGGCGGTCGGGGACGAAGCCGTCGGCGAGCTCCAGCGCCTCGTCGTCCAGCGCCCGGCTCAGCCGCTCGGGCGCATCCGGATACGCGCGGCGTACCAGTTCGTCGAGTGCCAGCGGCGCGTGCTCGTCACCGCGTTCATCCAGGTACTGGTGGGCGCGCTCGAACAGTGCATCGCGCTCGGGCTGGGCCAAGGCTTCGGCCTCGGCGAACTGGGTGAGGCCCTGCACCAGCTTCTGTGTTTCCTTCAGCGCCAGGCGCACGTCGTTGCAGCCGAGGAACAGCTTGAAGTAGTTGGCCACGTCGCCCCGGCCCTTGAGGAAGCTGATGTAGCGCTCGGCGCCGGCGGAGAGGGCGGTCAGGTCGATGCGCCCGGCCACGCGCAGGTTATCGAGATCGAGCTGTGGGCTGTCCACCAGCTCGAAATCGCCGGTGATCGCCATGCCGACCACTTCGGTGACGAGGGCGACCAGCAGGCAATCGGCGCCACCATCGGCTATGCGGGCAATCAACACGTAGCCACCGCTCGCGAGCTGTTCCTCACCGGCACGCTGTTGCAGGTGCTGCATCATCAAGCGGGAGAGGTCGAGGAAATCGATGCTGTGATCGTAGGCGTACTGGCGCACGAAGCGCGGCATCGGGAAGTTGTCCTCGTCCTCCTCGAAGCGGCCGTAGCCTTTGCCGAAACGGCCGGCGTAGCGCTGGCACAGGTGTTCGATCAGGCGCTGGGCCGCACCATTCACTGGCATTTCGCCGGCGCGCAGCGCGATCGTGGCCTCGCCGTGTGGCGATTTCAGCAACTGGTGGACGACGAGATGGCGAACGGTGGGTGGCGTGGCGGTCATGGTGGATCCTGGATACTGGCCGCTATTTTCCCATGCCGGGCACCCGCTGGGGCGCCCGGCATGGTGGTTCAGTTTTCCTCGGCCAACGGTTGTGCCACCGGTGGTGCGGCGCTGCGGGTCAGCGCGTACCAGTCCACATGCCGCGTCAGCACCATCACCACCGCGAGCAGGGCGAAGAGGGCGATGCTGCCCATCAGGAGCGCCATGTCCTCCGACTGCAGGATGCCGAACAACAGGCCGTAGAGCCCTGCCAGCAATCCGGCGAAGCCGCTACCTGCGCGCCAACCGCCCAGCACATGGCAGCCGTAGTAACCGAGCAGCAGCGTGGAGGCGGCGGCGGCGATCCAGTAGGCGGCCCAGAAGGCGATGTGTTCGGACAGTGCCAAGGTCAAGAGGAAGAACAGCGCGAGCGCTAGGCCGACGAGGCCGTATTGCACCGGGTGCACCGCCACGCGGCGCAGCACTTCCACCGTGAGCACCGCGCCGAAGATCAACAGCAGAAAGAGTTCGCCGTATTTCACCGTGCGCTCGGTCAACAGGTAGCGATCAACCGGATCGACCAGCTTCAGCCCCAGCTGCTCGCCCTGGAACAGCGCGCATTGGGCACCCTGGGCCACGCATTGCGCCAGCGCCTGCTCGTTGAAGCCACTGGCCCAGTCGCTGGTCTGCCATTCCACGGCGAAACCCTTGGCGTCGATGTTGCGGCGCTGTGGCGCGAAACGACCGGCAAAGCTGGGGTGTGGCCAATTGCCGGACAGCGTGACATTGCTGCTTTTGCCCACCGGTGCGATGGCAAGCTCGCCAGTGCCGGAAAGCTTCAGTTGCAGCCGGAACGGCAGTTTCTGCTCGTCCTCTGCAAGCGCGACATCGAGCGCCGCGTGCAGGCCGGCGGGCAGCCACGGCATCACCGCGCCGGGCTTGAACGACAGCGGCAGCTCGTTCAGCGAGCCGGACAGTGCGCCGATGCCGCGTGCATCGCTCACGCCCAGCACCAGCATGGGCTTGCCCCACTGGTAGTCGTAGCGCTTGCCTTCGGCCGCGGCGACTTCCAGTGTCTTCTTCGCCGGGATGGTGAAGCCGCCGGCGACGCCGCTGTCGGCGTGGTAGAGCCGCGCCTCGTAGATGCCGCGCTGCAGCGCCTCGGTGGCGAGCGTGGCGTTCACCGTCAGTTGGTCCGGCTGCAGCACGGTCACGGCTTCCTCGCTGCTGGTGGCGTACCACTCCTGGCGTTTCTGGCCGTTCTCGGTGATCTCACGTTGTGCCCATTCGGTGCGGCGATAGGGCAGCACCAGCAGGGGGCCGACCAGCGTCTGCGGCCGCGCCGCGTATTCGGCCATCTCATTGCGCACTTCGGCCGCGCGTTGCTGCCGCTCTCCGGCGAGGCCGCGCACCATCGATAGCGGAATCATCAGCAGCAGGATCAGGAAACCGAGCGCGATCAGTTTCCAGGCCAGGGGTTTGTTCATTGCTCTCTCCTTGTGTAGCGCGAGTCGCGCCAGTGCCGGCACCTTAGGGCGCGCATGTCGAGGCTTGATGCGGCTGTGTGGAGATTGTGTGGAGATCGCGCGAGAAAGGGCGCGCAGCAAGATCGGTCAGGCTGGCCACTGACAGCCTTGCTACAGTGCCGCCATGAACGATGCGCTGAACCGTGTACTGGCCGGTATCGAGGCGAGCCTCGATGCGGACGAGTCCGCCTGGCCCGACCTGGTGGCGCTGGCGCACCTGGCCGGTTGCTCGCCCTGGCATTTCCACCGCCAGTTCGCCGCCGCATATGGTGTGGCACCGGGCCGTTACCTGCAGCTGCTACGGCTCAAGCGTGCGGCCTGGCGGCTGGCCTTTCGCAACGACAGCGTGATCCGCATCGCGCTCGATTGCGGCTATGGCAGCCCGGAAGCATTTGCCCGGGCGTTTCGCACGGCATGTGGGCAGAGCCCCAGCGCATTTCGTCGCCGGCCCGATTGGCCGGCTTGGCAGCAGGCCTTTGCCGCCACGCGGGCGGCCCGGAGCAGCAGCATGCAGATCACACCCCACGCAGACCAGGTCCGCATCGTCGATTTTCCCGCTACGCCGGTGGCGGTGCTGGCGTATCGTGGCGATCCGGCAGGGCTGGCGGACAGCATTCGCGCCTTCATCGGCTGGCGGCGCAGCGTTGGCCTGCCGCCGGCGAAGAGCGCCACCTACAACGTGTTGCGCAGCGGCCCACCCGGCGAGGTGGCGCCGGCCGAGTTCGCCATCGACCTGTGTGCCGTCACCGCCGCGCCCATTGCGCCCAATCCGGCTGGTGTGGCGGCGGGGTTGATCCCGGCAGGGCGCTGCGCGGTGCTACGGCACGTCGGTTCCGACGACGCACTCGAAGCACTGGCGCGCTGGCTGTATCTGCAATGGCTGCCGGCCAGCGGCGAAGCACTGCGCGATTTCCCGCTGTTCGTAGAGCGGGTGCGCTTCTTCCCGGACGTGCCGGAGCGCGAGGCAGTGATCGACCTCTTTCTGCCACTGGCCTAGGCCCGCGTGAAGGTCAGCGCCTCACCGTCCTCCGGCACCTGCAATCGGGACGACAGCCCGAGTTGTTCGGCGCGCTGCCGCAGCGTGGCGCGGCGCACCGGGCAGTGGTCGAGCGCTTCCAGGTGGTTGGCGATGAACACGCCGCTGCCGAGTTGCGCCAGCGCCAGCACCTGTTCGTCGTCCATGATCAGCTCGGCACCGAAATCCATGCTGGCGCCGCCGGCCGGCACGACGCTTACGTCCGGCCGCCGCTCGGTGATGCAGCGGCGCACGTCAATGGTGAGTACGGTGTCGCCGGCGATGTAGACGCTGGGCGCATCCGCCTGCTCGATGTGGTAGCCGTAGCCATGCATCATGAAGCGGCCGATCCAGCCCTCGCCGTGGCGGCAGGGTATCGGCGTGATGATGCCGTTGCGGAATGGCGTTGATCCCGCAGCATTGAGCGGCTGCACGTCGAGGCCGCGCCGGCGCAGGAAATCGGCATCGCCCGGCATGCACAGTACCGGCACGTCGCGCTCGCGCAGCCAGCGCGTACCGGCCCGGTCGAGGTGGTCGACATGGCCCTTGCGGCAATGGGTGATCAGCGCATGGGTGATGCCGGCCAGATGATCTGCCGTGCCCGCTGGCAGCGGCACGATGGGGTTGCGGCGACGCTGACCGGTGAGCCACTTGAATGGCGGGATCGCGCCCTGGTCGGCCAGCATCGGGTCGACGAGGATGCGGCAATCGTCATAGGCCACGACGATGGTGGCATTGCGCAGCTGGGTGATCTGCATGGCGGGCTCCGGGGTGGATTCGGCATTGATTGTGGTGCCCACCCTGGCCAGCTACCATGGCCTGATCTGCCATATGGATTGCATATCGTGCCAACGTTCCAGGTCGGCCTGTTGCTCTATCCCGAATGCATGCCGGCGGGCCTCTTGGCCACCGCGGATCTGCTGCAGGCGGCCAATCGCCGCAGTGGTCGGAAGCTGTTCGCCTGGCGCTGGCTGGGCTTGCATCCAGGGCCCGTTCGCTGTGCCCACGGCGTCACTTTGCAGGCCGATGCGCCGCTGGCCGAGGCCGCGTGCGATGCGTTGCTGCTGCCGGGGCTGTGGGCGGAATCGGTCGATGCCGTCGAATCGGCGCTGGCAGGGCAGCAGGCGCTGATTGGCGGCATCCATGCACTGCCGCCGACGGTGCGGGTATGGAGCTACTGCACCGGTGTTGCCCTGGTCGCCGAGGCGGGGCGGATCGCGGGGCAGGCGGCAACGGCCACTTGGTGGATGGCGCCGTGGCTGCAGCAGCGCCATCCAGAGGTGCGCTGGCAATGGGAGCACCACTGCGTGGTCAATCCCGGCAACGCCACCGCCTCGGGCGTGCATGGCTATCTGCCCATCGTGTGCGAGCAGCTGGAGCGGCAGCTGCCGGCCGAGCTATGGCGTGACTTGGCGCGAATGATGGTGTTGCCGCGGCCGCAGCCGGCGGCGCCGGTGTTCCAGTCGCTGGCACTGATCGGCACGGCAGATCCCTGGCTGCGGCGCCTGCGCCTTGCCATCGAAGCCTGCCCGGCGGCGGAGCTCACCGCGGCACGGCTGGCAGCAGCGCTGGCGGTGTCGCCACGCACGCTGGCGCGCAAGGCCAGCGCGGCCGGGGCTGCAGCAGTGGGGGACTATGCGCGGCGGGTGAAGCTCAACCAGGTGGCCGAGCAGCTGGCACATACGGCGCTACCCCTGGCACGGATCGCCGAAGTGCTGGGCTTTGCCGACGAATCGAGCCTGCGCCGCGCCTTCCGGCAGGTGGCCGGGATGACGCCGGCCGAGTATCGCCGCACCTACCAGCGCTGAATGCCAGTCAGGGATGCATGGCAACGCCGTACCGGACGCTGCTCGTCAGCGGTATTCCCGCAGGCTGCCTACTCACGCTCTGCGCGTTCCCGTTCCGCTGCCTCGTCCAGCGTCTTCTGGCGGACATGGGCGGCGCTGCCGAGGGCGGCGGTATAGGCCGTGCGTTGTTCGTCGGTCATCTCGGCCTTGAGGATTTCCAGCTGCTGCGCTGCCTCGTAGGCACGCAAGCTGCCGCTTTCCTGAACCTGGGCGATCAACGTGGCGAAGTGCTCGGGCAGTACCGGCATGGCGGGCTTCCTGATGCGATGGAGAGCCTCACTATACGCCGCCCTCATTGCGGCGCGATCGTGTAAAAGTCGCACCGCTTCGCCCGGTTGCCGCAGCCGGTTTCAGGTTGGCCGGGTCTTGTGGAAGGTGATGGGCTGCGCCGGAATGATGGAAGGCGGCGGCGAATTGAAGATATGCGGCTTCATCTTCCCGATCACATGCATCTCGCACGGCTTGCAGTCGAACTTGAGGGTGTAGGTCTCGTTGCCCGACTTCAGCGTCATCGGCTCGGCGCGCACCTGGCCCTTCACGCCGATCACGCCTTTGGCCTGCTTGGGGCAGAGGTTGTACGAAAAGCGCAGGCAGTGCTTGGTGATCATCACGCTCACCTCACCCGGTTCCTCGTGC
This sequence comes from Chitinolyticbacter meiyuanensis, assembly GCF_008033135.1. Lineage (NCBI taxonomy): Bacteria > Pseudomonadati > Pseudomonadota > Betaproteobacteria > Neisseriales > Chitinibacteraceae > Chitinolyticbacter > Chitinolyticbacter meiyuanensis. The sequence goes on from NZ_CP041335.1 coordinate 581,866, forward strand.
GCCTCGTAGGCCGCGGCGATCAGCTCGACGCCATGCTTGGTGTAGAAGTCCCGCGCTTTCTGGTTGTAGACATTGGCCAGATAGGTCAGTGCCTTGTCCGGATAGGGTGTAGGCGGCTCGACCGGCGTCTTGCGTGTGGGGCGCAACCAGGCCTTGAGGCGGGCGGCTTCCAGGCGTTCGATCGCGTCGCGGCGCAGCGCGTTGATCGTGGAATTGGGCACGAACCATGGTTGCGTCAGCGCCAGTGCCACCTCGTGCGCGGTGAACATGGTGTTGCCCAGTTTGGCGAGGGCATCGCGCAGCCCGCCCTCGGCGCGGGCCGCATCCTTGGCCGCTTCGAGCACGGTGTCGACCGTGGCGGTCGCACGGATGCCATCCTCGTCGGTCACGGTCAGCGCGAGGCCAGTGGCGGTTTCCGCCAGGCTGAGCCAGACAGCGATGCGGCGATCCGACGACTTTTGCGTCAGCGCCTTCTCCCAGGCATGGTCGCGGTTGCGGTTGATGGAGAGGCCTGTTTTCAGCCCTTCCAGCGTATTCATCGGCTCGTTCGGGAATACGCGCCACACGGTGCTGCCGCCCTCGCCGGCGCCGATCTTTTCAACGGTATTCGCCTGCAGGCCGACCACTTCGCGCTTCTTCATGTAATTGAGGCCGTCGCCGTTGGCGAGCGGCTCCAGTGCCTCGAGCTCGAACCACTTCGGGCCGATCCGGGTGACGTGGCCCAGTTCGATGCCGACGTACTTGGGCGAATCGAAGGCGCCGATGTCGCCGTCCTCGCGGCCGTTCACGAAGTAGTCGGTGTGGCCGCGGTGGAAGTTCTTGTCGACGTTGGGTGAGAAGAAGATCTCGGTGCTGCCCGAGGCGGCGCGGGCCAGCTCGGGCCGGCGGGTAAGGATCTCGTCGAGCAGCAGCCGGTAGTGGGCGGTGATGTTCTTCACGTAGCCCATGTCCTTGTAGCGGCCCTCGATCTTGAAGCTGCGCACGCCGGCATCGATCAGTGCTTCCAGGTTGCGGCTCTGGTCGTTGTCCTTCATCGACAGCAGGTGCTTCTCGAACGCCACCACGCGACCGGCGCCGTCGGTCAGCGTGTACGGCAATCTACAGGCCTGCGAGCAGTCGCCGCGATTGGCGCTGCGGCCGGTGTCGGCGTGGCTGATGTTGCACTGGCCCGAGTAGGCCACGCACAGCGCGCCATGGATGAAGAATTCGATGGTGGTATCGAGTGGCAACTGCGCGCGCACGGCGGCGATCTTGTCCAGTGTCAGCTCGCGCGCCAGCACCACCTGGGAAAAGCCGGCGTCGGCAAGAAAGCGCGCTTTTTCCGGCGTGCGGATGTCGCACTGCGTGCTGGCATGCAGCTGGATCGGCGGAATGTCGAGCTCGAGCACGCCCATGTCCTGCACGATCAGCGCATCAACGCCCGCGTCGTACAGCTGGTGGATCAGCTTGCGGGCGGGTTCGAGCTCGCTGTCGTGCAGGATGGTGTTGAGCGTGACGAAGATGCGGCTGTGATAGCGGTGGGCGAATTTCACGAGCTCCGCGATCTCGCCCACCTCGTTACAGGCGTTGTGCCGCGCGCCGAAGGTGGGGCCGCCGATGTAGACCGCATCTGCGCCATGCAGGATGGCCTCGCGGCCGATCTCGACCGTCTTGGCGGGGGACAGCAGTTCCAGTTGGTGCGGGGCGAGGCTCATGGCGCGGAGAACAGAACGGGAAAGGGGCGGAAGTATATAGGATTCAACGACTTGTCGCTCACGCTTATCGCGGTCGCTTCACCTTGAGTGCGGCATTGAAACGGTGCAGCCAATCCTCGTCCACGCGCCGGCTGCAGATCAGGTAGAGCGGTTCGCCGATCACGTCGGCCAGCATCGGCGACTGCAGCTGGCTCTCCGGATGGGTGGCGAGATAGTGCTCCAGTACGTCCGGCGGCTGGATCGTGTAGTCGCCACGGCCGGCATCGAGCATGCGCAGCAGGTTGTCGGCGTCGGTGGTCACCCGGATGGCCGGCTGGCGGTGCAGCAGGCCGTCGATGTAGCTGCCGTAGCTTGCGCCGTCGAGCAGGATCAGCTGCAGCCGGTCGCTCGGCAGCAGTGCGTGCAGTGCGCCGAGCTGGCGCACGGCCACGGTGTGCTGGCGCCGGGTGACGACCAGCCAGGGGCGCTCGTAGTGGATGGGGGCGGAAAAGCGGGCATAGCGGCGGCGCTCTGCCGTCATCAGCCAGCCCAGCGCACAGACCGGCGCCTGATTGCGCTCGACTTCGGCGAGCTGGCGCTTGGCTGGCACCGACACGAACTGGGCATCGAGCCCGGCCGCATCGAGCGCGGCGCGCACGTTGGCGTAGACCGTGCCGGTGAGCCGGCCGCCGTGCCCCAGGTGATACAGCGGTGCGCGGTCGTGGTAGAGGATGGTCAGGCGCGGCTCGGCGGCCAGCACCGCCGGCATGGCAAGCAGCAGGGCAAGGCGATGCATGGCAGTGGCCGCAAGCGGAATGCTTACAGTGTCGACCGGGTGATGCCGATATGCCAGCCGGGGTGCTGCCGTTCAGCGCCCCGCCTGCCAGGCGGCGTTGAACTGCCCCAGCCAGGATGGCGGCACGCGCTTGTTGCACATCAGGTAGACCAGCTCGCCCTCGACATCGCTCGGCGTCACCGCGCGCAACGGGCTCTGCGGATCGACGCGCGTCAGGTGATCTTCCAGTGAATCGATGGGCACGATGGTGTATTCGCCGTGGCCGGCCTCGATCATCTTCAGCACCGTGGTCGGCCCGGCCGATACCCGCTCCACCGGATAGCGCTTCAGCTGGCTGTCGATGGTGTCACCGAACGAGATGCCGCCGATCAGCGTCGCCGACAGCGTGCGCTTGGCCAGCACGGCCTTCAGCGAGCCGAGCTTGCGGATCTCCGCCTCGTGCTCCGGCCGGGTCACGATCACCCAGGCGCGATCGCGATGCAGCGGCACCGAGAATTGCGCAAACGTTGCGCGCTCGCGGGTCTTGAACCAACCCATCGCGCACAGCGGCTCGGCGTTGCCCTTCACCTGCGAGACCACGCGCGCGCCGGGCATTTCGCGGAACTGCGCCTGCAGCCCGGCGCGCAGCAGCGCATCGCGCACCTTCTCGTAGACATGGCCGGCATACACCGGCTGGCCACTGGCATCGGCCTCGATGTAGTAGAGCGGCGGGCGCTGGTTGAACAGGATGGGCATGGGCTCGGTGGCGAGCACTGGCAGGGTGGTCAACAGCAGGCTGAGCGTCGGAAGCAGTTTCATGGAAGGTCGATTGCTGGCGGGGGCTATCTGGATATAGCCGAAGTGGTTGCCCCGGGCGTGGCCACGAGCCCCAGGCGCTGCGGATGGCTGTAGACCGTCAACCGTTCGCCCCGGGCGAAGCCGATCAGCGCGATGCCGGCTTGCTCGGCAAGGGAGACCGCCAGCCGCGTCGGCGCCGAGATCGCCGCGACGATGGGCAAGCCGGCGCTGGCCGCCTTGTGCACGATCTCGGACGAAGCGCGCGAGGTCATCAGCAGCACGCCGTCGCGCGGCGCGCGCGCGGCCGCGAGCGCACCGACCAGCTTGTCGAGCGCATTGTGCCGGCCCACGTCCTCGCGCACGGTGAGCGTGTCGCCAGCCAGCCAAGCCGCTGCGTGCACGGCACCCGTGGCCTGGTTCAATGGCTGCGCCGCTGCCAGCCGTGCCATGCCAGCGAGCACCGCATCGGGCGTGGTGCGGAAATCACTGGCGATCGGTGCAATGGCTGGCAAGGCCTGCTCCAGATGCTCGATGCCGCACAGCCCGCAGCCGGTACGCCCGGCGAGCTGCCGCCGCCGCGCCTGCAGTGCCTGGAATCGCGATTCGATCAGCGTGACCCGCGCCTCGACGCCGGCCGCCACCGGCACGATCGCCACGTCGACGATCTCGTGCCAAGCCGCGATGCCCTCGGTGAGCGTGAAGCCGATGGCGAAGTCTTCCAGATCACCCGGGCTCGCCAGCATCACTGCGTGCGAGACGCCGTTGTAGACCAGCGCCACCGGCGCCTCGTCGGCCAGCGCTTCCTCGCGCGCAGCGAGCGCACCCGCCTGCCAGCACAGGGCTGAGTGATTCACCGCGCCACCAGATAGACCGGAATCGCCTTGCTCGCCGGCGTCTGCGCGTCGACAGCGTGGTGGCTCAGCGGCACCAGCGGGTTGGTCTCGGGGAAGTAGGCGGCAAGGCTGCCGGGCGGGATGTCGTAGGGCTGTAGTCGGAAGTCCGTCACACTGCGCTCGCCGTCGAACCACACCGAGACCAGGTCGACCTGCTGCCCCGCCTGCCAGCCGCGCGAGGCGAGGTCGTCCGGGTGGATGAACACCACGCGGCGTTCGCCCTTGATATCGCGGTAGCGGTCGTTCAGGTCGTAGACGGTGGTGTTGTACTGATCGTGGCTGCGCACTGTCATCAGCGTGTAGAGCGGCTGATCGGTCAGTGCGGCGAGCCGGTCCAGCAGCGGGGCGCTGAGCGGATGCACCACGAAGCGGGCCTTGCCGCTTTGCGTGCGCCAGTCGAGTTCGCGCGCGCTGTTACCCAGATAAAAGCCACCCGGCTCGCGCACGCGCTGGTTGAAGTCAGTGAAGCCCGGCACCACGGCGGCGATCAGCTCGCGGATGCGGTCGTAGTCGCGGGTCAGCGCAATGAAGTCGACGGGGCTACGCTCGGCCAGCGTCGCCGCGGCCATACGCGCGATGATCACCGGCTCGGCCAGCAGATGTTCGGACGCGGGCGGCTTCACCCCGCGCGTCAGGTGCACCATGCTCATCGAATCCTCGACCGTGATCTGCTGCGGCGTGCCGTCCTGCACGTCGATCTCGGTGCGGCCAAGGCAGGGCAGGATCAGCGCGTCCCGCCCCACGATCAGGTGCGAGCGGTTGAGCTTGGTGGAGATTTGCACGGTGAGCGCCTGGCGGCGCAGCGCGGCTTGCGTTGCCACCGTATCCGGCGTGGCGGCGGCGAAGTTGCCGCCCAGCGCGATGAACACCTTGGCGCGATCCCCCGCCATGGCGGCGATGGCCTCCACCACGCTGTGGCCGTGCGCCTGGGGCGGCGTGAAGCCGCAGGCTTCCTCCAGCCTGGCGAGAAAGGCCGCACTCGGGCGCTCGTTGATGCCCATGGTGCGATCGCCTTGCACATTGGAATGTCCGCGTACCGGACAGGCGCCGGCGCCGGGCTTGCCGATGTTGCCGCGTACCAACAGCGCGTTGCACAGCATCTGGATGGTGGCGACCGAATCGGCGTGCTGGGTGATGCCCATGCCCCAGGTGAACATGGTGGCGCCGCTGGCGGCATAGATCGCGCCGGCCTCCTGCAGCTCGCCGATGCTGAGGCCACTATGATCGGCGAGTTCATCCCAGCCAGTAGCGGCAATGTCGGCGGCGAGCGCGGCAAAGCCGTCGGTGTGGCGGGCGATGAATTCGGCGTCCTCGCAACCCGTTTCCAGCACGTGCTTGATCAGCGCCTTGGCGATGGCGAGGTCACCACCGATGCGCGGCTGGAAATAGCGGGTGGCGATGGCGGTGGCACCATTGCCCAGCATCTCGGTGGGGCTCTTTGGGTCCTGAAACGCGATCAGCCCGCGTTCGCGCAACGGATTGAACACGACGATGCGACAGCCGCGCCGAGCGGCCTCGCGCAATTCACCCAGCATGCGTGGGTGATTGGTGCCGGGGTTCTGGCCAAAGATGAAGATCGCCTCGGCGGCCTCGAAATCGGCCAACGTCACCGTGCCCTTGCCGGTGCCGATGCTGGCGCTGAGCGCCCGGCCGCTGGGCTCGTGGCACATGTTCGAGCAATCGGGCAGGTTGTTGGTGCCGTAGGCGCGCACGAACAACTGGTAAAGAAAGGCCGTTTCATTGCCGGTGCGCCCGGAGGTATAGAACAGGGCTTGATCTGGCGTGATGGCGTTGAGGTGCTGCGCAATCAGCGCGAAGGCATCGTCCCAAGCGACAGGCAGGTAGCGGTCACTCGCCGCGTCGTAGCGCATCGGCTCGGTGAGCCGGCCCTGCTGCTCCAGCGTGTAGTCATCCCAGGTGTTGAGTTCGGTCACCGTATGCGCGGCGAAGAATTCGCGGGTGACGCGATGGGCGGTGATCTCGTGCGTGATCGCCTTGGCGCCGTTCTCGCAGAACTGGATGGCGGCACCCGGCTTGTCCGGCCAAGCACAGCCGGGACAGTCGAAGCCTTCGGGCTGGTTGGCGCGGATCAAGGCTTTCAACGTGATCCGGGCATTGCCCGGTTCGATCCGCTGCAGCGTGGTCTTCAGCGCGCCCCAGCCGCCGGCGGGGGGAGTGGTCGGTTTGCTCATGTGGCATCGCTCGCGTGATCGATTGATGGTGCGATGCCGTCACCGCTTTGGCAAGCCGCTTGCCACCCGTCACCCCTGACCGGCAGCCGGTTGGGTACGCGCCACGGCGCGGATGCCGTTCGCACCGCGAAAGCGTCTGGCCGTCGTCGCTGCGTTGCGCGCATGGGCCGTCAATTGCAAGCTGCGCGCCAGAGGCCAGACCATGGCCCGGCCCGCTCGCCCACGGGATGCTTGGAGTCGAGACGCGAGTGCAGTCATCCAACTGCATGCAGTCTTGAGGAGTAAACACGCATGAACCATCCCGTGCACTGGCTGGCGCGTTCGCGCCTGGCTGTCGCGCTGGCGAGCCTGGGCCTGTCTGCCATCGCGCTGGGCGCATCGCCCGCCTGCTTCTACGAACACATCAACTACACCGGGGCGAGCTTCTGCGTCGGCGAAGGCACGGCCAACGTCGATCTGCGCAGCTGGAACGACCGCATCTCCTCTGTAAAGCTGGAGTCGGGCTATCAGGTACAGCTGTTCGAGCACATCAACCAGGCTGACCGCGCACTGGCGTTGAGCACGAGCGAGGCCAATCTGGTCAACCGCCGCTTCAACGATGCCGCCTCGTCGTACCGCGTGGTGAAGGTGGCCGGCCCGACGCCGCAGCCGACGCCACGCCCCACCGCAACGCCCACGCCGCGGCCAACCCCGACATTGGCGCCAACGCCCCGGCCTACTTCGTTGCCGACGGCCACGCCGACCCCGCGTCCAACCCCGGTGCCGACGCTTGCCCCGACACCGACTCCGCGGCCCACGCCCATCCCGACGCCAACGCCACGCCCCACCGCCGTGCCGACGCCGGTACCGGGCGGCCTCGTTGCCGCGCTGCCGAACAGCGCGCAGTTCGATCCAGCGTGCAATCCGACGGTGGTGATCGATCTGCAGGATCCGGTGGGCTTTGCCGCCTTCACCAGCAAGGCCACGCTCGATCAGTTGCGCCAGGCCATCGCCCAGTTCGCACGCAACGATTGTGCAGTGCTGTTCAAGTCGCCGACCGAGGTGGAGAACCAGCCGGCCACGCTGCGTGTGGTGATCAAGGCCATGGACGGCGTCGCCTACGCCGGTGGCAACGAGATCACGCTGTCGAGTAGCTATATCGCCGGCCATTCGGATCCGGTGAAGGAAACGCTGGGCGTGTTCGCCCACGAAGTCACCCACATCTACCAGAACAACGACCGCGATGCGGCCGAAGCGGAAGGCCGTGGCGCCATCATCGAAGGCATCGCCGACTTCGTGCGCTATCGCAACGGCTACAAGACGCTGGCCAATCGCCGCCCCGGCGGCAGCTGGAAGGATGCCTACGACACCACCGCCTTCTTCCTCGACTGGCTGGACCAGCGCTATCCCGGCTTTGTCTACCGGTTGAACCAGGCGCTGAGCTCGCGTGATCGCAAGCAGTGGACCTCCGCCTTCTTTGCTAGCGACACCGGCAAGTCGGTCGACACGCTGTGGGCGGAATACCAGCAGGCGCTGAACCCGGCCCTGCCGACCACCGGCGCGGTGTGCTTCTACGAGCACATCAACTACGCGGGCAAGGTGTTCTGCAGCAACGAAGGCGCGACCGAAGTGCTGAGCGGTGGCTGGGACAACGGCGCCTCGTCGGTGAAGGTGCAGGCCGGCTACCAGGTCGAGCTCTATGACGGCACCAGCTACACCGGCAGCCGGCTGGCGCTGACCGCCGACGAGCCCAATCTGGTCGGCCGCGGCTTCAACGACGCGATGTCCTCCTTCCGCGTCGCCAAGACCGGCAGCGGTGGCGTCACGCCAACGCCCACACCGCTGCCCGGCGGCGTGCTGACCGGCGATACTCCGGCGGCGCAAGGCCTGTTGGCCGCGCATAACACGGTGCGCGCCGGGGAGAACGCTGGCCTGCCCGCAATGCGCTGGGACAACGCGCTCGCCGCCAGTGCCCAAGGCTGGGCCGACGAGCTTGCCGCCACCAACAACTGCGATCTCAAGCACAGCGGCCACAGCTTCCAGGGCCAGTGGATGGGCGAAAACCTGTTTGGCGGCTGGGGCTCCAACCCCACGCCGGACTATCGCTGGAGCCCGGCCCAGGTGGTCGATTCCTGGGCGAGCGAGAAGCCCAACTACAGCTTCGCCACCAAGAGCTGCGCCGCCGGCAAGGTGTGCGGCCACTACACGCAGGTGGTGTGGAAGAACTCCACCCAGCTCGGTTGCGGCCGCGCCCGCTGCGGCGGCAATACCAAGGAAGTGTGGGTGTGCAACTACTTCCCCGGTGGCAACTACGTGGGACAGAACCCGTATTGATCCTGAACCTGCCGGTTCGGGGCCGTGCCCATGTGGCATGGCGCCGGCCGGGGCGACTTTCCTTCTCCTCCTGATTGCACACCGGCCTTGCGCCGGTGTTTTTTTATCAACAAGGTGCGTGGTCAGTTTCTGCTGGCAGGGCTCAGCACAGCGCCACCGACTTGATCTGCGCCCACACCGCCATGCCCGGGGCCAGCTGCAGCTGTGCTGTCGAGCGCCGGGTGATCCGTGCGACCAGCATCGTGCCGTGGCAATCGAGTTCGACCAGCATGTGGGCTGTCTGCGCCGCGGGGGCCAGCCGGGCGACGCGTGCCGGCAGGCGATTGACGATACTGGTATCCGCTTGGTCGGAGAGGGCGATGCTCACATCGCGCGCGGCGATGCGTAGCCGCAGGGATGATCCGCTACGGGCGGCATCGAGCGGCGCCCACAGCGTGATGGCGCCGACATGCAGCGCGGCGAGGCCATCCGCGGCGACCTCGCCCACCGTGGCGTCGAGTACCACTGACAGCGCATCGTCGAACGCCGGTGGCAAGTCGAAGCGCGATAGCGTGGCGGACAACGGCCCACTGGCGCGCACGCGGCCCGCCTCCAGCAAGACCAGGTGGTCGGCCAGTTGTGCCACCTCGGCGATCGCATGGCTGACCAGCACCACCGGCAGATCGAAGGTGCGTGGCAGCGCGGCGAGGTAGGGCAGGATGTCGGCCTTGCGCGCCGCATCGAGCGCGGACAGCGGCTCGTCGAGCAGCAGCAGCGCCGGCGCTGCCAGCAGCGCACGGGCAATGGCTACGCGCTGGCGCTCGCCGCCGGACAATTGCGGCGTGCGCCGCTCGAGCAAGGGCGAGAGATCAAGCGCATCGATCACGCGATGCCAATCCGCTTGGCACGCGGCGCGGGTCCAGCCGAATTCGAGATTGCCGCGCACCGACAGGTGCGGGAACAGGCTGGCTTCCTGGAACACCAGCCCCACGCTGCGCTGGTGCGTCGGCACGAACGCGTCGCCGTCCTGCCAGCGCGCGCCGTTCACGGTGAGCGAGCCATCGGCGCGCTCCAGCCCCGCCAAACAGCGCAATAGCGTGGTCTTGCCCGATCCCGATGGCCCGAACAGCGCGCTGATGCCACTGCCGGGCAAGGTGAAGGTGGCGTCGAGCGTGAATTCGGCGCGGGCGAGGCGGAAATCGGCACCGATGCTCATCGCTTGCCCCGCCACAGCTGCAGCGCCAGCAGCACGGCAAAGCTGAATACCAGCAGCCCGCCAGCCAGCCAGTGCGCCTGCGCGTATTCCAGCGCCTCCACATGGTCGTACAGCAGTACCGATACCACCCGCGTTTCGCGCGGAATGTTGCCGCCCATCATCAGCACCACGCCGAATTCGCCCACGGTATGGGCAAAGCTCATCACCAGCGCGGTGATGAAGCCAGGGCGGGCCAGCGGCAGCGCCACGTGGCGAAAGGTATCCCATGGTGCAGCGCGCAAGGTGGCCGCCGCCTCGAAATGGCGCACGTCGATGGCGGCGAACGCCTGTTGCAATGGCTGCACCGCGAAGGGCAGCGAATAGAGCACCGAGGCGATGACAAGGCCCGTGAAGGTGAACGGCAACAGCCCCAGGCCCATGGCCTGCGTCAGCGCGCCGACGGGGCCGTTGGCGCCCATCAGCACCAGCAGGTAGAAGCCCAGCACCGTGGGCGGCAGGATCAGTGGCAGCGTCACCACTGCGCCAATCACGCGGCTCGCTGCCGTGCGCGAGCGTGCCAGCCACCACGCCAGCGGCGTGGCGAGGATCAGCAGGATGACGGTGCTCACCGCCGCAAGGCGGGCGGTGAGCCAGATGGCGGACCAGGTTTCGGCGTTCATTGCTCGGCATCGTACCAAGGGAGCGGCGCGTTTGGCCCCGCACAACCGGCTGGCTTCAGCGCAAGGGGCCGAGATAGCGCGCGGTCATCCCGTCGAGCAGGAACAGGTGCTTGTTGCGCAGATCGGCGAAATCGCCCTGATTGAGCACGATGTCGATCTGGCTGTCGGTCCAGCGGGTGGGCACCTGGACCACGGCGCGGCTGCGCTCGGCCCAGACCGCCGAGTCGGCGAGCTCGATACGGCGATGGCTGAAATCGAGGTAGGGCATGGCGTGGCCGATGAACTCGCCGGCTTCGCCGTTCATGTCGACGGTGTTGGACAGCAGGAAGTAGTTGAGCCGCCCGCTGGTGCCCAGCCAGCCGCTGATCTCACCGTGGTAGTTGCGCGATACATCGCGCAGCAACTGGCCGTCGGCGTAGAAGGCGATGCGGTCATTGGCGAAATCGGCCAGGATCTCGTAACGCATCCAGCGGTTGTTGCTGTAGCCGGCGGGTGGGTCGGCGTAGAGGCCGGGCATGCCGTCGTTACTACCCTCGGCGCGGGCGGTCAGCGTGCTGCCTTCCTTGGCCACCCAGACGTTGTGGTTGATCACGTTGGAGTTGGTCCAGTAAAAGCGCATGAACTTGCCCGGCGCGGCGATGGTGGAGAGGTTCACGTAGCACGACACATAAAGCTGCGGGTAGTCACCGTTGCGCTCCCACAGGTTCCAGTTGCGCAACCGGTAGTTGGCTGGATAGGCATCGCGGATGGACTGGGTGATCTGGCGGCGCAGCCAGCGCCCGGAATGGGTGACGCCGCCACTCAGCTGCACCGTGGCGCCGGAGGCCGTGGCCTGGCTGTTGAAATCGGTCGAGGTCAGGATAGGGTAGATGCCGTCGAGCTGCGCCTGCCAGCCGGCCTTGGTGTTGCTGGCGGGTGCGCCACCCACGGCGTTGTCGAAATCACTGAATCGAGCCAGCAGGTGGCGCTGGCCGAAATAGCGATGATTGTCGGTGTTGTAATCGGCTTTGCTGCCAAACCCGCTTCCCTGAATCACATAGCGCGCACCGTGGCTGGTGGCAGGGACAACCGCTGGCGTGGGGCTGGGTGACGATGCCGCGGCCGACTGGGGGGCTGCATCGTCGCTGCCCTCACCTCCGCCACAAGCGGCAAGCAGCACGGTGAACAAGACCGGGAGGGCGCGGCGGGTCATGGCAGTCTCGATAGTCGGGGGCTTCGTTGTACGAAGCCCTGCCCGGGCTGGCAAGTACGATGGCTTTCCGGCCGGCCAGTGGCTGCTCGGCGATGATCGGCGGAGAGGAATCAGCGATAGCCGAAGCGGGTCAGCACTTGTTTGGCTGCCGCCGATTTCAAGTAGTCCAGCAACGCCTTCGCCGCCGCATTGTCCGCACCACGCTTGAGTAGCGCGGCATCCTGGCGGATCGGCTGGTGCAGTTGCTCGGGCACGATCCAGCCGGCGCCGCTGGTGATGTGGCCGTCGTCGAATACCTGCGAGAGCGCCACGAAGCCGAGATCGGCATTGCCGCTGGCGACGAACTGGTGGGTCTGCGCAATGTTCTCGCCCTGTACCAGCTTCGGGATCACGGCCTCGTAAAGCTTGAGCGCAGTCAGCGCCTCGACGGCGGCGCGGCCGTAGGGGGCGACCTTGGGATTGGCGATGGCGAGCTTGCGCCAGTTGCCGGCTTTCAGCGTGGCTTCGTCCACCGGGCCGGCTTCGGCGCGCCACAGCACCAGCCGGCCAACCGCATAGGTGAAGCGGCTGCCGGCCACGGCCTGGCCTTCGTCTTCCAGCTTTTTCGGCGTTTCGTCGTCGGCAGCCAGCAGCACGTCGAACGGCGCGCCGGCGACAATCTGCGCGTAGAACTTGCCGGTGGCGCCGGAGGACATGACCACGGTGTGGCCGCTGGCGCGCTCGAAATCGGCAGCGATGGCCTTCATCGGTCCGGCGAAATTGGCGGCGACGGCGATGCGCACTTCGGCGGCATGCAACGGCAGGGCGGTGAACAGGGCAAGCAAGGCAAGGCGCAGCATCGGCAAGCTCCAAGGACGATGCGCGGACTGTAACGGCCTTGCGCGATGCTGACCAGCCTCTGCCGATGCGCAATGAGCAGTGCTAAGCTGACGCCGATCGAACAGGAGTCAAAATGACCGACCAGCCCGCCTTCCTGCCGCCCGCCCGTTTTGTCGATGCTGGCGAGGCGCTTGCCCGCGTGTGTGAAATCTACGAGGCCAGCGTGGCCCACCTGCGCGAGGCGATGCAGCGCTTTGTCAGCCAAGGCACGCTGCCCGAGCGGGTACGGGCGTGCTATCCCTATGTGGCGGTGCAGACGCACAGCTCCGCCCGGCACTTCCCGAGCGATCTGTCGCACCTCTCCTACGGCTTTGTCGCCGGCCCTGGTCGGTTCGAGACCACGCTGACCCGGCCCGACCTGTTCGCCGGCTATTACCTCGAGCAGTTCGAGCTCTTGCTGAAAAACCACCAGTGCGAGATCGAGGTCGGCGTCAGCAGCCAGCCGATGCCGGTGCATTTCTCCTTTGGCGAGAACGACCATGTGGAAGGCCAGATGACCTCGGCCCATCGCGTGCTGCTGCGCGATCTGTTCGATCTGCCGGATCTCGCGGCGATGGACGACGGCATTGCCAACGGTACCTACGAGCCGGGGCCGGGCGAGCCGTATCCGCTGTCGCTGTTCACCGCGCCACGCGTCGACTACTCGCTGCATCGGCTGCGTCACTACAGCGGCACCAACCCGCAGCATTTCCAGAATTTCGTACTGTTCACCAACTACCAGTTCTATATCGACGAATTCGTGAAGCTGGGCCGCGAGGAAATGCAGAAGCCCGATAGCGAGTACATTGCCTTCGTCGAACCGGGCAACGTGATCACCCGCCGCAGTGGTCTGCCGGCCGAGCCGGGCGACGCCGCCGGCACCGTGCCGCCGCGCCTGCCGCAGATGCCGGCCTACCACCTGATTCGGTCCGACCGCAGCGGCATCAGCATGGTCAACATCGGCGTCGGCCCTGCCAATGCCAAGACCGTCACCGACCACATCGCCGTGCTGCGCCCGCACGCCTGGATCATGCTTGGTCATTGCGCCGGGCTGCGCACCACGCAGCAGCTGGGCGACTACGTACTGGCGCACGGCTACGTGCGCGAGGATCACGTGCTGGACGAGGACCTGCCGTTATGGGTGCCGATCCCGGCACTGGCGGAAATCCAGGTGGCGCTGCAGCAGGCAGTAAGCGAGATCACCCAGGTGCCGCCGGCCGATCTCAAACGCATCATGCGCACCGGTACGGTGGCCAGCACCGACAACCGCAACTGGGAGCTGCTGCCGGACAACACGCCCCAGCGCCGTTTCAGCCAGAGCCGCGCCGTGGCGCTGGACATGGAAAGCGCCACCATCGCCGCCAACGGTTTCCGCTTCCGCGTGCCCTACGGCACCTTGCTGTGCGTTTCCGACAAGCCGCTGCACGGCGAGATCAAGCTGCCGGGTATGGCCAACCACTTCTACCGCGAGCGGGTGGACCAGCACCTGCGCATCGGCATCCGCGCCGTGGAAATGCTGCGCAAGGGCGGCTCCGCGACGCTGCATAGCCGCAAGTTGCGCAGTTTTGCGGAAGTGGCGTTTCAGTAGGCTTGGCGCTATTTGGCGCAGAAAAGGGCAGTCGGACTTAGGAGTCGGGCATGGCCGGCGGTATGGCGCATTTTGGGTTAACCGGAATAGGGGCCGTATCGCCTTCCTGCAAACGGAGAATCAGGGAATTCAGGTCGTCGGGTAGGGTGGGGCTGTCGTAATCTGGATCTTCAACATAGATGTTGCTATCCCAATAAAAACGCAAATTGGGTTGTTCGGTCGTATTGTTGCTTAGTAGTAAATAAGCATACCCGTCCTTGTCTTTACGGATTGTTGTCGTGCCGTACGTGTTCAACAGCAAGGAGCAAATGGCGGTGTAGGGCTCTTGGCGGATATATAAATCCTCATTCTGTTCCTGAATGCGAATGCCTTCCTCTGTTCTGACTCGACGCTTGCTGACTGAAATGGTGGCAACCCCTTGTCGTTCTTGCAGCTGTATGCCTGCCTGCCCGGATAGACGCCCATCGGATGAGATGCTGAACTGGGCGGCCAGATTTGATTCTTCGATGGCATCCTCCTCTTGCTGGCGATGGATAGTGAACAAACGAGGGTGGGCAGAGGGATTCCAGAGGTCGAATAACATCAATTTGCTATAGGGGTGGCCATAGTTATAGGTCACCACATATCTCTCATCAGGCGAGAATTTTATGGGTGTGTCATCGACGCAGCGCCTAGGCAAACGAAGGAGTTTTCCTGTTTTGATGTTGAGAAGATTTTGGGCATCCAACATCAGATATTTTGCAGTTGGATCGAGTGAGGAGCTTGTTTTGGCGCCATGTTCGTCAATGTAGAAAAAGCCGTTGTTGAGTGATACATAGGTCATGCGCTGGCATTGTCTGGTTGGCAGGGGCGCAGTGCTCGACAACCGGGAAATCGAAGGTCCGCCGTCGACAACATTGAGCAAGAACATCCCCGGTTTTGCCGCGAAATCGCGATCGCTTGCTTCCGCCAGGACCAATAGTGCAGATTTGCCAAGGGAAGGGAGTGGCGTGTAGATCCGGCCATGGATCGGGGCGCAACGATCGCGATCTCGTTCGCGCTCGCAAATTACAATTGGTTTCTTCTTGAAGAACAAGCGGGAGGTTTTCATTGCCTCCTGTTGTTGGTCGACGTAATCGATGGTTGTTCTGATGGGTGCCTGGAATGTGAATTCCCCGATCTGCAGGGATTTCTCGTTGTAGTGATTGATCTTTGCCTTTTGGTCTTCGTTTGCCTTGATCAACCACACGATTATGGCCAGTGCGGGAATTAGAAGCCAATACGCATTTTTCTGTTTTGCGGCGCAGATGCTGCTGAATAAAATGCTCATCAAGAAACAAAAGCCCAGCAAGAGCAGGTTCAGGGCCAGCCAGAAAACGCCTCCTGCTAGGCTGGTGTCGTTCTGCCCTAAGGGAATCGCGAGCAACAGCAGAAAGCAGAGCAATGAAACAATCGCGATCGTTGCCAGGGCGGGTGGGAGAGGGGGTTGGGTCGATTTTGAATCGCGATGAGTGTTATCCATAAATCAATAATAGAGATTGCAAAAAGGGTTGGTTCGGCAAGTACTAGATTCGCCCCGTATCCATCCTATAGGGATTTCGCTGAAGGGTTTCACTGGGTTGGCGTGGCCTGTGTGCCAGAGCCGGCCTTCATCCTCATCAACACCGCATGCAGCATCTCGGTCGATAGCCCGTGCAGCACCAGGCGATAACCGGCGCGCAGCGTACTCATGGGCAGTAGCGGATGCTTGTTGTTCAGCAGCACCAGGTGCTCAGGCGTACCCAGCAACGTTGCGGCGTAAAGGCCGATGGTTTCGTCGAGCTGCAGCGAGTTGGCGGCGCGCCAGAAATCGTTGTCGGTGAGGAACAGCTGGTACACCGGGGTGAAACATTCGATCGCGGTCTGCAAGTCGATGAAGTTGAGCCGGCTGTGCGGGAAGTCGGCCAGCATCAGCGGTGGCTCCTCGATCATGCTGAAGTCGGGGGCTGCCACCGGCGCGAGCTGGCGGTCGGCGAAACGCAGGCCCTGGCCCAGGCGGATCACGAAGTTGAACAGGTTGAGATCGTGCTTGAGAAACAGGTCGTCCTTCAGGTCGTCGAGCACCAGCGGCTTGAGCGGGGCGGTTTCCACCGGCACCGGGGCGTTCCTGGCGATGAATTCGAGGATCTGCGCGCCCAGATGAAAGTGGCGCATCACCAGCCAGTTGGCTTCGGGCGAGACGAAGCGTTTCAGGCCTTCGGCCAGCAACCAGTGCAGCAGGCGCGAGGCGGCCCAGCGGCGCGGTAACACCGTCTTGATCACCTGGATCAGCACGATGGTGATGCGGGCCAGCGGCCGCACGAAAGGCAGCAGGAACTGGCGTGAGGCAGAGCTGGAATCGGCCAGCCAAGCCTGCTTCACGTGATCCGGCAGTGGCGTGCTTTGGTCGAGATAAAGCGCCAGCCAGGGATTGGGGTCGCGCGGGTCGTGTTCCTGCGCGAGGAAGTCGGGCAGACGCTTCATGCGATGGCCTCGATATGATCGAACTGCATCAGGTAGAGCTGGGCGGTGCGGCGTGCGGTGGCGACGATGGCGGCGGCGGCCTGTGGATCGATGGTGAGTACCAGCTCGACCGCCAGCAGCCAGCGGGCCAGGTGATGCTCGTCGTTGGCGCCGTGGTATTCGAGGAAGCGGAACGCGGCAGGCGGCAGCGCCACCTGCCGGCGCAGCAGCGGCAACAGCGCCGGTACGATGCGCTGGCCGGTACCTTCGATGATGTAGATGGCGCCGAGCAGGCCGACCGGGTTTGGCGTGGCGGCCAGCGCGTGCAGATAGGCGTTGAGCGCTTCGCCGCCGGGGTTACGCCGTAGTGCATCAAGCGGCTGCGTACCACCGGCAGCTTGGTAGTCCTGGTAGAGGATCATGAAGTCGTTCTGCTCGTCGCTGGCGTGGGTCTCGATCAGTGCGGCCAGTGGTGCGTAGTCGCCGGTCAACGAGGCCACGGCCTCGCGCATCCAGCGGCTGCCCTCGCGCACCTGCGGTACCCATTGCCCGGTCCAGTTGCGATAGGCCGCCACATCGAAGCGGCCGGACACCAGCTTGTGGATCACCGGGCTGCGCCACACTTGCGAGCGGTAGTCCTGCCACAGGCTGGCGAGTTGCAGCAGCAGCGGTTGCAACGGTTCCGGGGCGCTGGCCGGGTCGTGCGGCGCGGCGACGGTGCTGCCGGCTGGCGCAGGCGTATCGCGCAGCTGCCGGCCCGCGGGAGGCATCGGCGCATCGGCTGCCTCCACTTCCAGCAGCATGTAGGCCGCGCTGATGCGGCCCGATTCCGGGATGAAGCACAGGATCTGCTCGCCCGGCTTGATCGCGCGGGTATCGAGGAACTCGGCCAGCATCACGAAGATGGAGGCGGCGCCGGTGTTGCCGCGCGTGGTGAGGTTGCTGTACCAGCGCTCGCGGGGGATGCTGAGCCCCGCCTTGTAGAGCAGATCCTCGACCACCGGGATGAACTTGGCCGACGAGTAGTGGCAGAGGAAATGATCGATCCGTGTGGGCTGCACCCAGCCGGTTTCGACCAGCTTCACGTATTCGTGGATGGCCACGTCAAAGAGGTGGGGTAGCAGGCGGATGTCCTGGCGCAGCGACAGCGCCCCGGCCGCCTCGGCCTCACTGCACGAGGGGAAATCGAGGAATGAGGTGCTGCGGTCCTCGGTCAGGCCGAGCTGCATGCAGACCGGATAATCGCCGGCGAAGCTCTGCTGGTGTATCCATTTGAGCTTGAGCCGTACACCGCCGCGCCCGCTCGGCGTATCGGTCAGCAGCACGGCGCCGGCGCCGTCCGACAGCATCCAGCGCAGGAAATGGGCGTCGAAATCACTGTCGTAGCCACGCGGTGCAAAGCGGCTCTGCTTGAACATCCGTGATGGCATCTCGGCGGCCACGGTCAGCGCCTGGCGGTGGCCGCCCAGTGCTATCCCTTGCGCGGCATGCGCCAGGGCGGTGACGCCGGCGGCGCAGATACCCTGGCTCGACAGCGTGCTCATCGGTGGCGCGCCGAGCTCGCCCTGGAGCATGCTGGCAAAGCCCGGCATCAGCGCATCGCCACCGCTGGAGCCCACGGCCAGCAGCGATACATCGGCCAGCGTCGTCCGGGCGCGGTTCAGGCAATCGCGCACTGCTGCAGCGGCGAGCGCAGCGTGCGACATCGTGGTGCTGCCATCCGGGGCGATCGCGTAGTGGCGCGTGGCGATGCCGTTCTCGGCTAGGATGCGCGCCTTGATCCGGCCGGAAATCCGGTTGATCGGTGCGATATAGACATCCATCTCGTCGTTGGCGATAGCCGGGCCGGGCAGGTGGAAGCCGGCGGCTTCGATATAGACGCGGTCGAACGCGGTGGGCATGTCAGGTTTCCTCGTGGCGCATCAGGGAACGGCTGCGCCAGCGCGGCACCACGGCGCTGGCGATGAAGGTGCGGAACATGTAGGGCAACAGCGGCCCGGCATTCAGCGCCGGGTGCAGTCGCTCGCGGTAGTGGCGATGCAGCGCGGGTAGCTCGGACCAATGCACGCGTGGATGCTCATGGTGCGCGGTGTGCAGGCCGATGTTGAACAACAGCGGATTGATCCAGCCCTCGAAGTTGCGGGCGTAGTCGAGCCGCGAATGGCCATCGGCGTGTGCGTGCTGCAGGTAGTTGGTCGCCAGCAGCCAGTGCAGGCCGTGCAATTGCGGAATCAGCACCAGGACCAGCCAGCGCCGCCAGTCCAGCATGGCAAGGCCCAGCCACAGCGCGGCCACCAGCGCATATTGCTGCAGGCAGTAGCGCCAGGCGCCGGGCTGGCGGTGGCGCAAGCGTGCGAGCCAAGCAAGGAACAGCGGATACAGCGCCCATACCGCATGGAACGGATGTGCGAGGTAGCCCCACAGGTCGTTGCTGTCGCCGCCGAAGCGGTAGGTACGCGCCACGTCGTGCGGGCCATGCCGGTAGCGGTGATGATTGCCGACATGGGCCGGGTAGAACACGAAGGTTGGATGGCCCTGCAGGGCAGTCAACCACAGGTCGGTCAGCCGGTTGAGACGGCGGTGACGCCACATCCGCCGGTGAGTGTGATGATGGTGAATCACCCCGACGCCCAGCGTGAGAAACAGCGTGATGACGTAGGCCAGCGGATGCCAGCCATGGCGCCACTGCCAGGCCACCAGCGCTGGCAGGGCGATAAGGTAGGCAAGCGCGTGCAGATCGCGCCGGTTATGCAGCATCGTGGCCCTGCTGCTGGCGCCACGTGGCAATGCGTTCGGCGGCGGCATTTGGCGGCAGCGCAGTGCCGCACAGTCGGTCCATGAACGGGAACATGAAGCCGTAGTTGCCAGTAAAACAAGCGTGATGCAGATGGTGGCGTCGCGCGCCGTTCAGCCACCAGCGGTCGTGATGGGCGTCGGGCAGGAAGTCGTAATTGGAATGACCGATGCTGTTGAACAGCAGGCTGAACAGCGGCACGGCTGCCAGTGCCCACACCGAGAAATCGTGCAGCAGCATCGGCAGCAGGATCACGTTACCCAGCATCACCGCTTCCACCGGATGGAAGCTGTAGGTCGCCCAAGGCGTCACCACCACCGAACGATGGTGAGGCGCGTGAAAGCGCCGCAACCAGCGTGTGTGCAGCAGCCAGTGGTTGAGGTAGAAGTGCACTTCGTTCCACACCAGCAGCACCGCGATCTCGATGGCGGTCTGCCACCATGGCGGATCGATGGCGAGTCGGGCCCAGCCGAGCTGCAGCAAACCCCAGGGAAACACCAAGCCACAGCCGAAAATTGCGACCGATAGCGCCGATTGGCCGAGTTCGCGCCGTACTTGGCCGGCGGGGACCGGCCGCGGATCGAGTACGCCGCCATAGCCAATGGCAGGCAGCAGGTGACGCGTGAGCAACAGATTCACGAGGCCGAAGGCGAAATAGATGCCACCAAAGAAGATCAGCCCCGCCAGCATGATCTGTCCCGCGTTGGCGCCGAGGATGAAATCGCGCATTGCACTGCAAGCATGATGAAAAGATGCGGCGATTCTGTGCCAGCGTCATGCGTGCCGCAATGACGTGGCACTATTTGCGACGTTTTTGTAAGTAAAAGCACAAACGAATGTGCGCTTAGCGGAAACATGAAAGCAACGATGAGCAGTTGCTTCAGCTGGGCGTCATAGCTTGCTGAACGCTGAATATTTCGTTAATTTTCTCCAACCTCATTGCATATATTCAACTCATGAACGATTCGGTCCGGCTGGTATTGACGGGCGAAATTCTTCCCGGCAACGAGCGTGGCGACGTACGCGACCGACTGGCCGCATTGCTGAAGATCGATGCTGCGCGTAGTACCCAGCTGCTCGATGAGGCGCCGACGGTGATCAAGCAGCAATTGCCGCTGGCGCATGTGCACACCTATCTTGGCTTGCTGGCAAAGGCCGGTGCCGGGGTGCGGGTGGAGCACCTCGATGGCCGGCCCTGGCAGGCACCGGCGGATGATCAGGCCTTCCCGGCGCTGTTCGCTGAAATCGAGGCACGCCCCATCCATCCTGAGTCGGTGACGCCGCGCGTGCCGGATCCAGTTCCGGCCGCGCCTGCAGCGTCGATTGCCCAGGTTGCGCCAGTGGTGGTTGCCTCCAATGCAGCCGAGCTCGCGCTGGTCGAGCCTGCGCCGCCCGAAACCATCAAGTGCCCGTCGTGTGGGCTGGAACAGAACAAGCGCACCCTTTGCACGGGCTGCGGCGTGGACATGCCGCGCATGATTGCTGCGCAGAATCAGGCCAAGGTCGAGGCTCGCCAGGCGCAGCAGGCGGCAGGCCCCCGCAGCGTGTCGTCGTTGCGGCCGGATGATGCGGCGCTGCTGGATATCGCCGAAACGCCCAAGCTGTTCGGCGTTGGCTTGAACGGCCGGCTGGGCCGCATGCGCTACCTGGCCTACGGTGTGCTGCTGATTCTGGCTATCATTCCGATCACGCTACTGTTCTCGCTGGCGCTGGCCTTCCTCAAGGGCTTCTGGGTGGTGTTCGGCATGGCTTGGGTGTGGTTGTTCCTGCGGCTGGTGGTGTTCCGGCTGCACGACATGAACCTGTCCGGCTGGTGGGTGAGCGGCGCCGTGGTTGTGCCACTGGTGATCAGCCTGATCAACGTGCGCTTCGGCGCCATGGCGTCGGGCCTCGTCACCTTGGGGTCGCTGGCGCTGTGTGTCTGGCCGGGGTCGACGAGTGACAACCGCTTCGGCCCGCCGGCCGAGCCGCCGACCATGCTGATCAACGTGCTGGCGGTGGTTGGCTTGCTGGTGTCCTTGTTGTCCATCCCGGCGATGCTGGCTTCGGTCGCGGTCCCCGGCTATGCCGACTATGTCCAGCATCAGAAGCTGAAAGCCGGCCAGTTGAGTGACGAGCAGCTGGAGGAGATGGCGGCCGCAATGCGCGAACAGGGCATGGAGATCACAGCGGACGAGCTGCGCGAGCAGATGAAGCACGACAACGCCGGCAACGAGTGATACGGAAAACCCGTATACGGTGACACCTGCCGTCGGCCTAGCATGGCGGAACACGGAGATCGCCATGCTCGAGACCACGCTCGTCGTCACCACCATTGCGCTGCTGGCCATGCTGTCGCCGGGGCCGGATTTCTTCCTGGTGATCCGGAATGCCGCGCGCTATCGGCGCAGTGCTGCACTGGCCACTGCGGCCGGGGTCAATCTCGGCATTGCCGCACACATGAGCTACTGCGTGGCTGGCCTCGCGGTGGTGATCGCTACCACGCCATGGTTGTTCAACATCCTGAAGTACGCTGGCGCGGCCTATCTGGTGTGGATCGGCATCCAGGCATTGCGCTCGCGCGGCGGCGCTGCCATCTCACTCGACAGCGCACGGGAGGACGTGAGCCTGAGGCAGGCCTTCATGCAGGGGCTGCTGTGCAACCTGCTCAATCCCAAGGCCACGTTGTTCTTCCTTTCCGTGTTCACCCAGATACTCAGTGTGGACACCACCTTGCTCGCCAAGCTGTGGTACGCCTTCATCATCTGGATGCTGGGCGTGATCTGGTGGCCGCTGCTGGTGTTCATCATCCAGAGCCCCGTGGTGCGCCGCGGCTTGGCACGGGTACAGACCGCGATCGACAAGGTGCTTGGCGGCGTGCTGGTGGCGCTGGGGGTGAAAGTGGCGCTGTCGTGAACAGGTTCCAAGCTTGCGCCGACGCAAGGCGCGCGCGTAACGCCTTGTTCCGGCGGGCGGATGGCGTGGGGCGTCGGGTATACTCGGGGCTTCCCCGAATTGCCCGTGTCTTGCCATGATCCGCCGCCTCGATTCCGCCGCTCCCGAATTCCAATCCCAGTTGCAGGCGCTGCTGGCCTTCGAAACCTCGCAGGATCCGCAGGTCGATGCCCGCGTCGCGGCGATCCTGGCCGACGTGAAGGCGCACGGCGACGCAGCGGTGGTCGAATACACCAACCGCTTCGACGGCACCAGCGCCCAGACGCTCGCCGATCTGGAGCTGACGCAGGAAGAGCTGAAAGCCGCGTTCGAGCGCCTGCCGGCCGAGCGCCGCGATGCGCTGGTCGCCGCCGCCGAGCGTGTGCGCCGCTACCACGAGCGGCAGAAGATGGCATCGTGGAGCTACCAGGACGAGGATGGCACGCTGTTGGGTCAGCAGATCACCGCGCTCGATCGCGTCGGTATCTATGTGCCGGGCGGCAAGGCGGCGTACCCATCGTCGGTGCTGATGAATGCGATCCCGGCGCATGTCGCTGGCGTGCCTGAGATCATCATGGTGGTGCCGACGCCCAAGGGCGAGAAGAACGATCTGGTGCTGGCCGCTGCCTATGTGGCCGGCGTATCGCGCGCTTTCACCATCGGTGGTGCGCAGGCAGTGGGCGCGCTGGCCTACGGCACGCAGACCATTCCGCAGGTCGACAAGGTCACCGGCCCGGGCAATGCCTATGTTGCCGCCGCCAAGCGCGCGGTGTTCGGCATCGTCGGCATCGACATGGTAGCGGGGCCGTCCGAAATCCTGGTGATCTGTGATGGCGGCACCGATCCGGACTGGGTGGCGATGGACCTCTTCAGCCAGGCCGAGCACGACGAAATCGCCCAGGCCATTCTGCTATGCCCGGACTCGGCCTATATCGATGCGGTGGAGGCCAGCATCGCCCGGCTGCTGCCGACCATGCCGCGCCGCGACATCATCGCGGCGTCGCTCGGCAATCGCGGCGCGCTGATCAAGGTGGCCGATCTGGCCGATGCCTGCGCCATCTCCAACTACATTGCGCCGGAGCATCTGGAGCTGTCGGTGGCCGAGCCCGAAGCCTGGGTTGGCCAGCTGCGTCACGCCGGCGCCATCTTCATGGGCCGTTTCACGTCCGAGAGCCTGGGCGACTACTGCGCCGGCCCCAACCACGTGCTGCCGACCGCACGCACCGCGCGCTTTGCCTCGCCGCTGGGCGTGTACGATTTCCAGAAGCGCACCAGCCTGATCAACGTCTCCGAGGCTGGTGCGCAGCAGCTCGGCCGCATCGCCAGCGTGCTGGCGCACGGCGAAGGCCTGACGGCGCACGCGCGCGCCGCCGAGCTGAGGTTGAAATAAGCCATGCGAATAAAAGAGGCGGCTGCAAGCCGCCTCTTTTTCTATGATGCAGCTGTTGTGTCACCCAAACCCGGACCGAGATGCCGACCCCGTTCACTCCGCCCAAGACCGCCGCCGAATTGCGTGGCGAACGCTTCGCCATGCTGGAGGACATTGCCCGCGAGCTTGGCGGCGAAGTCACCTTTCCGATCTGTTTCGATGCGGCCATCCGCATCGGCCGGGTGCTGCGCAACGAGGCATCATCGATCCAGTCCGTGGTGCACGAGGTGCAGCGCGATCCGCTGATCACCGCCAAGCTGCTGCGCATGGCCAACAGCGCCGCCTACGGAGCCAGCGGCAAGCCTTTGCTCGATGTGGGGCAGGCAGTGGCGCGGCTGGGTTTTGCCACCGCGCGCTCGGCCGCACTCGCCTGCGCGATGCAGCAGATGGTGCGCTCGCGCGAGCTGGTGGCGTTCGATGCACTGGCGCGCGGCTACTGGGTGCACACGTTGAAGGCCGCGGCGATGGCCCGCGTGCTGGCACGTCGGCTGACGCGCATCGATCCGGAAGTCGCCATGCTAGGCGGGCTGATCCATGATCTTGGCGCCTTCTACATGCTGGAGCGTGCGGCGCGCTATCCCGAGCTCGTCGAGCGGCCGAGCACCGTGCAATACCTGGTGGCGCAATGGCACGACAGCGTGGGCATGGTCCTGCTCGATGCACTCGGCCTGCCCGAGGAGCTGATCGAGGCGGTGCGCGACAACGACACGCCACGCACCCAACCGGTGACGATGCGCACGCTGTCCGACGTGCTCTACGTGGCCAACCTCTTTGCTGGCGGCGTCGACGAGATGCGCATGCTCGATCTGGTCGAGGACGACTACACCCCGCCCGAGCTCACCGACGAGCGCTTCACCGCGTTGCAGCAGGAAATGGACGAAGCGGCCGACGAATTCGTCTCGCACTGGTAGGCCCCGCCTTACGTCCCCGCTTCCCGCCGCGCCGGTTCTGCGAGACAATCGCACACTGCCCAGAACCGCTAGCAGCCATGCGTCAAGTTACCGTTACCCGCAACACGCTGGAAACCCAGATCACCATCACGCTCAACCTCGATGGCACCGGTGTTTCCAAGTTCGACACCGGCGTGCCCTTCTTCGAGCACATGCTCGACCAGGTGGCGCGCCATGGCCTCTTCGACATCGAGATCAAGGCGGTCGGTGATCTGCATATCGACGCGCACCACACGGTGGAGGACGTCGGCATCACGCTGGGCCAGGCCTTTGCCAAGGCGGTCGGCGACAAGAAGGGCATCGTGCGCTACGGCCACAGCTATGTGCCGCTGGATGAGGCGCTGTCGCGCGTCGTGGTCGACCTGTCTGGCCGTCCCTGTCTCGAATACGAGTGCGAATACACCCGTGCGATGATCGGGGGCTTCGATGTCGACCTGTTTGGCGAGTTCTTCCGCGGCTTCGTCAACCACGCTGCCATCAGCCTGCACATCGACAACCTGAAGGGCAAGAATGCCCACCATCAGGCCGAGACCATCTTCAAGGCGCTGGGCCGCGCGCTGCGCATGGCTGTGAGCTTCGACGAACGCATGGCCGGCATCACGCCGAGCACCAAGGGCACGCTGGTAGGCTGATCACGATGCAAAAAATCGCCATCGTCGACTACGGCATGGGCAACCTGCACTCGGTGGTCAAGTCGATGCAGCTGGTCGCTGCCGACCGCGCCGCCGTGATGCTGACGGCCGATGCCGCCGAGATCGCCGCCGCCGACAAGGTGGTGTTCCCCGGCCAGGGTGCCATGCCCGATTGCATGGCTCATCTGGAGGAATCCGGTGTGAAGGCCGCAGTGCTCAAGGCCGCCACCGAGAAGCCGTTCCTCGGAATCTGCGTCGGTGCGCAGCTCCTGTTCGAGCGCAGCGAGGAAGGCCCGACCGACAGCCTTGGCGTGTTCGGCGGCCAGGTGATCCGCTTTCCGGCCGAGCGTATGGTCGGCGCGGACGGTGAGAAGCTCAAGGTGCCGCACATGGGCTGGAACGAGATGTTCATCAAGCGCGATCACCCGCTGTGGACCGGCATTGCGGATGGCGAGCGCTTCTACTTCGTGCACAGCTACCATTTCGCCCCGACCGACGATATCGCCGTGATCGAATCGGCCTATCCCTATCGCTTTGCCGCCGCGGTGGCGCGGGACAACATCTTCGCCATCCAGTGCCACCCGGAAAAGTCGGCCGACGCTGGCCTCAAGTTGCTGAAAAATTTCGTAGACTGGGACGGTCGCCGCTGACCGGCCCCTTGTATTGACCTGTAGAACCTAGATCCAGACCATGCTCATCATCCCCGCTATCGATCTCAAGGACGGCCAGTGCGTACGCCTGCGCCAGGGTGAAATGGACGACGCCACCGTCTTCTCGGACGACCCGGCGAGCTTCGTCAGCCACTGGCTGGGGCAGGGCGCGCGCCGCATGCACCTGGTCGACCTCAACGGCGCCTTTGCTGGCAAGCCGAAGAACCTGGATGCGGTGAAACGCATCCTCGAAGCGGTGGGCGGCGACGTGCCGGTGCAACTGGGCGGCGGCATCCGCACGCTGGAAACCATCGAGATGTACCTGGATGCCGGCATCGACTACGTGATCATCGGCACCGCCGCGATCAAGCAGCCCGGTTTCCTGCACGAAGCCTGCGACGCCTTCCCCGGCCACATCATCGTCGGGCTCGACGCCAAGGACGGCAAGGTGGCCACCGATGGCTGGGCCAAGATCACCGACCACGACGTGATCGACTTGGCCAAGCGCTTCGAGGGCTACGGCGTCGAGAGCGTGATCTACACCGACATCGGCCGCGACGGCATGCTGTCTGGCGTCAATATCGAGGCGACGGTGAAGCTGGCGCAGGCGCTGACCATCCCGGTGATCGCTTCGGGCGGCCTGACCAACCTCGACGACGTGAAGCAGCTGTGCGCGGTCGAGGCCGAAGGTATCGAAGGCGTCATCACCGGTCGTGCCATCTACGAGGGTACGATCAACTTCAAGGAAGCGCAGGAACTGGCCGACCAGCTGGTGCCAGCCTGAGCGCGTCCGTGTTTCATCATGGCGGCGGGGCGCATGGGCGCCCCTTCGCCTTTTGAGTAGATCGTCATGCCGTTAGCCAAACGCATCATCCCTTGCCTCGACGTCACCGCCGGCCGCGTGGTCAAGGGCGTCAATTTTGTCGGCCTCAGGGATGCCGGCGATCCGGTGGGGATCGCCAAGCGCTACAACCTGCAGGGCGCCGACGAGCTCACCTTCCTCGACATCACCGCCAGCTCCGACAACCGCGACCTGATCCTCCATGTGATCGAGGCGGTGGCCTCGCAGGTGTTCATCCCGCTGACCGTCGGCGGCGGCGTGCGCCAGGTGGGCGATGTGCGGCGGCTGCTCAATGCCGGCGCCGACAAGGTGTCGATCAACACCACCGCCATCACCAATCCCGAGGTGGTGCAGGGCGCGGCCGAAAAGTTCGGCAGCCAGGCCATCGTGGTGGCGATCGATGCCAAGGCCGTCGACGACAGCAACAGCCGCTGGGAGGTGTTCACCCACGGCGGCCGCCGCGCCACAGGGCTCGATGCGGTGGAATGGGCATACAAGATGCAGCAACTGGGTGCGGGCGAGATCCTGCTGACCAGCATGGACCGCGATGGCACCAAGATTGGCTTCAACCTGCCGCTGACACGCGCCGTCTCGGACGCAGTCGACATCCCGGTGATCGCCTCGGGCGGCGTCGGCAACCTGCAGCATCTGGTCGATGGTGTTACCGAAGGTCATGCGTCGGCGGTGCTGGCGGCCAGCATCTTCCACTTCGGTGAATACACGGTGCGCCAGGCCAAGGAAGCCATGCGCGACGCCGGCATCGAAGTCCGGCTGTAAGTCTCATGCTGACGCGCGTCGGCCTTCATCCGCTGGCGATGGAGAACGGGTTAGCGTGTCGGTTTGCTCATTCGAGGATGTTCCCATGCGCTCCTTCCTGCTGATGCTCGCCCTGTTCGCCACGGGTTCCGCGCTTGCGTGCGATATCGCGGTAAAGAGCCGCGATGGCCTGTCGGCCACCATCGACAAGAGCCGCCATGGCCTGAAAAACGAACTCACGCTGTTCGTCACGCTGGAAAATCAGGGTAAGGCGCCGCTGAAGCTCGCCGATGCCAAGCTGCTGGTCGAGGACGAGCATGGCGAACGTGTTGCGCCGGTCAAGGTCGAAGTGCCGGCGGCCGAACTTGCGCCGGGCGCCAAGGTCCAGCTGGTCAGTCACTACCTGCCAAGCGCCAGCTACACCGCCGTGAAATTGAATGTCGAATGAAAAAGGATGGACCGTGAGCGCCTGGCTCGACGAAATCAAATGGGATGACAAGGGCCTGGTGCCCGTGATTGCGCAGGACGGCGAATCTGGCCGTGTACTGATGTTCGCCTATGCCAACCGCGAGGCGGTGGCACTGACGGCCGAGCATGGCACCGCCCACTATTACACCCGCAGCCGCGGCCGCCTGTGGCACAAAGGCGAGGAGAGCGGTCATTTCCAGCGCGTGAGCGAGATCCGCCTCGATTGCGACGGCGACGTACTGATCTACCGCATCACCCAGGAAGGCGGCATCGCCTGCCACACCGGGCGCGAAAGCTGCTTCTTCCGCATCTTGAAGGATGGTGCATGGCAGGTGGTCGACCCGGTGCTGAAAGACCCGGCCGACATCTACAAGCATTGAGCCGCCCAGCCGCTGCAGCCGGCTGATCCCGCCCCGAGGAGCACAACGTGCATCCTCGCCACGAACTTGCAACGAAACGGCAATATAATTGCGGTTTCATTGCGCACCCGGAGTGATCCCGCGATGGTTTCCGCCGACATTCTCGAACGCCTGTCCGGCACCCTGGCCGAGCGCCGTGGTGCCGATCCCTCGACCTCCTACGTGGCCAAGCTCTACGCCAAGGGCACCGATGCCATCCTGAAGAAGGTGGGCGAGGAGTCGGTCGAGGTGGTGATGGCCGCCAAGGATGGCGACAAGCTGCACTTGGTGCGCGAGGTTGCCGACCTGTGGTTCCACACGCTGGTGCTGCTGTCGCACCAGGGATTGAGCCATGAGGATGTGCTGGCGGAATTGGCACGCCGCGAGGGCATTTCTGGGATCGAGGAAAAAGCAGCACGCAAGGAAGGCTGACCATGACCGACTGCATTTTCTGCAAGATCGCCAACGGCGCGATTCCCTCGAACAAGATCTTCGAAGACGACGACGTGCTGGTGTTCCACGATATCCATCCCGTGGCACCGGTGCACTTTCTGGTGGTGCCCAAGGTCCATATCACATCGCTTGCGCACGCCGACGAGGCCCAGCAGGCGTTGCTCGGCAAGCTGCTGCTGGTTGGGGCGCGCGTGGCACGCGAACTGGGCCTGGCCGATGGTTTTCGCACCATCGTCAATACCGGCGCGGGTGGCGGGCAGACGGTGTTCCACCTGCATGTGCACGTGCTGGGTGGCCCGGGGCTGTCGCCACGCATCGCCGAAGTCGTCACCCACTAAATACGCAATCGGAGCAACACATGGGTTCGTTCAGTATCTGGCATTGGCTGGTTGTGTTGGCCATCATCATCCTGGTTTTCGGCACCAAGAAGCTCGGCAACGTCGGCAAGGATCTCGGTTCGGCCGTGCGCGGTTTCAAGGACGGCATGAAGGGCGAGGATGAGCCCAAGCAACTGGCGGATGCCGGCAGCGACAAGGACGGCGGCCGCGTGATCGACGTGGCCGAGCGCGACAAGCGCTGAGGCCGGCTTGTTCGAAGTCGGTTTTTCCGAGCTGCTGATGATCGGCGCCGTGGCGCTGATCGTGCTCGGCCCCGAGCGCCTGCCCAAGGTGGCGCGCACGGTCGGGGCACTGGTTGGCCGCGCGCGGCGCTTCGCGGCCAGCGTCAAGGCTGACCTGGACCGCGAGATCGCCCAGACCGAGCTCGCCAAGATCGAGGCCGAGTTGCGCGCCGAGCAGGACGCCTTGCAGCACACCATCCATCAGCCGCTGGTCGAAGCACGACAGGCGTTGAGCGTGGCCGACGAGCCGGCGACGGCCGACGGCGCGGCCGAAGCATCGCTTGCCGTCGAACCGGTGGCTGTCCAGCCTCAGCCGGTTCTGCCTGCAGCGGGCAGCGCCACCTCTGCCAATGGGGTCGATCCGGATGAACCCGTCCGCGTGGTCGACGAGCGCCAGCTAGACCTGTTTGCCGCGCCGTCATCCTCCCTTGCCACCGCGGTGCCGCCGCGCGATCGCCGCTGACTGCCATGAGTGATCTGCAACCCCTGATGGTGCACTTGCTGGAACTGCGCAATCGCCTGCTACGCGGCGTGCTGGTGTTCCTGGCAGGTTTCTTTGTCTGCTTCTATTTCTCGCAGCAGCTGTACGACGTGCTGGTGGCGCCGCTGGCCACCGTGCTGCCGGGGCAGAAGCTGGTGTCGATCGGCATCGCCTCGCCCTTTTTGCTGCAGGTGAAGATTGCTGCGATGGCCGCCTTCGTACTGACGTTGCCGCACACGCTGTACCAGGGCTGGGCCTTTGTCGCGCCGGGCCTCTATCAGCATGAGAAGCGGCTGGTGCTGCCGCTGGTGGTGTCGTCCACGCTGCTGTTCCTGCTCGGCATGGCCTTCGCCTACTTCTTCGTGTTCGGCACGGTGTTCCACTTCATCGCCACCGTGGTGCCGACCTCGATGCAATGGCTGCCGGATTCCGGCGAATACCTCGATTTCGTGCTCGGCATGTTCCTCGCCTTCGGTCTTACCTTCGAGGTACCGGTTGCGGTGGTGGTGCTGGTGCATCTGGGCATCGTCTCGGTAGCCAAGCTGCGCGAATGGCGACCCTACATCATCGTCGGTGCCTTCGTCGTTGCGGCCGTGGTGACGCCGCCGGACGTAGTATCGCAGTGTCTGCTGGCGGTGCCGCTATGGCTGTTGTTCGAGCTAGGCTGCTTTGTTGCGCAATGGACTGGCCGGCGCGATACCGAGGCCGCGCCGTCGCGCTGAGGCTGGCCTTCAAGCGGTTACAAGCGCCGGCCTGACTTGGCGCTACACTGCGCGCTTTGCCGATCACGGTTTGCCCGCCATGCTGCGCGTGTTTCAGACCCTGCTGTTCCTGCTGGCCTCGGCCCCCTTGGTGGTGCCATTCCGCTGGGCGCCCAATCCCGTCTTCCCCTCCGAGCTGCTGGCATTCCTGCTGTGCGCCGCGCTGGTGCTGGCTGCACTGGCCCTGCCGCGTGCCCGCACACCGCTGCCGTGGTTGTCTTGGATGTGGCTCGGGCTGCTGACCGCACTCGGATTGCAGTTGTGGCTGTTGCAGCCACCATTCCTCGCAATGCACCTGATTGCGATGAGCTATGTCGGCGTCGCTGCACTGGTGGGCGTGGCGCTGATGCGTGCGCGGGAGGCCTATGGCTGGGAGCGGCTGGTGACGGCACTGGCCTGGGGCCTGCTGGCAGGCGCGCTGGTCAACTCGGGTATTGGTGCGGGGCAGGCGTTCCAGAAGTTCACCAGCGGCGGCGCCACGGTGTTCGGTGCGATCGGACAGGCCAATATGTACGGCCATTATCTGGCCTGGGGTTTGGGCGCGCTGGCCTGGCTGGTGGCGCAACGCCGCGCGCCGCGTGTGCTGTTCTGGGTACTGGCCCCGTGGTTGGCGCTGCTGCTGGCTTGGTGCGGCTCACGCTCGGTGCTGATGTATGCCGGTGCCTGGCTACTGCTGGGCGCGGCGATGGCCTGGCGCAGCCGACCCGACGACGTTCGCCGCTTCGGCCGCTATCTGCTGATTGCTGCGGGGTTGGTGGTGGTGGCGCAGTTCGTCGCCCCGCTGCTGGTCGATGTGATCAACGCCATCGCCGGTGGCCGTGGTGGCAAGGCCAGCGCGCTGGAACGTATCTCGTCCAACGGCGGTCGCCGCCTCGTCGAGTGGCAGAAGGCGTGGCAGACCTTTGTCGATGCACCGTGGCTGGGTGCGGGCTGGTCGGCCTACCCGGCACATAGCGTGGCGCTGCAGGTGGAGCCGCGCTTTGCCCAGGCGCTGGAGAGCCGGCTGTTCACCCATAGTCACAGCGGGCCGCTGAACCTGCTGGCCGAGACCGGGCTTGCGGGCTCGCTGCCGGTGTTGGCCGGCCTGCTTGCCACTGCTGCTGGTGTCTGGCGCCGCCGCGACAGCGCGGTTGCTTGGTTCGGCGGCACGCTGGTGGTGGTATCGCTGCTACACAGCCTGGTGGAATACCCGCTGTGGTATGCGCATTTCCTGCTGCCGTTTGCGGTGCTGATGTTCATCGCGTGGGACGGTGCGCCGCGCTGGCGGTTGCCGGACTGGAGCGTACGCACACTGTGCGTGGTCGGTGGCGCCTTCGCGCTGGCACTTGCCGCCGTCGGCTTGCAGACCTATCTGCTGATCTACCCGCTGGTGCAGCCGGCCAAGAATGCCGCGCTGAACGTGCAACGCATCGCCCAGCTGGAAAAGCTGCGCAAGCATCCGCTGGTGGATTTCTATGCGACCTTTGCACTCTCGAACTACGTAGTGGCGAGCGAGGCGGACGTGGCATGGAAACTGGCGGTATTGGATCCGCTCAATGCCGTGCGGCCCTATCCGGCGCAACTGGGCCGTGCTGCGGTGCTGCATGCGATGCAGGGGGACGTGGCACTGGGCCGTACGCTGATGCGGCAGGCGGCGTTTGCCTATCCGGCGAGCCTGGCATGGTTCCGTAGTGAGCCGGCGAGGTTCCAGGATCGCTATCCGGCCATGCGTGAGCTGGTGGCGGAGGTGGATGCGGCGGATGCCTACTTCACCCGGCTCAAGGCCGAGCGCGCCGCGCGTAAATGAAGAATTCGCGGTTGCCGTCGCCGCCGGCGATGGCGCTGTCGTAGTAGCCGAGC
This sequence comes from Chitinolyticbacter meiyuanensis, assembly GCF_008033135.1. Taxonomy (NCBI): domain Bacteria; kingdom Pseudomonadati; phylum Pseudomonadota; class Betaproteobacteria; order Neisseriales; family Chitinibacteraceae; genus Chitinolyticbacter; species Chitinolyticbacter meiyuanensis. The sequence continues at coordinate 614,446 of NZ_CP041335.1, forward strand.
ACGGTGAATCCTGCGGCTTCGGCCGCAGCGCGGATCCGAGTCTCGACTTCGGGGTAGAGACTGACGTCGCGCACGATGCCGCCGCGCGCCAACCCTTGCGGGCCCACCTCGAATTGCGGCTTTACCAGGAACAACAATCGCCCATCCTCCTGCAACAGCGTGGCGAGCGCGGGCAGGATCAGCGTCAGCGAGATGAACGAGACATCGCCGACGATGAGGTCGATCTCGCCATCAACGTGAGTGGCGATATCGTCACGGGTGACATGACGCGCATTCACGCCTTCCAGCGTGGCCACCCGCGCATCGTTCGCCAGCCGCGGGTGTAGCTGGTCGTGGCCCACCTCCAGGCCAAGCACGCGGCGCGCGCCGGCCTGCAGCGCGCAATCGGTGAAGCCACCCGTGCTCTGGCCGACATCCAGCACCTGCAATCCGGTCACGTTGAGTCCAGCAGCCTGCAACGCGCCGGCCAGCTTGAGCCCGCCACGTGATACATAGCGATCGGCCTCGTCCGGCGCGATGGCGATGACCGCGTCGTGGTCGAGCTTTTGGCTGACCTTGTCGACCACCTTGCCATCGGCGCTGACGCGGCGGGCGGCGATCATGTGCTGGGCTGCGGTGCGCGATGGCGCAAGGCCCAGCTCGACCAGCAATACATCGGCGCGCGGCATCAGAAGCGCTCGTCGGCCCGCAAATAGCGCCACTTGCCCTGCGGCAGATCACCCAGCGTGATGCGGCCGATGCGGATGCGCTTGAGGCCGACCACGCGCAAGCCCACCAGCTCGCACATGCGGCGGATCTGCCGCTTTTTGCCCTCATTCAGGATGAAGCGCAGCTGGTCCTCGTTCTGCCAGCTCACCTTGGCGGGCTTCAATGCCTCGCCGTCCAGCGACAGACCGTGGTTCAGCCGCTGCAAGCCCTCGGCCGAGAGCCGGCCGGTCACGCGCACCAGATATTCCTTGTCGACGGGTGAGTTCTCGCCGATCAGTGTCTTGGCGACGCGGCCGTCCTGCGTCAGCACCAACAGGCCCACCGAATCGATATCCAGCCGGCCTGCAGGCGCCAGCCCCTTGAGGTGATCGCGCTCGAAACGGATGCCGCTGTTGTCACCGGCCCAATGGTGCTCGGGGCGGACCAGCACGCTGGCGGGTTCGTAGCCTTTCTCGGCCTGGCCCGAGACATAGCCGACCGGCTTGTTGATGAGAATGGTCACGCGCTGCGCCTGTGCAGCCTGGGCCTGGCGCTGCAGCTCGATCTTCTGCTCGGGCAATACTTTGCTGCCCAGCACGTCGACGACCACGCCATCGACCCGGACCCAGCCGCGTTCGATGTACTCGTCGGCCTCGCGCCGCGAGCACAGCCCCAGCTCGGCCATGCGTTTGGAAAGTCGGATCGGTTCGGTCATGGCGGTGTTCGTGGCAAAACGGTGATTTTACGCCAGCGCCCGCCGTGCGGTCATGCGGCCTGCCAGCTGCCGGACTTGCCGCCATGCTTTTCCAGGAGGCGCACGTCGGTGATGGTCATGCCGCGATCAACCGCCTTGCACATGTCGTAGACGGTGAGCAGCGCGACATTCACCGCCATCAGCGCCTCCATCTCCACACCGGTGCGGCCCACCGTCTCGGCGCTCACCGTGCATTGCACGCTGCTGCCGGCAAGATCGAGTGCGAAATCGACGGTGACGCGGGTCAGCGGGATCGGATGGCACAGCGGGATCAGGTCCGCGGCCTTCTTGGCGGCCATGATGGCGGCGATGCGGGCGATGCCGAGTACGTCCCCCTTCTTGTGGCCACCGCTGGCGATCAGCTCCAGCGTGGTGGGCAGCATGCGGATATGGCCGCTGGCGACGGCGATGCGCGCGGTTTCCGCCTTGGCGCCGACATCGACCATATGTGCCTGGCCGTTGGCATCGAAATGGGTCAGCGTCGCCGCGTTGCCGACGCGTTCATGGCAGGCCGCCAGCTCTTCGGGCGTGTTCACATTGGCGAAGGCGGTATCGGGGAATTCCACGTAAGCGGGCTTGAGCGTGGCAATCCAGTCCGCCACCTTGAGTTCCTTGCAGTTGAGACGCTCGGTCAGCGACAGCAGCACGCCACGCCGCAGTAGGCAGGTGGTCGGATGCAGCCGGCCATTCTCGCTTTGTGCCACGGCGACGGGGGCGTCACCGATGCCGTCGAGCAGGCGCTGCAGCAGGTCGCCGGGCAGGAACGGCACATCGCATGGCACCACCAGCATCAGTTCGGCCGGCGAGGCGAGCAGTGCGGCATGGATGCCGGCCAGCGGACCGGGGTAGCCGTCGTGCACGTCGTGCAGCACCGGGTGGCCGAAGCGGGCGTATTCGGCCAGGTGGCGGTTGGCGGAGATCAGGATCTGGTCCGGCCGCGGCTGCTGCTGCAACAGTGCGTCGATGGACCAGGCCACCAGCGGCCGGCCGGCGAGCTCGACCAGCCCCTTGTCCTGACCGCCCATGCGCAGGCCCTGTCCGCCCGCGAGGATGACTGCATCGATCTTGCGCACTACTCGCTCCATCTGTTCTTGTCGGCCTCGTCACTGGCCTTGGCCTCGACCCAGCACCGCCCGGCCGCGCTGTGCTCCAGCTTCCAGAACGGCGCTTCGGTCTTCAGGTAGTCCATGATAAAGGCGTTTGCCTCATACGCCGCCCTGCGGTGCCCGCTGGCTGTCAGCACCAGCACGATCTCGTCCGCTGCGGCGAGTTCGCCCACCCGGTGGATCACTGTCACCGCCGTCAGCGGCCAGCGCGCTTCTGCCTGGGCCACGATCGCCGCCAGCGTCTTCTCGGTCATGCCGGGGTAGTGTTCCAGCGTCAGCCGGGAATCGAGGCCGAAGTCGCGCACCCGGCCGACGAAGGCGACCACGGCGCCGCTGTCTACATCGTTCGCTGTCAGCGCTGCGTATTCGTGGCCCAGGTCGAACCGCTCGGGGCCGACCACGATGCGCACCCGGTTCATCCGCCGGTCACCGGCGGGAACAGCGCCACTTCGGCGCCATCGGGCAGCGGGTCGCCCTGCTGCGCCATTTCCTGGTTGATGGCAAGGCGGAACAGCCGTTGCCCGGCCAGCTCCTCGGCCCAGGCGCCGCCGCGCGCGGCCAGTTCGGCCACCAGCGCCGCCGCGGTGGCGGCTTCGGTGCTCACCGTTTCGCCGCTGCAGCCGAAGGCTTCGCGCAGGCGGGCAAAGTAGACGAGGTGCAAGGTCTTCATCTCCACCTCATTGCGTCAGCAGCGCCAGCGGCAGGATGCGCACCGGGTCGCCTTCCTCGATGCACTGGCCTTCCGGTACGATGGCCAGCGCTTCGGCCCAGGCCACCGAGGTGAGCACGCCAGAGCTCTGGTTGGCATAGGGCACGGCGTGGCCATGCTCCAGCCGCACCCGCAGGTATTCGCGTCGGTCGCCGGCACGGCGCCGCTCGAACCGCGCTGGCAGCCACAGATGCGGCAGCGTCTCGCTCACGCCGAGCCGCGCCAGCAGGAACGGGCGCACCAGCAGCACGAAGGTAACGAAGGTGGAGACCGGATTGCCTGGCAGGCCGATG